>CAYNZS010000027.1:0-23585 GCA_964401695.1 uncultured Nitrospirales bacterium
ACCGTCCAAACTGATATGGCCCCCGTCAAACGCGCCTCGAACCGTGCGCCGCCCCAGCCCTGTAAATTCGATCTGAACCGGTGCACACTCTGTCTTCATAAAGCCGACTCCTTATCGTGTGCTTAAAGTGCTTCTCGCAAGGCCTTTATGCGAAGGGAATCGGCCTTTCTAAATAGGGATGGTGAAATATCCGGGCTAGCCAAAACACGAATCGCCTGGACAGGTCGCACCTCACGATCGGCATCTTGCCACGCTATCTGAAGAAGAACTTCCATGCGATTGTATACGACGGGCCGTCGAAATCCTGCTGTTCTTCGGCAAAAAAATTGTAGCCTGCATCGAAGCCAATCTGGGTCCGCCTTGTCAACGGAACGTCGAAGCCTACGCGCGGACTGATGCTCGGGATTCTCCAAGCGTTCTCCAATTCGAGGTTCAGGATATTGGGGAAGGGCTTGAAACCGGCTTTTATCTTAGCCGTGTACGTGGAATGAGTCCAGGTTACGGACACGCCGACCATCGGCCGAGCCGCCCGAAGCCGGTCCATCAGGCCGTGAAACTGTTTTCGCTCTGGTATCTTGAAGGGATAGAAGTCGAGGCTGGCGCCCACGAAGTAGGCCCCTCGCTTTATCTCCAAATCGGTGTGGAGGGGCAAACGAAACCTGCTGGCGTCGTTCGCCTTCGTCCGAACTTTGCCGATGACATATCCGCCCTGAAACGAGAGAACCCAGCGCTCGGAGAGAACGCGACCGAATCCGGCATGCGGCGGCCACAGCCGGCCCTTGTCGCGGAATTTGCTGACCGTTCGAACGTCGTCGAAACGGGGTGCCAATAGGCGCATGGCGGGATTGAAGAGGGTTTCGATCGGCTTTTCGCTCTCCATTTTGGGGTACGCGTTCACAGCCGCAAACTTAACGAACCATTTGGAGGGAGGCGGCTCGCGTGGGTCCACGGCGCGGTCGAATCCGTCACCGACCGTGAGCCGCTGCGGCGCTGAATCGCCGAGCCACGCGGCGTCGTCAGCGCAGGCAACGGAGGCGATCTGGAATAGGCCTAAGGCGAGTACTATTGAGGGCCGCATTAGGGCGCCGCTTTTTCGTAGCGCTCGTTCGCCACTTCTTGTGTTGATTCGCCGCAGCAGGCCTCGCACAGTGCCTCGAGTGATTGCAGGCTCCTCGGATTGCGCCGTCTCGAATCGAAGTATTCTTCGACCAGGCGCGCGGAGAGGCTTGGTTCGTATTGCCCATATCGCGCGAATCGCGCCAGGACTGTCGGCGAGTAGAAGGTTTCGCAGTACTCGCTTTTCACGATGGGCAGCACGTATTCTTTCCGCAGCGCCCAGTAGTGGGAGGGGTTGTACGTTTCGTCGAAGCCTGGAGTAACGTAAAGGACGATGTCGATGGCCCGAAGAATCTTCCAGTCGCCATCAACGCGTTCAAAGAAAGGAGTCTCCTCCGATGCCAAGTCGAGCCCGAGCAGCAATCCCTGAAAATTTGCCTCCAGGTCACCGCTCGAGAAGATGCCATCCACCAGTTTGCCGACGACGCTCTGTTCCTGGGATATGCCGATGCGGATCACCCGTTCCATGGCCTCTTCATGACCCTCTCCGTTGTCCCGGAGCTGCTGGTATTTGAGGAAGTAACGCCGGCCAAAGCCAAAAAAGTGACATATCTTGTCGATGCCAAGATAGATTTCGCCGATTCGGATCGTGCGCGCCATGGGTAGGAGATAGGGGAAAGAATGGCGACGGTAGATGCTCATGTCCTGATATTGAAAGTAGGAGACCGACATGTCGGGGAATCGGTCGATCTCTGGGGAAGTCGAGAGCCATCTGCGGATTCGTGGCGAGAGAAGGTTGCGGAAAATGAAACTGAAGAATTCGGAAGCCATCTCTTCGCGGGTGCGCACGGGGCGCTTGCGCTCGTTCATCCGGGCCACGAAAGTATGTAGCTCTTCGTTCAAGTGTCGATTTAGGTGTTCGGCGCTATCCTGAAGCTCGACGTCCCAGGTAAGGAATTGGTCCGTTTCGGTCGAGTGCGCGGGGTTCACGGACGACAGAAACAGCGCGCCCAAGGCAAAGCCGCTCCTATAGATATTCCTAGGTGAGTGCAACACTAGACGTTCCTTTGAGCTGAACGCGAGGATTCCACGTCTTCACAGTGTCACATAATGAGGAAATGGGCGGGCAGGATTCAAGCGTGGCAAAGGGCGGCTGCTACGCGCTACGCCTCAAGATCTCGTCAAAAGAGCGTCGATTTCAAGAACGGCCTTATCGAAGCGTCCGGACCAATCGCCCTGAATCTCGATATGGCGGCATCCGTAGACGCGAAGGGCTTTCCTGAATCGTTCGTGAATCTGTCCGCGGATGTCGGTAGCGTCGCGCACCGAGTCGGGTTCCCAGGGCACGTCAACGTCCATGAGGAGATAGAGTCCATAGGCGCGGGCTCTAAGCGCGGCCTCTACCCAGTCTGGGGAAGCCGCGTAATAGTGATTGCTGTACACGATGGTAGAGAGAATGTTGGTATCGAAGACGAGCAGTCTTCCCGCACGTTCGAGATACTCCTCTTCGAGCGCGAGTTGGCCCTTGGCAATGGCCTCGACGTCACCGAAGTCAAGGGCATCGCCTTTGCGTTCCGCGAATTCTCGCGCATATTCGGGACACCATATTGTCCCGTAGTGTTCGGCAAGCTGGGCAGCCAGAGTTGTCTTGCCGGTGGACTCGGCCCCGATAAGGACTGCCGTCTCGGGAGGAGGATCCACGTTCCGCTCACTCCGCCGTGGACGAGACGTAGTCTCGGCGCCAATTCCACAGCCCGACGAAGGCCATCGCCGTATAGATGGCCATAAGGACCGCGTATCCGTTCCAACCCTTGGCATAGTAGATGGCAATGTACATGGAATCAGCCACAATCCAGAGAACCCAATTTTCGAGGACCTTCCTTGCCAAGAGATACGTGGCGATAATGCTCATGACGGTGGTGACCGTATCCCACCAGGGGAAATCCGCCTCGAGGAGAAACTGGGATACGAGCCCGAGGGGAATCGCCGACGCAACGCCGATCGCGAGGAAAACGGCGGATTGTCTTCGCGTGATTCGCGATACCGGAAGCGGTGTGCTGTCGGTGCTCCCGCGCAGCCAACCGTACCATCCGTAGAAGCCCAAGACGACATAGATGAGCTGCAAGATGGAATCCATATACAGCTTGCCCTGGAATACAACGATCATCCACGCCCCCGTGCTCACGATGCCGAAAGGCCAGCACAAAGGTTTCTGGCGAACGCTCAGGAAGATGTAGATGAGGCCGCTCGCAACGGAAACGCGTTCAAGCGGGGACATGACCTCGATAAAGTCGACGTCAATGCTCATCGGATTCCGCGCGCGCCGTCATTGTGAGTCAGAACCCGCTTCGCGGGAAATTGGAATAAGAACGCGGAGCAACGTGGCATGGGCTTCCGGCCCATGAAACACGGGCAGGATGCCCGTGCCACCAGGTTGATATGAAATTCGATAAAGCATTCAGAAATAAGGCCTTATAGGAAGCTGCAGGAAATGCGCCCTTAACGGGTCCAGCGGTATCACAACTCCGCACCGCAGTACTTGCAGTGGACCGCGTCGGACTCGTGGCCTTCTTTGCTGCATTCGCCGCAGACTCTCGTGTTGAATTCCGCGCGGCCGTAACGGGTCATTTCGGCGGTGACAATCCCAGTCGGAACGGCCAGGATGCAGTAGCCAAGTACCATCACCAAAGAAGCCAGGGCCTTCCCGAGATCGGTCTGGGGCGACACATCGCCATAGCCGACGGTAGTGATCGTAACAATGGCCCAGTAGACGCAGATAGGGATGCTGGTGAATCCGTTTTCTCCTCCTTCGATGAGATACATGAGCGAACCGAGAATGATGACCAATGACGCGACAACGAACAGGAAGACTACGACTTTTCTGCGGCTGGCTCGCAACGCTTTCATGAGGGTGTCGGCTTCGCTGACGTATTTGACGAATTTCAGCACGCGGAAGACGCGCAGCACACGGATGACACGGACCACCAGCATGTATTGTGTGCCTGGAAACAGGAGGCTGATGTACGTGGGAAGAATGGACAGGAGATCGACGACGCCGAAGAAACTGGTGGCATACTTCATGGGTCTTCCGATACACCAAAGCCGGACGAGGTACTCGGCCGTGAACATGACGGTGAAAACCCATTCGAGAATGTATAATGGGATGGCGTAGGCGTCATTAACTACCGCCACGCTATCCAGCATCACGGCTATGATGCTTAACCCGATTATGATGATGAGCAGGACATCGAACAGCTTGCCCGTGTGAGTATCGGCTTCAAAAATGATGTCGCGCACTTTCTCGCGGAACGAGAGGGGTGCTCTGGCATGGTTGTTCAAGTCTTCCGGCCTCTGAAAGGTTACGGCGCAGGTGTCCGATGGGTGGGCCTGCGACGCGCAGTATACCGCGAAACCGGGAGTGAATCGGAATAGTTTCCTTTGGGACAGTCCGAGCGCCGGCGTAGCGCCGCTATTCGTATTGGAGCGTGGGGGAGTGTTGACATTGCACGGCGATCGGCATACTGTGGCCGAGAGGAGCATCGGCGGGGAAGCGGCGGCAGAGGCAGTGGCGTTTGTCGTTACTGAGCCAAACGGGTTGGCGCAGTGTGGAGGATCATTCTATGAGCGCCAAAAGCGCGCACAGTCATAGCCGCCGCGACTTTTTGAAGATGGCGGGCGCATCGGCCGTGGCCGCAGGGCTGGCACCGGGACTCCACGCGGGAGCGGAGCCCGTTATCAAGTCTACCGTTGGGGTGGCCAAGAGCTCATCCATCGCCAAGGCCGTAAGCCAGGCCGTCGAGTTGGCGGGCGGCATGGATTTCATTGAACTGGGCCAACGCGTACTGATCAAGCCGAATCAAGTGGCCGCCGTCGGCCATCCCGCAACCACCAATCCGGAAGTGGTCTACGAAGTGGCCAAACTCGCCGCGGAAGCGGGTAGCGAAACCATTTTCGTAAGCGACCGATGCTTCGCCGGGCAAACGCCCACGGAGGTAATGAAGGCGACCGGTCATCTCGATGCCGCTAAGCAGGCCGAACATGACATTGGCGGCGGCGTCAGGGTCATTCCCGTGGGATTAGACGAAGCGCAAGACTACATGCAGAACGGCTCGCCCACATGGCGTCAGATTCATCATCCCCTTGCGAAGCACTTTTCCGATAAGGGCAAGAGCGCCGGCTTCGCCTTGGCCGAATTCCTGTTCCAGGTGGACCATGTGATCAATGTGCCCTGCGCGAAAGTCCACAACATGTCATGGCTGACCATGTGCATGAAGGCCTTTGTCGGCATGAGCGATCCCTTCACGACACGTCGGTTCTTCCACGCCCGCCACGGCGAGATCAGTACGCCAGCCAAGGGAAAGCAGAACATGGCCGGCGGGGCCTATTTCACAACCTTGGCGGACGCCACGCCGATCTCGCGTTCCATCGTGGAGTTGAACTTGGGATTGGCTCCGAGCCTCAACATCATCGATGGAACGAGGCCTATTTATCAGGGCAGCCATATTGACGGCACGTCTACGAAGGCCGACACGATTATCGCCAGCCGCGACCGGGTCGCCGCGGATGTTACTGGGGTTGGGCTGATACGCGCCGTTGGAAACGAGGAGCGCTGGAAGAATGTGTCACCCTGGGAACATCCGATGATCGTTCACGCAGGGAAACTGGGGTTGGGCGTCAAGAGCCGGGGAGACCTGACGGTCAAGCATCGGGGCGTGGACAACATCGAAACGATGCTCAAGAAGATGGCCTAGTTCATGTGGGCGGAGACGGTTATCCGGTCGTAGTGGCCCATCCGCCCGCGAACGGGACGACTTGCCCGACCATGAAGTCGCTCTTGTCTGAGGCAAGGAACAGCGCCAGTTCGGCGGATTCCCATCCTTTCCCGAGGCGTTTCGCCGGTATCGCCTTCATCATGCGCTCCATCATCTTCTCGTCGGCGAGCATCTCCTCGGGGTAGTAAGAGGGGTTTTCGACGTAGTTTTGCGCGACGGCGTTGACTTGGACGTTGCTCCGCGCGACTTCGAGTCCGATGGCGCGGATGAAGGCGTTTTGCGCTCCCCGCGCGGCGCAGTAGGCGGAGCACTTGGGGATGCCGCGCAGGGGCGCTGCGCTGGTAATGGCGACGACTTTGCCGGCGCCGCGCTCGACCATGGGCGGGATCGCGGCGCGTGCGAGGCGCATGAGCGGGTGTACGATGCGGTCAAAGAAGCCGAACCAATCTTCGTCCCGGATCTTATGGAGAAAATCCATCTGCTCCTTGTCCTCGGCAAGATTTGCCACAAGGATATCCAGTGGATCGGCGGCCTCGATCACTGCCTCCGCCGCGCCTTTCTCCGTCAGGTCGTCCGTATTCGCCATGACTTCCGCGCCCTCTTTCGCGAACAACTTCGCGATGGGCTCGCCCATATAGAGATTGGCGTTAGTGATGAGCGCTCTCTTACCGTCGAGGCGTTTTGACATGCCAAAGGTTCCTTTCCGCGTGGACAACGACTAAAGGCTTGCGGCGGTTCTTCGCCCTTGGAACTTCCGTATCTACGCCTTCGCCCTCGGTTTGGCTTTCGACTTGGTCTTCGATTTGGCCTTCTTCTTCGTGACCTTTTTCTTGCGCTTCGGCGCATTGTCGACCAAGTCGAGCGCTTCGGCGAGAGTCACTTTTGCGGGATCTTTGTCTTTTGGAACGGTGGCGTTGACTTCGCCGTTGGACACGTAGGGGCCGTAGCGGCCATCGATGACCTCTATCTTGCCGTCGCCGTTGGGGTCGTTGCCGAGAGTGGCAATGATCTTCTTTGTGGCGCGGCGCGATTTCTTCGGCTGCGCGAGAAGATGCAGGGCGCGCTCCAGGGTGACGGTATATACATCGTCGGTGTCTTCTAGGCTGCGGAATTCCTTCTCTTGTTTGACGTAGGGGCCGAACCGCCCGATCGCGGCGGAGACTTCTTCCTTCGATTCCGGGTGCTCACCCAGTACTCTGGGAAGCGAAAGGAGCTTGAGGGCCAAGGGAAGGGTCATCTCGTCCCGTGTGATTCCCCGGGAAAGGCTCGCGCGCCGCGGCTTCTTATTTTCCTCAGTAACTTCCCCAAGTTGCAGGTACGGACCGAAGCGCCCTACCAGAAAATAGATTTTTTCGCCGGTATCCGGGTGGACTCCGATGGGCTCGTCGCCTTTGGCTCTTTCTTCGAGGAGGGCGGCGGCTTTCTCGACATCCAGGTCTTCGAAGGTGAGGTCTTCGGGGATGCTTGCCGTGTTTCCCGCGCCACCCTCGCCCCGCTGCACAAAGGGCGTCGTTTTGCCAGGACGCACGACCCACGGCTTCCCGGTGTCGGGTTCTTCGCCCAGCGCGATCACCGGGAAATCGATCTCAGGAAGTTTTTTTTCGATCTCAGATTCGAGGCCTTTGCCGAAGTCGCCCTTGCCGCGGTAGAAACTGTCCAAGAATTCGACAGGTTTCTGCTGGCCGCTGGCGATGTTGTCGAGGGCGTCTTCCATGCGGGCGGTGAAATTGAGATCTGCGTATTCGCTGAAATGTTCACGGAGCATTTGAGTCGTCGCGATCGCCACGTAGGTAGGAACGAGGGCCTTGCCTTTAAGGTCTACGTAGTGCTTCTGAATGGCGGTGATGGTCGGCGCGTAGGTAGATGGCCGGCCTATCCCCTCTTCTTCAAGGCGTTGGATGAGCGATGCCTCGGTGTACCGCGCGCGCGGTTTGGTCTCGTGTTGCAGGGGCTCGACACTCAGCATAGCGATGGACTCGCTACCCTGGGATACGAAGCCGTTGTCTTCCGCGCAGACCACATTATCGCCCTGCTTCACATCAGGCAACACAGTGTCTTTCTGGCTCGAATCGGCGACCCGGAGAAAGCCGGGGAACGTCACAACCGAGCCGTTCGAACGCAGTACCGCCGTACCGCCGTCGATCTCCGTCTCGAATTCTATGGTTGTCTTCAACAGTTGCGCGTCCGCCATCTGACTGGCAAGGGTCCTCCGCCAGATGAGGCGGTACAGCTTCTTCGCGTCTTCATCGAGATCCGGATACTTGGCCACCTCCTCAGGCGTTCGGCCGAGTTTGGTCGGGCGAATCGCTTCGTGGGCCTCCTGCGCCAATTTGGATTTCGTCGCGTAGGTTCGGATCTGGTGAAACTTCTCGCCGAAAGTGTCGCAGATGACCCACCGCGCCTCCGACAAGGCATCCTGGCTCAGAGTCACCGAATCGGTACGCATATAGGTGATAAGGCCTTCGCGGTCGCCGCCGCCGAGGTTGACGCCTTCGTACAAGCGTTGGGCCACGCTCATGGTGCGTTTGGGCGCGAAGCCCAACAGTCCGCTGGCCGCGCGCTGGAGCGATGAGGTGATCAAGGGCGGATCGGGACGCAATTTCGCCGGCTTCTGACCGACGCGCGCGGCCTTCCACGGCGTATGCGTTTCGAGGGATGCGGCGACGCTCCGCGCTTCCTCTTCGCGAAGCCACAGAATGTCAGATTTTGGGTTCAGCTCGCCGGTCTCGGCATCGAAATCCTTGCCCGAAGCGATGCGTCTATCCGATACGGAGACGAGGGTGGCCGTGAACTCGTTGTCGGCCTTGGCGAGGCGCGCGTCGATGTCCCAATATTCCGCTTTCCGAAAGGCCCTTCGTTCTTCTTCGCGTTCCACGACGAGGCGCACTGCAGGGCTCTGGACGCGACCCGCGGCAAGGCGGGGCCTTATCTTCTTCCACAACACGGGCGACAAAGAGTATCCGAAAAGGCGGTCGAGGATCCGGCGGCTCTCTTGGGCGCGGACGAGTTCCATATCCACTTCGCGTGGGTTGGCGATAGCCTCGTCGATAGCGGCCTGGGTGATTTCGTGGAATACGATTCGCTGAACCGGGACGCTGGGCTTGAGGATTTCGAGCAGATGCCAACTGATCGATTCGCCTTCGCGGTCTTCATCCGTCGCGAGAATAATCTCCTCGGCGTCCTTCACCAGTTTCTTGAGGTCGCTGATTCTCTTTCTGTTATCGCTGGAGACGACGTAGATAGGCTTATAGCCGTCTTCCACATCGACAGCCAACCGCGCCCATTTTTCCTTTTTGAACTCCGCCGGAATTTCGTCGGCGGAACTGGGCAGATCGCGAATGTGGCCATAGCTCGCAACGACCCTATAGCCCTTGCCGAGAAATTTTTCGATGGTTTTCGCCTTGGCGGGCGACTCCACAATAACAAGTTTCACAGGTGTCTTGGTTCCTCTCCGTCACACGCGACTGCCTCGAACCGGAGTGCCGCGCTTCAAGCCCAATGCCGCAAGAATCCATGGGCGCCCAGACGGGGCCAAGTGATTCCCTATATTGCAACGACGCCGCGCCCTGGGAAAAGGGCGGGCGCCGGAATGGATCTAGTACGATTCCTAGTGCCGAACTTCGGTATTGCCTTCCATGACATTGTAAATGGTCTGCTGAGATTCCACGTCGCGATTTCCGCACACGATCCAGCTAACCAAGTAATCGAGTTCGTTAACGCCCACCGAGCCTTCAAACTGATCTAGACGCTCCAGAATGTACTCACGCTCCGATGTGTCGATGATGTCATAGAGTTCGAGGCGGGCCAGCGCATCGCGGGCTTCGGGCGTTAGTTTGTACATCTCAAAAGGCGAAAGTTGACGAACCTGACCCGGTCCGCGTTCGCGCATAGGCGCGGCGGACGAAAATCGCGGTCCGACCAACTTCATAGCGGCGTCGATGTCGCCTTTGGTGTAGCCCTCGCGGACTAACCACGTGCGAATCCCGTTCTCCGAGGGCAGATCGTCCGACCGATCCTGGATTCTTCGGAGAATTACATCGACGAGATCAAGTAGAGACTGCTTCATGCACTGTTCCACCGACCAGCGACTGACGCCTTCCGGCGTATTGAACGAATCATGGAGCTATTGTAGAAGCGCCAGACCGCCGTGTCAACCTTCGGTCTTCGACGAGTCGTTTTGAGCCGAATCGTTGCGCGTGTGCTCGGACGCGAGGCGGCGTTGGATCGATACTCGCGATGTGATAGTCTTTTTTTCGACTTTGGCACAGGCTTCGGCCACGATCTCCGGCGCCAACGCCGCAAGGAATCGAGCCAGCCGGTCTCTGCTCCCCGGTATTTCCATCATCTACCCAAGGAAAACGACATCATGACGCGCGCGCGGATTACCGGAACAGGCAACTTCTTGCCCGAGAAAATCCTGTCGAACAAAGACCTCGAATCCATGGCGGATACCACAGACGAATGGATCGTGAAACGGACAGGGATCCGTGAGCGGCGCGTGGCCGAACCGGGCGAGACTACCTCGGATCTGGCCGCGCGAGCACTTCAAGTCGCGATAGATAACGCCGGTATGAACGCCAAGGAACTGGACGTCGTCATCTGTTGCACCATCACTCCGGACTATCTGCTCCCGGCGAGCGCTTGCGTGGTTCAAGCAAAGCTGGGCGCGGTCAACGCGGCCGCCTTCGATATCGGAGCGGCGTGCTCGGGCTTCATGTACGGCCTCGGCGCCGGGACGTCGTTTATCGAGTCGGGCCTGTTCAAGACGGTTGGCATTGTGTGCGCCGAGCTTGTTTCGAACCGGATCATCTACGAGAACCGGGACACAGGAGTCCTTTTCGGAGAC
Source organism: uncultured Nitrospirales bacterium (assembly GCA_964401695.1). Taxonomy (GTDB): domain Bacteria; phylum Hydrogenedentota; class Hydrogenedentia; order Hydrogenedentales; genus JAPYPO01. The sequence continues at coordinate 10,675 of CAYNZS010000027.1, forward strand.
GGGGCAGGGGCGGTCGTTTTGCAAGCGGACGAGGGGGATTCGGGAGTTCTCTCAATGCGCCTCGGTTCGGACGGTTCGGACCAGGATGTCCTGATAGTTCCGTACGGCGGCGCGAAGTGGCCGTCGACCAAAGAGAACATCGAGGAGTTTCCTCCTTTTACGGTCAATATGAACGGGAGGGAGTTGTTCAAGAGAGCCGTGACGGCGTTCCCGGAAGCGGCTCAGCAGGCACTGGACGCGACCGGGTTGTCGATAGACGATATCAAACTGTTCGTGCCTCACCAAGCGAACACCCGAATCCTTGAATCGGCGGCGAAACGCATGGGAATGCCGATGGAGCGCGTATACGTCAACATCGACAAAGTGGGCAACACGATTGCCGCCTCGATCCCCATCGCGCTGCACGAGGCCAACGCCGCCGGCCGAATCGAGGAGGGCGATCATGTGCTCTTCGTTTCCTTTGGCGCTGGGTTGACCTGGGGCTCCTCCATCGTCCGGTGGTAAGGGCCTGGCCCGGATACCCGCGCCAGGAATCAATCAGCCTGTAAACGGGGAAGCTGCAAAGTGGGAAACCCATATGAAAAGGCCCTATCATGAGGGAGTAATTCTATCTGAGTTGCAGGAACTTGCATAGAATGGAACCGTTTCTGGAACATTCTCAGAACGTTTGAGCAACCGCCGCGAATAGGTCTTCGCGGGGAACATTCAGATAGCGATCCAAAAGAACAACCTTCCTTGAGAGCACCCCCCTCCCACGGGCGAATGCAACGCGAAAGCGGAGCAGCCGGCGCGATAAGAACCGTGGGGAAAGGGGGAGGTGTGTCCCGTCCTAGTAGTCGATGACGAACTGGCGGTGGTCCAGACTTGCACCTTCGCGCTCCACTCAGACGGGATCCGGAACACGCGCAGTTGTTCGGATAGCCGGAAAGTCCTCGAAATGATGAGCGCGGAGGAAATCGACGTCATCTTGTTGGATCTCACCATGCCCCATATCTCGGGCCAGGAACTGCTCAAGGAGATCGCCGCCCAGTATCCCGAAATCCCGGTCATTATCATCACGGGAGTCAACGATATTGGCGTGGCCGTCGAATCGATGAAAGACGGAGCCTACGGCTACTTGCTCAAGCCTATCGACCAAAGCATTCTGCACAAATGCGTGAAGAACGCCATGGTTTTCGACGTCGTGAGCCGGCACGAATCGAAGATACTGTCTATGGACCGTTTCAAGGCGCACATCGAAGAGAATCGCGCCACTCGCCCAGCACAAGCCGCGGAGCTAGCCGAAGGAGCGTCTGCTTTTGCGCAGTTTGAAGAACTCCCTACCCTGAAGGAAGGTCAGCGAGAGCTGGTCATGGAAGCGATGAGCCGTGCCCAGAACAATCAATTCGTTGCGGCAGGACTCCTCGGCATCACACAATCGGGATTGAGCAAAGCCCTCAAGAGGGAAGGCCTGTCCTAGCCTGCCGATACGAGCCGCGCCCGGGATTTCAACGACAACCCACAACATATCGAACGGTATCGCGTTGCTTCGTCAAGACAGTGGCGCGGCCTCTTGACGGATCCAATCATTTGGAAGCTACTGCTCTTGTTGGCGTGTATGGACAAACTGCCAAGATTCTCGGTATGGTGCTGGGGTCGGCTTGCGCTAGGATTCGGCCGCTGGCTTCGGAGGATGGAGATTGAATGTCGGGATAGTCGGTTGCGGAACGATGGGCGCGCTTCACGCCCAGATGGCGACGGCCTGTGGCCTCGATATTGTCGCTTGCGCCGACTCGTCTCGAACGCGGGCAAGGGCCCTTTCAAGAACGTTTGACGCGGTTGCAACCGATAGGCCCAACCTATTCTCGCGGGACGATGTGGACATCGTCGTCGTCGCCACGCCTACGCCCAGCCACGCCGACTTGGTGGTGGACGCCGCCCGCGCGGGGAAACATGTCTTCTGCGAAACGCCCTTCGCGCGTTCATCCGCTGAAGGACGCAGAGCCAAAGAGGCAGCGCGCAAAGCGAAGGTGTCCCTGCATGTGAACTGCGCGGCCCGTTACACTCCGGAGTACCAAGAGATTGCGGCGCTGGTGGCGACGGGCCGGATCGGAGACGTGGGCTTTGTGAGGACGTTCCGCGGCGGCACGTTCCCCAAGGGAGCGGGCAATTGGTACCGCGACTATGCTCAAAGCGGCGGCGCGGCCTTCGATCTATTGATTCACGAGTTTGATTGGATTGAGCATGTGTTTGGCCTGATTGAGTCTGTATTTTGTCAGAATCTTCTCCGCTTAAAACCGACTCCGCTTGACTATGCCATGGCGACGGTCAAAGTGAATAATGGCCCCATCGCTCAGCTCATCGGTTCATGGGCGCACACAGAGGGATACCGCGTGAAAGCGGAAGTCTGCGGAGGCGAGGGCATGATTGCCTTTGACTCCGCGGAGCGGCCTGTCGCCGTATCGCCTCGAAAGAGGCAGAATGATAGGCTCTCGCCGTACTTGCCTGAGTGTATCGTTTCCGAGAGCCCATATCTGAAAGACTGGCGAGTTTTCCTCGAAGGCCTCAGGCTTGGCGGGCAGAAGACCGGCTCAACCGTGGCGGGCCTTCGGGCGGTGCGGGTCGCCGAATTGGCATTGCAATCGGCGAAGTTGGGTAGAAGGATGACCGTTCCGGAGTGAGTCCGGATCCGGGCTAAGGGCTTCGTGAGGTAACGAATAAAATGGTACGAATCGGAATCATGAGTTTCGCGCACATGCACGCGCACAGCTACGCGGCTTGCGTCAACGCCATGGAGGGCGTGAAACTTGCCGCGGTCTGGGACGACAACGCAAAGCGCGGACGCGCGGCTGCGAAGGAATTCGGCTCCGTATTCCACAACGATGCCGGGCAATTCCTGAGTTCCGATATTGACGGAGTAATCGTCTGCTCCGAAAACGTAAAGCATCGCGCGATGGTCGAAATGGCCGCGAAGGCCAGCAAGTGGATCTTGTGCGAAAAGCCCCTGGCCTCCACCGTCGCGGACGCCAAGGCCATGTTGAAGGCCTGCAAGAGGGCGAAGGTCGGTCTGGGCACCGCGTTCCCTTGCAGGTTCGCCACGACATTGGTCGAGGCGTGCCGCCGCCTTCGCGCGGGAGAGATTGGAACGCTGTACGCAGCCGCCTCCACGAACAATGGCCGGTTTCCCAGTGGCTGGTTTGCGGAAGAGGTCCTGGCGGGCGGCGGCGCGACGATGGACCACACGGTGCATGTAGCGGACTTGTTGCGCTGGGTGACGGGGAATGAATTCACCAAGGTGTTCTGCGAAAAGGGCAACTTGTTGCACAAAGGCATCGACACCGACGACGTAGGAAGCGTCCACCTGGAAATGGAAGACGGACTGAAGATTTCTCACGTGGCGAGTTGGAACCGGCCGGAGAGCTTTCCTACCTGGGGCGACGTTACAGTGGAGTTCATCGGATCGAAGGGCGTCATGAATGTAGACGCGTTCATTCAGAAGTTGGACGTGTACGACGACCGAACGATGCGCCATGAGTGGGCCCCCTGGGGGGATGACTCCAACATGGCGCTTATGGAAGATTTCGTTAAGTCGGTGCGGGAGCGCCGAGAGCCTAGCGTATCGGGAGTCGATGGACTGCGGGCGGTCGAGGTGACCGTCGCGGCGTATGAATCGGCCAAGAAAGGGGCGATGATTCGAATCTAGCCCGCATCGCTCCATCGCAAAGACGGTTGGAGGTTCTGTTTAGGACAGTAGTGTTCCAGTGCATTGATTCTCAATTGGCGGCGCTTTTGAAGGCAAGGCAAAGCGTGCTTTTTCTGTCATCCTGAACGAAGTGAAGGATCTCGATGCGCCTGAAGCCCAATGAAGAAGAGATACTTCGCTTCGCTCAGCATGACGGATAGGGTGGAAACAGCATGAATCAATACCCAAACAAGTCGGCGAGCCGAGCCTGGAATAAGTGCCCCTGACGCATTTGTTTCAGATCGGGAGTCGTAGGGCTCGGCAAGGCCAGGAGAGACAAGGGCCGTTGCAAGCGCAGGCGGACGGAGCGAAGGATGTGTTATGCTCACGGGTCAACTTGAATCGCTAAGCGCGCACATCAAGGAGGAGCTTCTGGAACGGGGCGCGAACAAAGTTGGTTCTGCCAATCTCCATACGGCGAAACACAGTTATACCGGCGTGGGATTCCGCGATGCGTCCAAAGGGCCGCCAGTCTGGATCCACAGTAGTAGGGTTCTGAAGGACCCCAGGACATGAGATGAAGATTCTTCGTATTGATATGTGCGCGTTAACGGCCAGCCTTGAGTACTTTCCAGAGGCGTGGACGATTGTCGGCGGACGCGGTCTGACGGCCAAGATACTGAGCGCCGAAATGCCGCCGGACGCGGATCCCCTAGGGACTGATGCGCGCCTGGTGCTGGCGACGGGTCCTCTTTCCGGCACGATAGCACCCTCCTTCGGAAGAATGTCTATCGGCGCCAAGAGCCCGTTGACCTTCGGGATAAAGGAATCCAACGTCGGAGGGCCGCTGGCGCAGAAACTCGACAAGCTTGAGATTCGAGCGGTCATCATCCAGGGCGCTCCAATGGGACAAGAGCTTCACGTTGTGAAGATCTCGAAGGACGGCGTCTCCTTTGAAGACGCAGATGCCTATCGCGGGATGGGAAACTACGCCCTGGTCGAGGCCCTGCATGAGAAGCATGGCAAGCTAGTCTCCACCATGAGCGTTGGAGTCGTCGGCGAGCGCAAGCAGAAGTCGGCGAGTATCGCGCTGACCGACAAAGATGGGCGTCCGTCGCGCCACGCGGCGCGCGGGGGCCTAGGGGCGGTTATGGGCGCCAAGGGCCTCAAGGCGATTCTCGTCGACGACGCGGGCACTTCCACGGTGGCGCCGTTGCAGAAGAAGGTCTTCCAGGATATTTTGAGTAAGTGGCCCGAGTTGCTCGCCGCCGAACCATCGGTTCAGAGGATGAGTAAGACCGGCACGCCAGGCATTCTCGGCACTCTCACACGTATCGGCAGTGCGCCCTCGAAGAACTATAGCGGGGAGCCTGTCGAGGGCGTCGAGGACCTTTTCGGCGAGAACATCGAAGCGGAGGGTAAAAGGCGGGGCGGCAAAATGGATGCCTGCATGCCGGGCTGTCTCGTGAAATGCTCCGTCATCTACCACGATTCCGCCGGCAAACATGTCACCTCCTCACTCGAATATGAGACCCTCGCGCTGATGGGGGCCAACCTTGGAGTTGCCGACCCGGACGCGGTAGCGCGGTTCGACCGCAAGTGTGACGACCTTGGCGTCGATTCAATCGAGATCGGCAGCGCGCTGGGTGTGGCCGCGAGCGTGGGGAAGTTCGCGATGGGCGACGTGGTCGCGGTCAATGCTATCTTAGAGGAGATCGAGCAGGGCGGCGAACTCGGCATGACGATAGCCGACGGCGTCGTCAACACTGCCAAGTCACTGGGCGTTGAACGGGTTCCGGCATTCAAAGGCCAAGCCATGCCCGCCCACGATCCCCGCGTCGGCAAGCCGACAGGCGTGACCTACCACACCAGCCCCATGGGGGCCGACCACACCGCGGGTCTGAAATACGAAATGGACGACGCGAGCGCCGTCGAGCAATCGCTTCGAGAACAGATCTTGAATGCCACGCTTGACTCCCTGGGCCTCTGTCAATTCGCGGTTACCGAGGACCGCAAGGTCCTGATGTCATTCGTCCGAGATCTCCTAAACGCTTGCTATGAACTCGACGTGACTCAAGACGACATCATCGATATCGGCCGCGAAACGCTGCGGACCGAACTCGCGTTCAACAAGCGCGCCGAGTTCAGTTCGATGCACGGGCCCGCTCCCGAGTTCGTTCGCGCCGAAGCCGCGCCGCGCATGGGCGCGACCTTCGGCGTTGATCAGGGCGAGATCGACTCCATATGGGACGGCTTGGACACTATTTCGGTCATTTAGCGCGCCAATGATCGCGCCGATAGCTACCGCGGCCGTCGTCTTCACAAGACCGCTACGTGCGATCACATTGCTATCCCAAGAACACTGCTATCCTAAATAAAACCTTTAACCGTCTTTGCGAGGGAGCGACAGCGACCGCGGCAATCTTCTCCAGTCACCTACCAGCGTTCGGTTTCGAGCGTCACCAGCGGCTTGAATGGGTCGAAAGACTCGTTCAGAGTCCAAGCCATTGCCCGCAGCATGATGATCCGGAAGTAGGGATCGTTGAACGTGAAGAAGTTGTGGCCCGTAGTCGTGGCGAAAACTTTCCCCTTACCCACCTCCGCCGTCCACATAACCGGCCACTTTTTGCCGTCGAGATCTTCCAACTTCGGCGGAACACGCGGCACTTTGTTCGCAATCGTCGGTCCAGCGGGCGTCGTCATCAGCGTGGTGACATCTGCCGGGTCCCCGGTCAAGTGCCAATAAGTCTCCTCATGGAATGTGACCCTCGGCGGAAAGCGCTCGAAGATGGTATGGTTCAACCCCTCAGGGGTAAGGCTCGCCGAAGGGGGCAACGGTCCCCAAGCGGTTACCTGTCCGCCGCTGCCCTTGGGCGGTTGTTGCCACGCAAGCCCAATGCGCTTCGCCAATTCAATCCCCGAATTTTCTTGCAGGGCCATGTGAAAAAACATCATTCCGCCGCCGCGTTTCTGGAAGCGGTCCATGTCCTCGTAATCCCAATTGCCGCCCCAGTCTCGAATATGCGGCCACATATAGAACACGACCAGGTCGGCATTCTCCCATTGCTCCGTCGTTGGAAAATTATACGCGTGCGTCGCCGTGACACGCGGGACCTTGGGCAGAAGCTCGAACACGAAGCGGTCCATAACCCAACCGTATTCGTGGGTCTCCTTTTCGTGGCTCTTGTCGATGCTCCAGACCCAGACAATGTTCAGATCCCGGGACGGCTCCTTCTGCACTTGCGGCCCCATGATGCGCTGTACTTCAGCGGGATTGCGGTCGATAGGTTTGTGCCACGGAAAATTCGCGCTGGCCTGGCCCGCTGCCAAGAGAGCCAGCGCCACGATTAGAAACCGTCTACTCACCGTACGAAAAGCAACCATCATTCCTCCTTCTAGATTATTCGGATAGCGTAGTGCAATACCCGTGTTAGTTACATAATCCTTCTGCGCGGAAGTTCGCCCAATAGACCCGCCAAGGAACCCCGCGGACATGTCTTCGCCAGAATACACACATAATCCAGTGCCGTCAATATCGATTCCGCCACCTGAGAACGGTAACTCATCAGTAAGCCACCGCCTCTGCCGTTCCGGCGTCGCCGATTTCGCCGCCTCCTCCGATTGGATCGAGCCCCCCTTTTCAGGGCTCTTCCTCAGGCCAGCAGCTCCGCTGGTGGTTACTGACTGCGCAACGGATCCTCGCCTCGATCGGCGGCGCAGGGCTCGAACCTGCTGCGATCTTCCTTGACTCGGCGCTTTCTTTCTGGTTAACTCACTCTGTGCGGCACTACGGGCTAGCGGGGCGGGCGCGTATGCGCACCCGGCAAATCAAATACACAGGAGGCAACATGCAAAAAGACTGGGTACTAAGTCATATAGCGCTACATGTGAAAGATATGGATGCGATCACATCTTACTATGATTCTATCGGCATAGGGATACACTTGCCCATAAAACCTGGGCCTCCGCCGGCTCCGGATGCCAGAGTGCCGGAAACGTTGAATCTACGATTCCATAAGGCCACCGGCCCAGCGGTGGGCGCCACGCCCGCCGACGCGGCTACCTTCTTGACCTTCAGTCAGATCGGCACGCTGAACGTCGAGGTGACCAAGCGGCTCAAGAAAGACGTCGAGTTTATCCACCACGTCTGTTTCAACGTGCCCGATCTTTACGCGGAGTCCGTTCCCTTGGTTGTTGAAAAGGGGTGTGAGGTGCCTTTCGTATTCGTGAAGGACAGTCTCATCGAGGAGAATCACATCGACACGACCAAATTCGGCGGCGTCATCTTGTCGCTTCGCCCTGATCCCGACGGCAAGCGCAGCGAAAGGGAAAAGGCCGCCAGAGATCGCCTGGAACTAAACGGCTGGACCTTCCGCGGCCTGGGAATAGGCGTCGAGGATTTGGATAAAGCTGTCGAGTACTATGAATACCTGGGCCTGGGCACGTTTCAGCCGGAGGGAGCGTTAGACAGCGGCGCGACGGCGGATTTCAAAGTGAACGGCGAGGCCTCGACGGGAACCGTCAAGGCCAGAACCCGGACGCTCCAGATAGGCCCGATGACCTATGAGTTCACACAGCCGCTTGAAGGAGAGACTATCTATCGGGAGTCCTTGGACCGGCGGGGGGAGGGCGTAAACGATTTCGTATTCACCGTGGCGGATCTTGAGGAAGAGACGGCCAAACTGGCCGACAAAGGGGTTCGGGTTCTTCAGAGCGGAAATCCGGAAAATGATGCGGCTTTCGCCTACTTCGACACACGTAAAGTCGGCAATATGATGATGAAACTGGTTCAACGCTAGCGCGCGTCCCAGTCGAGCTTGAACTCAACGGGAAGTTTCAGGGACAGGCGATTCGTCTTGTCCCCTGAAACTTCCCGTTGTAGATCCGATAGACAGCCCCTCGCGCGGGACCCAGCGAGAAACGGGCAAGTTCCACCTGTTTTCCGGTGTGTTCCACTTGGACGCGCTACATCAAGAGGCCACCAGTGTTGAGATCTTTGGGAAACAGGAAGTCAAACTCAATTATCTGATTCCGGCGCCAAACGGAAATCCGCTCATCGCCGTCGCAGAATTCCAGATGTAAGGAGCTTGGTCTAGCCGCCCTTCCATGCGCCGATAGTTAGTGGACTAAAGTCTGCAATCTGCGATTTCGGCAACAGTCGTGTAGGCGTCCATCCTTGCCAAGATTCTTCTGTATCTAATGGCGAATCAATGCGTTATGGCTGTCCGGAATGGTTGCGCGCCCTCGTCCGCTGTGCTATACTCCGCGATAATAATGAGTGGGCCTTCTCAAATCGAGGGCGCGGTCCGCCTTCGAACCAGGCCAGTATTGGGAGCGCTTGATGGCTGATATTCTCAGTCGAGATGAAGTGGATATGCTCCTTTCGGCAGTATCCGATGGGGATATTGGCGAGGAAACACCGGAACCGGAGAAGTTCGAGCAGACGGTTCTGACGACCTACGATTTTCGCCGTCCCGAACGGGTGTCGAAGGAAGAGCTCAAGGGGCTTCAGAGCTTGTTCGAGGCCTTTGCGCGCGAGCTGGGCATTGCCATGCCTCCCTTCTTGCGCACGGTAGTCCGTGTCGATCTTACCTCGATTGACCAGCTTACCTACGATGAGTTCATTTTGTCCGTCTCGCGTCCTACGTCGATGTCCATCTTGGATATGTCTCCTTTGGACGGCAAGGCGGTGCTCGAGATGAGTCCCGCCATGGTCTTTCCCATCGTGGACCGGGCCATGGGTGGGAAGGGCATGTCTTTGGCGGCCCCGCGCGAATTAACCGAAATTGAGGACCGGATTATTTACCGCATTGTGCTGATGATTCTCGATAGCTGGAAACGCGCTTGGGAACAACTTATCGAGTTCAGCATGGGCGTGGTCAACCAAGAGAGCGACCCGTTGGTCGTTCAGATCGTCGCAGGCAGCGAGATGGTGATCCTTGTTGGCTATGAAGTGTGCGTGGGCGAGACGGTCGGCTCAATGAACATATGTGTGCCGCTGCTTGTATTGAATCCCATTTTGGATCAGATTTCTCAACAGGCCCACTACCAGCGGCGAATGTCTCCGGAAATGGCTCAACTGACACGTTCCTCTATTCACGAGACTTTGATTCGCACGGTGGTCCCTTTGGAGGCTGTGCTCGGGCAGGCGCGGGTGCATTTGAGCGATGTTGCGCGCCTTCAAGTGGGCGATGTGCTCTCGCTGGATTCGGATGTGGGTGAACCGATACGCTTAAATGTGGGTGATGTACCCCGCTTCTTGGCCAAACCGGGCCGCAAGAAGGAGCAAAGTTCCGTGCAACTGGTTTCGCTGATTCAGGATTGAGGGTAGGCTAACGTGAACGCTGGCGCCGCGAATGTAATTGTGCAGGGCTTCTTGAAGGGCGGGTTCGATGTCTTCGACGCGCTGCTCTCCCTGTCGTTCATCCACGATATTTCCGATGTCAAGGACTTGGAAGAGGGAGAACTGCGCGCGGCTCTGCAACAGTTCCCCATGGTGATGCGCGGCAAGATTCTTGGCGGCGGCGCGGTGGCGCTTCTGTTTTCGGCCGAAGACATGGCGCGGCTCGTCTCCTTGACCAGCACGGGCGAGGCGGTAGAAAAGGACAGCCTCGACGATGCGGAAATGAGCACCCTGGCGGAAATCGCGGACTCGACCTTGGGCGGAGGCGTAAGCAATCTCACGGAGAAATTCGGCCAGGATGTCGAGTTGGAGGGCAATACGGCGCTTCGGCTCGGAGAAGAAGGCACGGAGGATCTAATTGCTTTCCTGGAGAGCCCCTCGACGCTATCGCATTTTCAGTTTTCCGCGGACCCCCATTTTGACGGCTCTTCGGTGATGGTCTATTCGCAGCCGCTCGAAGCTCGGGTGCCCCCCGAACAAGTCAACGCCATTTTCGGGGACGAGGATGCCGGTGAGGATGCGCCACTCGTAAGCGATGAAGAAATGAGCGACATCCTTAGCGGCTTCGAACCGGGGGACGACGCGCTCGGCGCCGGCGACTCTTTTGGCGGACAGCCCGCACCCGAGAATCTAGATGTGATTCTGGACATCGAACTCGTAGCGACGGCGCGGCTGGGGCGGGTGGAAATGCCCATCGCGGACATTTTGAGTTTGGGACCCGGGTCGATTCTTGAAGTGGGCAAGACGGTGGATGAACCCGTGGAGCTTCTCGTGAACAACCACCTTGTCGCGAGGGGCGACGTGGTGGTCGTGGATGAAAAGTTCGGCCTACGTATCACGGAAATCGTTAGCCGAACAGAGCGCATTGAGAGCTTGCGTTGACCGTTACCGACGAACATCAACTCTGGATCCGCTTTAAGGAACAGGGAGATCAGACGGCGCGCGACGAATTGATCGTCACTTACATGCGCGTGGTGAAATACGTTGCGGGCCGCATGGCGATACATGTTCCGTCCAGTGTGGAACTCGACGATCTCATCGGCGGGGCGTGTTGGGCCTCATGGATGCGGTCGAGAAATTCGATCATAAGCAGGAAATCAAGTTCTCCACCTATGTCACCATCCGGGTGCGAGGCGCGATAATTGACCAGATCCGAACGCTCGATTGGGCGCCGCGTTCGCTTCGTGCCATGGCGCGCAAGGTGGGCGCGCCGCGTGGGCCTGTTGCCGACTCTGGATGACAGTACACCTGAGGCCAAAGTGGAATCACAGGAGCGCCGGGATCAACTAGTTGAATCCATACTGAACTTGCCCGAACAACAGCAAAAAGTGCCAAACTTGTATTACTATGAGGAGTTGACCCTTAAAGAGATTGGAGCGGTCTTGGAAGTGTCGGAATCCAGGATTTGCCAGGTGCATGGCGCCGCCCTTAAGAAGTTGAGAAAGGCAGTTCAACTCGAAGACGATTAGAACCGGGGCGGAGAGCGGTCGATGTGCCGCAGCCCATAGACATGCAGAGCGAGTTGGGCCGTATGACGATGGCCGCCAAGAAATCTCGGGCCGCGCGTCGTTCGCGGCGCTAGCTCGTGCGACTTCGGAAGCCGAAGAGGACCGCCAATCGGCCGAAACTCAGGTGGCCGAAGCCCACGAGACGGAGAGCGAGAATGTGCGCGGCGATGGCAAGAGGAAGTATCCCTTCGCGGGTCGCCGCAAGAAAGATGAGGACGTTCAAGAAGCCGAACTGGATTCGGATCAGACAACCCACAAACCGGTCGAATCGAGGGCGCTTGAAGACGATTCGGACGGGCAGAATCTCGACGTGACGGTTTAGCCGTCTCCTGATAGTACCGGTAGTTTGGCGCGCGGAGCCGCCCTGTTGTGGGGCGGATTCGGTTGACGCGGGGAGGCGTCTCCAGAAAGAGGAGCGGATGGAAACCGCGGCATACGATTATCTCGCGATACTTGCCTTGGCCTCGATAATCTTCGTATGCCTCGTCGTATTCATTTTCTTCCTCGTCCAACTGCTCCGCAAGGACGATCCGCGCGACCATCCCAGATCCGACCTCACCGACATGATGATCCTGTTTCAGACGATGCGCGATGTGGTTTCGGAACAGAAGGCTCTCGCGCGGGAGTTTAACGCCAGCCTCGATCGCAAAGTCGAGGCAATTCGGGGATTGGTTGCCGCCGCCCAAGAGGAGCGCGAGGAATTGCGCAAGTCGCAAAGGGCGATCAGCCAATTGCTGCACGAGGCGAAGGACGAGTTGCTCGGGGGCGAACGCGGTGGCGGTCCTCGGCAGCGCGCGCGTGCGGCGGCGCTGGACGACATAGGCGACGGCTTGAAGCGTATCGAAGAAGACGCGACTCCGGAGCCGGCGTTGCGCGGGCTTGGAGGCGATGCGGAGGCACCCGACCCGGTGGACGATCTGATTGACTCGTGGGCGGGCGCCGAGTTTGTTGCACCCGAAGCAGCGCCCCAACCGCCTCGCCCGGCACCTGAGGCGCCGACTGCGCCTGAAGACGCCGCGGCCGCCCGCGACGCGTTTAGAACCTTGCTCGACTTCGAGTCGGAACCCCGCGCGACCGCCGCACCGCAGCCCAAATCTACTCCAGAACGCGCCGCGCGAACCGAAGGGGGCAACGGCAAGCCTCCGTTGAGCCCGCTTCAGCGGCGCGTCTACGAATACAGCGACGCGGGCATGAAAGTATCGGAAATAGCCAAAGAACTCGGGATCGGCAAGGGAGAAATCCGTTTGATCCAGAGCCTGCGCAAGGATAAAGAGCGCATCTAGTCTAGAGTTTTGCGGTTTCTCTACCGTATTTTGTTGCAAATGGTGGGCCGACCACT
>CAYNZS010000028.1:0-22947 GCA_964401695.1 uncultured Nitrospirales bacterium
GACTTACAACGTAAAATCAGGCAAAATCAGAGCCCAACTGTAGAAGATGGGTCATACTAAATAGCACCATCAAAAGTGGCCACCGGATGGAACTATATGCGTAATATTGGTGCTTAACCGGACGTCCAGGCGGCGGACAGCGATTAAATTGGAGTGTGGTAATGAAAGTCTCGCTAGCGAGGGGCAAACGCGGCGCCAGAGACTCTTGGGTGCTCGGCGTTGCTCTGATTATAGTCTGTGGTGTGGGCTACGTGTTTGTCCAACAATCTACTTCCGTTGAAGGCAGCTCGACTGCGGTTCCCACCTTCGAGGTGCGCGAGGGGCCGCTCCTCATCAGCATTGTCGAATCGGGCACCATTGGCGCGCGTGAGCAACGGATCGTCAAGTCGGAAGTCGAAGGCCAGCACCAGATAACGTGGCTCATCCCCGAAGGCGAGTATGTTAAGGAGGGGGATTTGCTGGTCGAGCTGGATTCTGGCAGCTTTGAATACAAGTTACTCACTCAGCAGATCGATACTCAGGACGCCGAAGCGAACCTGATAGAAGCCCAGGAAAATCTATCGCTCATGAGGCTCTCCGGCGAGAGCAACGTGAGCGGAGCCGAGCTTCGGGCCCAATTCGCGGCTGAAGATCTGGTGAAGTACATCGATGGCGACTTTCCTCTGGATTTGAAGAGCGCCCAGGTGCAGGTGACATTGGCCCTCGCCGAACTGGCAAGCGCGGAAAAGGAACTCGACGGCAGCCGGAGGCTCTTCGAGAAGAGCTACGTCTCGGCTAGGGAATTTGAGACGGTGGAGCGGCTTTTGCAGCGGCGTAAGTTGGATCTGGAATTGGCGGAATCCAACATCGAGTTGCTTAAGAGCTTCACCTACAACCGGGAGTTGACCCGGCTCGAAAGTGACAAGGAAGAAGCAGGCAGGGCTCTCGAGCGCGCACGCCTTGAGGCCGCCTCATGGATGATAGGGGCCGACGGACGCCTCATAGGCGCGGAGGGGAAGTTCGAGTACGAGAAGAAGAAGTTGCGCAAGATTGAGCGGAATATCGAAAACTGCACGATCTATGCCCCGACCGATGGGATGGTGGTATACGCCACCTCCGGCAAGGGCGGAGGAAAGATGGGCCACGAGGAACCGCTTCGAGAAGGGGCCTCGGTGCATGAACGGGAGGAGCTGATTTACTTGCCGACCGCCAATGCGGTGATGGCGAACGTCACCATCCAGGAGTCCAACCTGGCCAAGGTGCGCGCGGGGCATGGGGTCCGCATCACGGTGGATGCCCTGCCGGGCCGGGAGTTTACGGGGCGCGTGGCGACAATCGCGAAGCTCCCCAATGCCATCAGCATGTACATGAACCCCAACCTCAAGGTCTACGACACCGAGATCTACATCGATGGCGATGGCGCAGGATTGCGAACGGGCATGAGTTGCCTGGCCCGAATTATGGTTGAACGTTACGAAAACACGGTCTATGTGCCCGTGCAGAGCGTTGTCCCCACGAAGGCCGGCCCCTTGGTGCATGTCCTCACGGGTAACGAGACGGAAGAACGGTTGGTTGAGGTTGGACTGGACAACAATCGCATGATCCGAATTGCCGCTAATCTGAAGGCTGGTGAACGCGTTCTGCTGGCCCCGCCAGCTGCGTCCAGAACGGCCGATGGCAATGCCGATCTTCTGGACACCTTCATTGAGGCCTCGGCGCCGCCCGAGATTGACCATAAGGAGGTGCAGTTGCTGGGTACGGCAGAGGTGAACGGGAGCAAGGGCGCAGGCAACGCGGTGACTGAGTAGACCCAGGAAACGTGCGAGAAGCTGAGCGCGAAAGGCAACAACAAGGGAGCGCGGGCGTCTCGCCCGCGGCAAATGGCGGGCAAGATGCCCGCCCTCCCCTTCTCAAGAAGCCACCGGCAAGAGTCTCTTAACTTGTCTTTGCGAGTTAGAGCCCGCTTCGCGGGAAATGGGAACAAGAACGCGGAGCAACGTGACATGAAATTCAATAATGCATTCGAAAATAGGACCTTATAGGAATCTGTAGGAATGCGTCTTTAACAGCTCGACACCCCGTTCCGGGGGGCGAATGGTGAAAGAAACACGGCTCAGGTTAAGGGGATCATCTGAATGTGGGACCGCCGCCCCGGCGGTCGTTGGGCGTAGAGAAGACTTCCGGCATAGCTCGACCGCCGGGGGCGGCGGTCCAACATTCGTGTTTTGAACAATAAGAAGCTATGAGATCGCAAGTGTTTCTTAGGAGGAGGCACGACGAGGCAGTCCACTCGGTCGTTGTAGGGCTTCGGGATACGATAGCGATTTCGGACACACAGGCGCGGCGCTCGTGGGGCGGGAAGTAGAGCCCGCACAGAGGAGGCAAACAGAGATGGCCGAGAAGCCCCCTTCGCAAAAGGGCAGTGGGATCGGAAGGAAGCTGTGGCTCGCTCTGCCTGTCGTGGCCATTCTGCTGGTTCTCGGCGCCGTGGCCGCTCGGAAGCAGGCTCCGGTTGAAGGCACCGTTTCTGACATCACGACCTATTCGGTCAAGGAGGCTCCGTTGTGGGTCACGGTCGTGGAAGGAGGGACGATCCGTCCGCGAGACCCGGTGATTCTGAAGTGTGATGTCGGATGGGCATCCGGTCCACCCCAGATCCTGTGGTTGATTCCCGAGGGGGAAGAAGTAAAGAAGGGGGACTTGCTCGTGCGCCTCGATTCGAGCTTGTTCGAGAACCAACTGATCGATCAGGAAATGTGGGACCAGCAGACCCAGTCGGGCCTAATCTCGGTCGGCGAGGCTCTCAAGGTTATGGAGAGCAAGGCAGAGAGCGATATCAAGAATTCAGAATTGCAGCTGCGGTTCGCTGGCGAAGACGTTAGGAAGTACATCGAGGGCGACTTTCCCAACGAATTGAAGGCGAAGAAGACGGCGGTGACTTTGGCGGAATCCTCGTTGGCGGCTGCCGCGGACGACCTTGAGGGCACGGAGTTGCTCTTCGCTAAGAACTTCGCCACACCTATTGAGTTGGACACGGCGAAACGGCTTATGCAGAGGGCCTCACTCGAGGTGGAGCTGGCCAAAGGGAGGGAGGAGTTGCTTAAGAACTTCACCTACAAGCGCCGGGTGGACCAGCTTGAGAGCGACGTGAAGCAGGCGGAGCGGGATCTCGAGCGCACCAAACTCAAGGCCAACGCGGAAATCGCAAAACTTACGGCCAACCTGGTCAAGACGGAGCATTGGTCCAGATTCGGAAAGAGAAACACCGACAGGTCCCATGCCAGCATCGAGAACAGTGAGATCTATGCGCCGGTCGATGGCACTGTGGTGCACGCGACTGGTTGGCGGCCTCTTGAGGAAGGCCAGACAGTTCACCGGCACCAAGAGTTGATTCATCTCATTACAGAGAACTCCGCCAAGGTCGAGATCAGCCTCGGCGAGTCCGATCTGGGCAAGGTGGAGGTCGGGCAGCGCGTCCGCATCACCGTAGAAGCCCTTCCGGGAACAGAGTTCACCGGGTACATCGACAACATAGCCATGATGCCCGATGCCGAGAAATCCTGGATGGGGGCTGGCTCGAATGTCTACGCAACCGAAGTCTTCGTTGACGGCGACGGCAGCGCGCTCCGTCCCGGCATGAGTTGTCAGGCCGAGATCCTGGTCGAACATCACGAGAAGGCCATATCGGTGCCCGTCGAGTCTGTAATCCGCGTAAACGGCGCGCCCACGGTGTACGTGGACAAAGAGGGTGAAATCGAGCCGCGCGCGGTTGAACTCGGAGTGGCCACCGAAAACATGATCAGGATTCTGGCGAACCTCGATGCGGGCGA
This sequence comes from uncultured Nitrospirales bacterium, assembly GCA_964401695.1. Lineage (GTDB taxonomy): Bacteria > Hydrogenedentota > Hydrogenedentia > Hydrogenedentales > JAPYPO01. The sequence goes on from CAYNZS010000028.1 coordinate 3,810, forward strand.
ACGCGTACTGCTGGCTCCGCCACTTGAGGAGGCCGCCGTTTTCCATGATGAGCCGATCGCCGGCGCGCAATCCGAGGCGCTTCCCGCCGGCCACAGCTCAGACGCAAGCCATGCCGAGGGGGCGAAGTGACGAAAGACGTATCCGCGCCGGGCGGCAATTCCACGATCATCTCCCTGGAAGACGTGCACAAGACCTACGAGATGGGAGATGAGAAGGTCCATGCCCTGGCCGGGGTCTCGATGACCTTTAACCAGGGCAGTTTTCACGCGATCATGGGGGCCAGCGGTTCGGGGAAGAGCACACTCTTGAACCTTCTAGGATGCCTGGATAGTCCCACCGACGGCACATACCTCTTTGAAGGACGTGACGTCATCACGCTCAACGACGACGACCTCAGCGAGCTGCGGCTCAGCTATATCGGGTTCATTTTTCAGAGTTTCAACCTGATTCCGCAGTTGACTGTCCGGGAGAACATCGGATTGCCCCTCTTCTACCAGAAGTGGAGCACGGAACGGCGCGCCGAACGGGCCGAGGAATTAGCCGAGGAAGTCGGGCTGTCCCAGCGGCTCAATCACCGCCCAACAGAGTTGTCGGGCGGGCAGCAGCAGCGCGTGGCCATCGCGCGGGCCTTGGCCAACGACCCATCGATCATCCTGGCCGACGAACCCACGGGCAATCTCGATTCGAAGACCGGCGGACAGATCATGGGAATGCTCTCCGAACTCAACGCAAAGGGAAAGACCCTCATCATGGTCACTCACGAACCCCATATCGCCGACTACGCCACGACGCAGATCCACATGCGCGACGGGCTGGTCGATAGCATCGAATTCAAGAACTGATGTGGGATCTTAACCTCGTACAGAACATCCACTCGGGTGTGAAAAACCTGTTGCTGCACAAGCTTCGTTCCCTGCTCACGATGCTGGGGATGGTCTTTGGCGTGGCCAGCGTTATCGCCATGCTTTCCATCGGGGAAGGCGCAAGCGAACAGGCGCTCGAAGACATCCGCAAACTCGGCAGCACCAACATCATCATCAACGCCATAAAACCCTCGGAAGACGAAGCCGCCAGCAGCGTCCGCACCTACCTCAGCGTGTACGGCCTCCTCTACGACGACGAAGCGCGTATCCGGGAGTCCTTCGAGACAGTCAGAACCACCGTCCCCGTCAAGATCGTTCGCAAAGAGGGGCGGTTGTACGAACGCTCCCTCGAGCTACGCATTGTCGGCACGACGGCAAGCTGGTTCGATCTCGTTCAGCGTCCGATGCTCGCGGGCCGGCAACTCGTCGACCACGACGAGGAGACGCTGGCGAGCGTATGCGTCTTGACCGAGTACGGCGCGCGGCGGCTACTCGCGACCCGGGGCACCATTGGCGAGGCCCTGCGCATCGGCGAGGACTCGTTCGAGGTTATTGGCATCATTAAAAGCGAGGAGAGCGAAAGCGGCGATGTTCAGACGCCCGACGAAAAGGTCGACGCCTACGTCCCCGTCTCGGTGGCTCGCCGGCGCTTCGGCGATGTGAATTTCCGGCGCACTACGGGCTCGCAGGAATCGGAGAAAGTCGAGTTGCATCAACTCATCGTCGAGGTCAAGTCCAATCGCGACGTGGAAATGACCGCCGACGGCATCCGGGCTATGTTGGAGCGGTTTCACAAGAAGAAAGACTGGGTGTTGAGCGTCCCGCTGACGTTGCTCCGGCAGGCCGAATCCACCAAACGCACCTTCAACATCGTACTGGGATCCATCGCGGCGATCAGCCTGTTGGTCGGCGGAATCGGCATCATGAACATCATGCTGGCGTCCGTCACCGAGCGCACCCGTGAGATAGGCGTCCGCCGCGCCATCGGCGCCAAGCGCAAGCAAATCATCCTGCAATTCCTGATAGAGACCGTGGTTCTGTCCATGGTCGGCGGGCTGATCGGTATCGGAATCGGCGTATCGATTCCGTGGCTCGTCACCTACTTCGCGGGGATGCCGACCGTCGTGACCGCAACCAGCCTGATACTTTCGGCGGGCATCAGCATCGCCGTTGGAATCATCTTTGGCCTCTATCCCGCCGTCCGCGCGGCTAACCTCGACCCCATCACCGCGCTGCGACATGAGTAGTTTCGTGCCCAGGGGTGGTGCGGGATCAATTGGAGTTGTTGATGGCTGGCGATTTCGCAGCTACCGGGCTCTTGCCTCGCGCGATCAAGGCAATCTGCTTGCGCTCAGGGTGGAGTAAATAGATCTGGTCGTTGCCCAGCTGAAAGACGGCGTAGTCCTCGTCAAGATGTGTTGCGCTGCGGACAAGCCATGCTGTCAACGGAATCTCTATGGTGAATCGAAACTTGCGCTCGACTTCCAATACAAGCCCACGAGTCCTGAATAGCTGGCGAAGTGAATGACGAGCGTCGCCAACATGGCCCGCTTGAAGACATTCTGTCAAGCCCCCATTCTTTGAGCCATCGGCAATGAGAGAATCTCCTGTTTGTTAGTCGTGTGGCCTTGGGGCCAGTACTTGCTGTGATAGACTGAGCGCTGCCCGCCCGGAGGATAGGGCAACGCCGGAAAGCGACCCGAGCGCCGTGGCGGGGCCGAACACGGTGAATTGCCCTTCTTGTCAACCCACGTTTACCCTTGGACAGCCGCGTTGCGGACACGACGGACGAACCGCCGCCATCGTCCCCTGAATCAGCTTTTGTTTGAAAGTCGCGACCGGCAATGTAAGCTCAGAGAACGGCGCCAATCCCAGCCGTACCCTTAATCAGTTTACGTCTGGCGACGGCATTGGGCGCACGACGAACCATAGAACACATATCGAGCGAGCCCAGGATCATGATACCTTGACGGCGATTCTCGCTTCGTACATACTTGCCCAGATCCTTGGGCTGTTGCTGCCGCCTGCTCTGAGGAATCTGGAATGCGCACCTCTTGTCAATCGTCTCTACCGATCAGTTCGTTAACTCTCACGGAGATCCATCATTGCGAAGAGCGCTGCCGAAATACACAAACTGCTGTTCCAGAAGGAAACTGATGCCACGATAGACCCCATCGGAACTGTTCTCTCCGATAAGCAAATGCGTCAGCTCAAAGAGGGGAAGTTGAGGCCGAGGCCTCTTAACGATAGAGAAACCTGAATAAGGAGTATCCACTGTGAGTGAACTCGTTACTATTGATATCCATGCTGATGGCGTGGCGGATGTCCGCCTGAACCGGGCTGAGAAATACAACGCCTTGTCGCCGGAAATGTTTGACGCTATTGCAGAGGCGGGCGAGTCTCTGATCGATAACAAATCGGTGCGCGCTGTCGTACTGTCGGGTAATGGGCGCGGGTTTTGCGCCGGGCTCGATTTCTCGGGTTTCCGCAAGATGGCCGGTGAAGCCGACGGCCGGCCAGTCACGAGCCCTCGCAAACCCACGGGCAAAACGCCGGGCAATTCCGCACAACAACCGGGAATGGTCTGGAAATATGTCCCTGTGCCAGTCATTGCGGCTATCCATGGCGTGGCTTTCGGCGGCGGATTCCAGATTGCCATGGGCGCCGACATCCGTATCGCCGCGCCCGGCGCGCGTCTATCGGTAATGGAAATTAAGTGGGGGCTCATACCGGATTGCAGCATCACTCAGACTCTGCGGGATCTGGTGCGTCTCGACATCGCCAAGGAACTGACCTTTACCGGCCGGATTATCGGAGGCACGGAAGCCGCCGAACTCGGGGTCGTCACCCAGGTCAGCGAAACCCCTCTCGAAACGGCAATGGAGATGGCCGAGACCATTGCCAGCAAGTCGCCCAGCGCGATACGTCTCGGCAAGCAGTTGTTCGAGAGCACATGGCGCGGCGAACGAGACGATGGCCTGCAACTGGAATCGAAACTCCAGGGAGAGCTCATCGGCGGAGCGAATCAGGTCGAGGCGGTGAAATCCAATTTCGAGGAGCGCGCACCACAGTACGTAGACCCGGATTGACCCTGTTAACCCGGATATCTCACCGCTCTTCTACTGCGACGGCGGATAAGGTCACTCTGACGAGACTTCTCTCGCCTTTCGACCTCGACGTGACGAGGGATTCGTACCGTGCGCAACATGCGCCTATGAAGTACTTCGGATTAGGATCGGACTCTGCGGTAGAGTCGGTGGAAATTCGATGGCCCGACAGGACTACAGAGGTCATGAGGGATCCGGCGAACAATACGTATCACGTAGTCAGTTCTTCGACCGCTCGATCAGGGCATGTCGCTATCGTGGACGACGGCGAGGGGACGTCGAGCGCCAAGCGGGGCCAGGGCTAGAATCACCGGTTGAGCGAGGCCAGTCATTGGCCTGTTCGCGCGGTATTCCCGGCCTGTTTGCTATGCGTAGGGGGATGCGTTCTGCCACGGAAGCGTGAATACGGCATTGATCTTAGTGTTCGTCCGAACGATTAGATTTTCCGTGGCTTCGATTTCCGTTTCGAGTCCCATGTATTGATAGAAGTCAATACATCCGCGACATAGCAGCGGAGTTTCCAATAGCGAAACATGTCTTTCTATGCTGTGCGCCCGCGCGAATGAGCACCCTTCGTGTTCCCGCTCATGAGAGTCCCTTTGCGTCAACACGGCAGAGGCTCCGCTGTCGCCGAGTATCGAAGCCAACCTTTCTTCAGGGTAGTCTGCGTCGAGGGGCACATACGCCGCCCTCCGCCTTGAGGATGGCCCAAAGGCCCACCACCATGTCTACCGAACGCTGCACGCAGAATCCGACAAAACCGCCTGCCTCGACACCCAACTTCTGGAGGTGGCGTGACGCCATGTTTGCTCTCGAATTCAATTCGCCGTACGTCAGGCCGCGTTCACCGTCAACGATTGCCAGGGCGTCTGGCTGCTGATTGACTTGTTTCTCGAAGAGTTCGTGAATGCGCGAACCCTCTGGAAAATCGGCCTTCGTATCGTTCCATTCAACGAGGAACTGCTCGGCTTCCTCCGGGGTCAACAACGGCAAATCACTTATCCGGCTATCCGGGTTGGCGGCAGTCCCTCACGCATCCGACGCTCCCGGGTTCCATCCGATTTCCTGAGCCCACAGATCCGCCACTTGCATCGTCCTCCAAATGAAGCCACTCTTAGCCTCAGTGTAGCCGAGAGGGTCGGTTGCGTATTGTTTCGCCAATCCGCGCTTCAGTTCCGCATATTCGGCACCAACTTCGGTATGACAGCGCATGTAGTCCCGGAAGAGAATCGGGAATTGCTCCGAGAAGGAGCCGGATCGGCGTACGTGAATATGGATTCGTTCCTCGTTCGCATTGTGTTCCTTTAAATATCGCTCGAGCAGGTCTGGATTTTTCTCTCGATATTGGAAGCCTATGGCTTCGAGATGCGGCCGATATGTGTCCCTTCGAAGAAGTGAAGTACGATCACCGTGCGGTGCGTTTCCGACAGGTGATTGACCGCTTCATCTACATGGTCTTGGATGTCGTCCCAAGACGGCTCCGCGAGTTCGGTTGCTTTAGACGAATACTTCTTCTCGCGCTTGACGCGCCGACTGTGTGAACGGACCTCGCTTATAGCGACATTCGTTGCAACACGATGCAGCCACGGTCCGAGATAATAGCCAATCTTCGGCCGCGAGTCGGCGAGTTTCATGAAGCAGTCTTGCGCGAGGACCTCCGCCCGGGCTTCGTCGAGCGTGATACGCCTGCAGGCGCCGTAGACCATCCTTGAACGCCGCGCAACGAGTTCCGCAAAGGCCTGCGCATCTCGGTCTCTCTGGTAGCGATTTAGCAGCGCCGCGTCCACTGTCGTCATAGCCTGATTCCTCCGCCGGGTCACCCTACTTCTACATAGGAATCGCCGCTGGAAGCAGTTTTGACGAAATCATGTCCGACAGGGGGGCATTCGGAGGCTATCGACTGCTTCGAATCTTTGGTAATAGCAACGAGTTACAGTCAAGAGAAGGTCCTGCCGCCGGAAGGGTCGAATCCGTTGCAATGGGAAGCCAGAAAAACTGCGTGAACCGGGGCGGGCAACGCCAATATTTTCCCGCCACGGCTCGCGGCTTGTTGCGGCAGTGGAATCGAACTCTATCGAATGTCGGAGCCCATGAATCGCCGCGCGCCACCTCGCTGCGCTTCATTGCGATGGCTGCTACCTCAACACTCCCTAGGCGGCAGCCCACGCAATGGCGTTCTTCACGAGCTGTTCGAAAGTTGGATTCGCCCAAGGCCCTTTGTAACCAAGGCGACCAGGAAGGTTAACCGTGCAATGCCCGAGACCAATGTAACATACGGCGCCATCGCCCACCTTTCGTTCATAGGCCAATACCCGTTTGTTCGTACTTCCCAAACCCGGGTGGGCAGCATTTCTTTCACCGGGGTCGCGATCGACCAGCATCTCCGATTGCTTCGGCATCGCATTCTTGGCGTAAATCTCCTGAAGTTCCTGGATGTTGCGTGTCGGATCCCAAGGGTAGCCTCTTGTATAGGCGTAGTTCGACCGAACCATATCCACGCCCATGATATCGTATTCAGTGGTAAGAAGGATCTTGTAGTCAGCGAGTTCGCCCTGCAATTCAAACAGGTATAGCTCGTCCTCAACCGAAAACTCGATGGGAATACCGGCGTTGAGTAGATGGCCAGGGTCTTCAACTCGCACTGGGAACGTGTGAATGGGAGCATGGGCCATGAAGAATGCGCCGAGAGTATCGTGGAAGTTCTTTTTTAGCCATTTTCTTGGGCCGTTGCCATTGGAATGTATCTCCCCCTCATACAGGGCGTCCGCAAAATCCTCTTCTTTCACTCTCCTCGCATAGCCGCCCGAGGTGCCATGGATGCCGACCATTTTACCGCCTGCTTCAAGCCACCCTTGCAGCACCTCCGCGTTCTTGTCATCCGCAACAGGCCCAGAACAGTAGCTGATGAGGATATGTGCGTGTTCCAGCCATTTCTCGAGATCGCTATAGTCGCTAGATGTTGTGCCGACCAGTTTGCATCCCTGGTATTCATCCATCCATTCCAGGACTTTTCGAGTCGCATACTGGACATCATGGTCGAACACCATCCTGTTCGTCACGACCATAATGTCCCCGCACACGACATGGACACGTAGCGGCGGCCTTCGCGCCAAAGCGGGTTGTACCTTCTCCGTCATGTCTTCCGATATTTCCCATATGGACCAGTCCGTGAGCATCACGGGCAAGTTCTCTTCTATTGTGCGGACAACCGCCGACGTTTTCAAGATCAATTTTGACGTCGCCACCCCTCTTTGAAGTCGTAACTTGTTCACGGTACGTTATGTTTCAGACGGCATAGGTGGCCATTCCGTGACGACTGTTAGAGACCATCCTGCGCCGGATTTCACGGTTTGGCCCGCTGGCGCCAGCGCCAATATGACCGAGACGGCGTTCGCAGGAATGGAAACGACTCAAAAGCCGACGGGGAGCTCCGTCCAAATTCGCACGAACAGCACTGACGCGTGCCGTCGATGGCTGATCGGAGGTTGTAAGCGGTCTTGAGGAGCGGCCATGACGGCAGAATTCGTTTTGACCTCGTCGCCGTGTGCCTCTATGATGGTGAATAGCGTGACCGGAGTGGTCACGGGCGCCCATATGGGAAATGTCGGGTTCGATATGTTGATAGATATTTTCCTCACCCAAAAAGTTCTTGTGGATACGGCCTATCGTTGATGCGCGGCCGTCCGTCCTCAGGGGATTCAAGAGGGGAAACAAGTGGCATTACTGAATCGCGTTCTAATCAGCAACCGCGGCGAGATCGCCATACGCATCGCTAAGGCCGCATCCACACTCGGTATCGAATCCGTCGGCGTCTACGCTCCCGTCGATAGCCTCTCGCTACACACGCGCTATACAACTGAAAAGCGTGAGATTGGCGCCGGGGGCGGCGGCCGGGGCGACTCCGTCTCTGCCTACCTGGATGCTGATACGCTCATCCGTACCGCCAAGGAGAGTGGCTGTGATTGCATTCATCCGGGCTATGGTTTCCTCTCCGAAAATACCTCATTTGCCGGGCAATGCGCGGCCGAGGGTGTCACCTTCATCGGTCCGCCTGCTGCGGCGCTCTCCCTGTTTGGTGACAAGATCCGCGCGCGCGCCCTGGCCCAGTCGCTGGACATCCCCGTGGTGCCAGGCAGCACCGACACGTTGACGTCACCCGGTGAGGCGGCTGAACTGGCGCAAGGCCTTGGCTATCCGGTCATGCTAAAAGTATCGTTGGGTGGGGGTGGTCGCGGCATGCGCACGGTGAATAGTACCGAGGAGATGAGCGAAGCATTTGAGCGCTGCCGCAGTGAAGGCACAGCAGCCTTTGGCGATGGATCCGTCTTCATCGAGAAGCTGATCCCGCGGCCACGCCATATCGAAGTGCAGATTCTTGCGGATTCACACGGCAACATTGTACATCTGCACGAACGGGACTGCTCGGTGCAACTGCGCAACCAGAAAGTGATCGAAGTGGCGCCCGCGCCAGCATTGGCGCCCGCGTTGCGCGACAAGATCCTCGGCGATGCGATCAAACTGGTCGAAGCGGCTTCCTATGTCAACGCCGGCACCGTGGAGTTCCTGATTTCACCGGAAACGGGTGAACACTTTTTCATCGAATGCAATCCACGCATTCAGGTCGAGCATACCGTCACGGAGCAGGTGACCGGTATCGACCTCGTAGAGGCGCAGTTCCAGATCGCATCGGGCGCCACGCTGGCATCGTTGGATTTGTGTGACCAAAAGGCCGTCGGCGCGCCGCGGGGATTCGCCATTCAGGCCCGGGTCGTAGCGCAGAGTGCGGGCACCATCACCGCATATAAAGAACCGTCGGGGGTGGGCGTTCGAGTCGATGCTTGCGGCTACCACGGCTATACGCCGCCACCGCAGTTCGATTCGCTGCTGGCCAAAGTGATCTGCTCATCCAACTCCTCTGCCTCCTTCTCCTCGGCCGTCGATCGCTCCCTGCGCGCGTTGGAGGAATTCCACATTGGCGGTCTGCCTACCAACCTGCCGCAACTGCGAGCCATCCTCGCACACCCAGACCTGCGCGGTGGCGATGCCAGAACTTCGTTACTGGCCGAACACCCGGATATCGCCAGCGCATCCGACTCCACTGCCGGCAACGGCGCGCTGGCCCTGCTGGAACAGCAAATAGCGAGCATGAGTCCGGCTATCGCTTCCGCCGGGTCGCCTGCCGCAGCTACTTCAATGCCAAAGCTGCAGGTGGGGGATGGTGAACGAACCGTGGAGTGCCCGATCGAAAGTTCAGTGCTCGAAATCAGCGTCACCGAGAGCGATGCGGTAAGCGCAGGTGAAACCATCCTGGTGGTCACTGCTATGAAGATGGAAACGACGATCGCGGCGCCCTGCTCAGGGGTAGTGACCGCACTGCAACCCCTAAGCCTGGGCGATACTGTCGCTGCCGGACAGGTGGTGGCGGTAATCGCGCCGGCCGCGGACGACGGTGGACAGCAATCCGCACGTCAACCAAGGGGGGGGCAGACGTGGGGCCCGGTGCTGGATGAGGTCGCAACCCTGCAAAATCTTGCTCAGAAAAGACTGGCGCCAGGATCCAACGATCCTGGGGTGGTGCGGCAACGCAGCCGCGGTAAGCTCACCTGCAGAGAGCGCATCATGCTACTCCTGGATGAGGGCACCTTCCGCGAGGTCGGCAGCGTGACTGGATTCGCCACCTATGACGAGTACGGGGACATAGTAGACTTTACCGCCGCCAATCACGTCGGCGGGTGGGGCAAGATAGAGGGCCGCACGGCCATCGTCTGCGGCGACGATTTCACCTTGCGTGGCGGCCACGCCGATGGGGCGATCGGCGCCAAGAGCAGCTATCTCGATCGTCTCTCGCTGGAACTCCGCGCACCCTCTGTAAGGATGCTGGACGGCTCCTCGGGGGGGGGCAGCGTCGCGGCGATGGTGCCGGCACAAAAAAAGGAAGGCGACAGCAGCGCAAAAGAGAGCTCGGGCGCCATCAAGTCGGGCAGGCCACGGGTGGCCGGTGGAGGCGGATCGTACCTGCCGGGGCACCTCGGCAGCACCATGTATACGCAGCAGTTGTCCACAATTCCGGTGGTCAATATGTTGCTCGGCAGCGTGGTGGGCATCGGCGCCGCCAAGGCCGTGCTGGGACACTTCTCGGTTATGGTCCGCGATATCGCGCAGTTGTTTGTTGCGGGGCCACCTATCGTGTCACACGCCATGGGTTACGACATTACCAAGGAAGAACTCGGGGGCTGGCATATCCACTGCAAGAACGGCTCGGTAGATAACCTTGCGGAGACCGAGGAAGAAGCCGCGCAGATGGTGAAAAGGTTCCTTTCCTATCTACCCTCGAGCGTCTATGGCACACCTCCGGTGTTAGCGTCGGACCCGAGTGACCCGGTAGACCGACGCGATGAGGAACTGTTTACCCTCATTCCACGCAAACGCACCATGACCTTTGACGTGCGCAAGGCCATCAGGCTCATGGCAGACAAGGATTCTTTCTTCGAGATCGGGCCTGACTGGGGGACGGACCAGGTAACGGGCTTCGTGCGATTCAACGGCCATCCACTTGGTGTCATCGCCTCCGACAGCCAACACGTCAACGGAGGCGCACTTACCGCTGACGGCTGTGACAAACTGACGCGCCATCATGACCTGTGCGATCTGTTCCACGTGCCGATTCTCAACCTTATCGACAACCCGGGATTCGCCGTGGGTCTCGAGCATGAAATCGCGGGCACCATCCGCAAAGGCGGTGAATGGATGGTTGCATTCTCACAGGTCAACGTTCCAATCTTCACGGTGGTCATGCGCCGCAGCTTCGGCGTCGCAGGTAACAATTACGCTACGCCGCGGTCGCAACCATCGATGCGCGTAGCATGGCCGGCAGCGGACGTAGGCGGCATACCGCCGGAGGGTGGCATCGAGGCAGCGTACAAGCGACAGTTGGCCGAAGCAGAGGATCCGGTAGCGTTGCGGGCGGAACTCGATGCGCGTATCGAGAGTGTGCGCGGACCGGTGGGGCCGCTTAACAAGTTCCAGATGGAGGAGATGATCGATCCGAGGGACACTCGCCGGTACATCTGCGAGTGGGTGGACATCGCCTACGATCTCATCGCACAGCCGGCCCGACTGGTTCCGCGAGCACTGCAGTTCAGGCCCTAGTCCACGCGGGGCTAGCGACGGCTCTGTGCCATGCTGCCCTAATAAGCGAAATCACGGCCTGAGATCCGCATCCTCACGCTCGTGGCAAGGTCTGACGCGGGCCATCGGGCACAAAATGCGAAAACTACTATGGTCTACACGTATCCTCTACACTGAGGCGGCCTTGGCGTGAAAAGCCCCATGGACTGCCTATGAGGGAGAACGCGGTGGGTGTTATACGGAAACTATATAAGACGCCTACCTTCGGCAACATTGCTGCTAAACCATTGAAGTTATATGAATTATGTGGATGTGGCGATGGCGTGTTATCTGGAAGTAAGGCCCGAGAGCGGGTATATCTGGAAAACCACATATTCAGCCGTTAGGCAAAGCGCGAATAGAATCTATGCGTTGGTGTATCTCAGATAGAGTCTACATGCAGCGGCCTGCTCGCCGCTGATGCCGTATTGGTTCGACCTGCAAATGTATAGAGTCAGCACAGATCTGTCGCCGACCGGTTGAATTGTCCAGCACCCTGAAGTGAGTGGCCAATCATCGGCACAGTAAGACATGAAAACACAGACAGAGCACATATTGAGAGTATCGCTAATCATCGCGTGCGTTGCGCTAGTCGCTGGATGCCCGTCGCCTACTACAACGGTCACGGTTACGCTTAGCGCAGACGCCATCGCGGTTGGCGACCGCAACGGCTTCCATCATCGCCACGGGCGTGAACAGTGGCTCGCGTGGCCCCGCCAATATCGTTGTTGAACCCGGTGGCGAAGGAGAGGGCGAAGGCGCGAAGAAGAGGCTTTCCCCCGAACGTGTGCCGGCTCATTTACAACGGTTCGGCTAAAGACTTACTATATTGGCGCGTTTCACTGTCGTTTTGTCGAAATCTGTTGGGTAAGCCCCCACGGCTGTTCAGACACCCAGGTCAGCGGGTGTAGTCGACAAAATAGCTGTCTGACTTCGCGCTCCACAGCGTCCAGATCGTGTAGGCCCCAAGGGCGGTCCCGAGGGGGAATCTGAATATCGTTAGCGCGCCGACCACAAGCATGAGGGGCCTAGACCAGCTGTCGCGGTTGAGCAGGCCGCGTCCACCGAGGAGCGCAAGGAGGGAGAGGGCCACGGCAAAGACAAACCAGAGCAAGGCGCCAAAGGGACTCAAGAGAACGGTAAAGAGATTGAAGGTTTTGATGCCGCCGAGTATCCCGCCTCCTGCTATGCCAAGCGCAGTCAGGAGCTTTAAGAGTATTGTCAGGACGGCGGTGGCGATATGAAGCCATGCGACCGCCTTGATGTGTTTTCCCATAATATTATTTTCTCCATTGTCGTCGTACCTATCGTATCACGGGCGCACCCACGGTAGAAGCGTACTCCAGGAAAAGCAACGTGCGTACCAATTGCTGTTACACATGTAAGTTATTGTTGCACAATATGTTAACAATATCACCCATCTCGCTCGGGATAGGTTTCCAGGCGAAATATGCCAGATTGCGGCGGCATAAGCTATCCTTCGCGTCCAATCACGCGAAATGCCCATGAACTGATCGGAGGTGCTCTTTGAGTTGGGAACCGGAAATCGATGAAATTCGCCGCAGGGAAGCGTTGGCCCAAAAAATGGGTGGCAAGGCGAATGTGGCCCGCCAGCATGACAATGGGCGGCTCACCGTTCGCGAACGGATTGACGCGCTGCTCGACGAGGATACTTTCCACGAGACGGGCGCGTTGGCGGGGAAGGCGGTGTATAACGAGGCAGGCGAAATCGTTGAGTTTACGCCGTCGAATTTTGTGATGGGGACCGGACGGATCGCCGGACGGCGCGTCGTGGTTGGAGGCGACGATTTCACTGTTCGCGGGGGCGCGGGAGATGGGGCAGTGGGCAACAAGGCGGGCTATAGCGAGAAGATGGCGCTTGAGTTGCGCATGCCTATCGTGCGTCTGGTGGACGGCACGGGTGGCGGTGGCAGCGTCAAGACGTTGGAGATGATCGGCCGCACCTACGTTCCCGCAATGGCCACTTGGGCCACCGTGATTAGGGTCTTGGCCACTGTTCCGGTGGTTTCGATATGCATGGGACCGGTCGCGGGGCTCGGGGCAGTTCGTGTGGCGTCCTCCCATTTCTCGGCCATGGTCAAAGGCACCAGTCAGCTTTTCGTAGCGGGCCCGCCCGTAGTCGAGCGCGGGCTCGGACACAAGATCTCGAAGGAAGACCTTGGCGGATCCCATATTCACGCCCACGGCAGCAGCGCGGTAGACAATGAAGTCGAATCGGAAGAGGAAGCATTCGAAATGGTCACGAAATTCCTCTCCTACCTGCCGTCGAACGTGTGGGAATTGCCGCCGTGCGTCGAGTCGAAGGACGACCCAAACCGCCGCGAGGAGGAACTCCTCTCGATCATCCCGAGGAACCGGAAGAAGACGTATAGCGCCCGCCGGGTCCTCGAACTGATTCTGGACACCGGCACGTTCTTCGAGATCGCACCGAATTACGCCAAGCCACTCGTGACAGGCTTCGCGCGGCTGAACGGACGCCCCGTCGGCGTCATGGCGAATGACCCCAGGGAGCTTGGGGGAGCGGTCGATGTGCAGGCCAGCGAATTGATGGGGCGTTTCGTGGACTTGTGCGACACCTTCCATCTACCGATCATCAACTTCGTGGACAATCCCGGCTTCCTCATCGGAGAGGAGGCGGAACGGGCGGGGACGGCGCGTGCAGGGTCGCGGGCGCTGGCGGCGGTGTACCAAGCCACCGTCCCGTGGATTTGCATCATTATTCGGCGGGTTTACGGGGTCGCCGGCGGGGGGCACGGCAATTCCCAGGCCCTCAACCTGCGCTACGCGTGGCCCTCCGGCGATTGGGGTTCGCTGCCCATCGAAGGGGGGGTCCAAGCGGCCTACAGGCGCGACATCGAGGCCTCGCCCGACCCCGCTGCGCGCCGAAAAGAGATCGAAGATGCCCTCCAGCAGTACCGTTCGCCACTACGAACGGCGGAGGCCTTCGGCATAGAAGAGATCATCGACCCGCGCGACACACGGCGCCTCCTCTGCGAATGGGTCGAGACGGCCTACGCCATGCTCCCCACGGACCTGGGGCCGAAAGGGCGGGCATTCCGACCGTAGATTTTACCCAATCCCAAAGACTCTTGAATACACGGGTGGCACCTTCAAACTGCTTTGGAAGTGGAAGGACAACGTGAGGAAATGCCAATCTCCCGATTGGCACGAGGGTTCTGGAAATTGCTTTGAGGCTTCGGTTCCGTTATCGTAAAACGAATTGAAAAGAGGGGCAGAATGGCTACAACAAACTTAGACGAAACCGGACAATCCGGACTAACGAAATATCCCCTCCTGTTCACACCACTGGATGCGGGCCCAGCCCAACTGAAGAATCGCGCCGTGATGGGTTCGATGCACACGGGCCTGGAGAACCAGGAAGACGCGTACGAACGGATGGCGGCCTATTACGCGGAGCGGGCGCGCGGCGGCGTCGGCATGATCATCACGGGCGGCATCGGGCCGAACGGTCCGGGCGGCATGGGGTCTAAGCTCGCCAACAACGAGGACGTCGCGACCCATCGGCTTATCGCGGACGCTGTCCACACGGCGGATCCTTCGGTCAAGATTTGCATGCAAATCCTTCACGCCGGCCCGCTGGCGCGGCCCCCCGTGGGGCCGTCTCCGGTGAAGTCTCGAATCGCCAAGGATGTGCCCCACGAGTTAGATGAATCGGAAATCGAGGAGCAGCTTAGGGATTTCGGCAATTGCGCCAGTCTGGCCAAAGAAGCGGGATACGATGGCGTCGAGATTATTTCTTCGGCGGGCTATCTCCTCAGCGCGTTTCTCGTCGAGAAGACGAATCGGCGCACGGACCAGTGGGGCGGATCGTTCGAGAACCGCATGCGCTTTCCTGTCGATGTGATGCGCCGGGTCCGGAAGGCGGTGGGGGAAGAGTTCATCGTGATCTTCCGCGTTCCAGCGATGGATATGCTCAAGGGCGGCATGTCGTGGGACGAGGTCGTGACGTTGACGAAGGCGGTCGAAGCGGAAGGCGCCACGATTATCAATTGCCACTTCACCTGGCATGAGGCGCAGGTCCCCACCATCGCAACGATGGTGCCGCGTGCGGCGTTTACATCCGTGACGGCGCGGCTTAGGAAGGAAATCGGCCTGCCCATCATCGCCAGCAACCGCATCAACATGCCGGAGGTGGCGGAGGATGTCTTGGCCAAAGGCAAGGCCGACTTGGTGGCCATGGCCCGGCCTATGCTGGCCGACCCGGAGTTGATCAATAAGGCCGCGGAAGGCCGGGAAGACGAAATCAACACTTGTATCGCCTGCAATCAGGCCTGCTTGGATCATACCTTCAAGGGTCTGCAATCGACTTGCATGGTCAATCCGCGCGCCTGCTATGAAACCTTACTGAACTACGATCCGGCCGCAACGCCCAAATCCATCGCGGTCGTGGGCGCGGGTCCGGCCGGGCTTGCCTACGCCACGGTTGCGATGCAACGCGGCCATCGCGTGACGTTGTTCGACGCGGCCGCCGAAATTGGCGGGCAGTTCAATCTTGCGAAGCGGATTCCCGGTAAGGAAGAGTTCGCCGAAACGATTCGCTACTACGGGCGCATGATAGAAGTCCTTGGGATCGACCTTCGCCTGAACACGAAGGCTACCGCCCGTGCGCTCAAGGACGAAGGCTTCGACGAAGTCGTCGTGGCCACGGGTATCGAGCCGCGCATCCCCGACATCGAAGGAATCGGTCACCCGAAGGTCGCCGGATACATCGACGTTATCACCGGGAAGAAATTCGTGGGCAAGAACGTTGCCATCATCGGTGCGGGCGGGATCGGTTTTGATGTCGCGGAGTTGATCACCCAAGCAGGGCCTCTCGCTTCGCTCGATGTCGATGTGTTCGCCAAAGAGTGGGGGATCGACTTCGAGAATCACCCCAGGGGCGGCGTGACCGGCGTCGAGCCGGTCGTCGAGGCGGCGGACCGTACTGTGTATCTGATGCAACGCAAAACGACGTCGATGGGCCGAAGCCTCGGCCTTACAACGGGTTGGACGCATCGCATCACGTTGAAGCGGCGCGGCGTCAACATGATTCGGGGTATTGAATACCAGAAGATTGATGACGAGGGATTGCACGCCGTAATTGACGGCAAGTCGCGCGTATTTGATGTGGACACCGTGATCGTCTGCGCGGGACAGGAACCGTTGCGGACGGTCTACGATGAGCTGAAGGACGCGGGTATGAACGTCAGCCTCGTCGGCGGCGCTTACGAAGCCGTAGAACTCGACGCCAAGAAGGCCATCGAACAGGCCAGCCGGATGGCGGCGGAGGTGTAGGCCTTCTGCCAGTGTGGGCGCCTGGGCAAACGAGACCCTGCCCCGGAACATGGCGCGCCTAGGCGAACGAGAAGCCCTGCCCCGAAGGGGTGGCGGCATGTAGCCGGGGGATGAGCGAAGCGATTCCCCCGGTAAGCATTTCTCCATACGAACTTCTCCGAAGGAGATGCGGCGATCCCGCCAGGCGGACCGACGTGCCCATTTCCAGATTGTCTCGGGGCGCTAATTGATGCCATGGGTCTTTGGCAAGGCGGTGAATCTTGTTTCGAGTTTCTCAGCCCAGTATCTCCATCGGAGACATATCGAGCGGTCAGGTTGACCGGCCGAATCGCTTCGCTCATCCCCTGGCCACAACCCGTAGTCCCTTCGGGAGAAATCCCGCGTGCTTCGCACAGCCGGATATTCCGGCGTGAGTTCCCCTCGCAGTTCGAAACCGCTATATAATCCGGCGGTCCTAATGCTGCGTTCGCCCCTATCGACACAGCCTCTTCCGAACGCCGGGAATTCTTATTGTTCTTCTTCGCAGGTTTCAGCCTTTGAGGCGCTAACTCAAATTGCACACGAGAGGAGTCACTATGGGAAACGCAACCGATTCTTGGACCGCGCCGCGAATGTTCCCGGCAATCGCTATCGTTGCCGTGCACTTGGTGGTGGCGGGATGGACGATTCGATTCAGCTCTGCCCATTTCGACGGAATGATCGGCTTCATGCTCATGCCGGTCATTGTGCTTATCTGCCTCGTTGTGTGGTGGCTGTGGACGGGAAACGTTCCGCGCCGCGACCGTGTTCTCGGGCTTGCCCTTTTTTGCGCCGCGCTTGCAGGCCCCACGGCCTTTCAGGGGGTCTTCGCCGTGTTCTTTCTCATCATCGCGCTACCGGCGTTTACGACGGGCACCGTCTTGTCGCTGTTGCTTTCGACCCCGCTGGAGTGGTCGAAACGACGCTGGGTTCCCGTTGGTCTGCTCGTTTGCATGGGGGCCCTGTTCACTGGCCTGCGCGTCGATGAGGTGAGCGGAGCTTTCGTCCCTGTCCTGTCGTGGCGATGGAACCCCGCAGTCACCAGTTCCGGCATGGCGGCCGAGTTCGACCTCGATCCCCAATCGAACCGCGTGGCCACGCTACCCGCGGAGTCGGGTCCGGGCGATTGGCTCGAGTTCCGAGGTCCGTATCGAGATAGCGCCCTCGCGGGCGTCTCGTTCGATACCGACTGGGAAGCAACTCCGCCGAGAGAGCTATGGCGGATCGATGTAGGTTTGGGCTGGTCCTCCTTCACGGTTGTCGGCAATTATTTCTACACCCAAGAACAACGTGGCGCGCACGAGCTCGTGGTGTGTTACGAGGCCGCCACTGGAGACCAGGTCTGGCTCAATGGCGTCGAGGCGCGATTCGACGACCCTACGGGAAGCGGGCCGCGCGGTACGCCAACTTACGTCGAAGGCAAACTCTATTGCCAAGGGGCCGCCGGCGCTCTTCAATGCCTTGACGCAGCGACCGGGAAAACCCTTTGGACGAGAGATGTCGGACGAGACACGGGCGCGAGAATACCCCAATGGGGATTTTCCGGATCCCCTCTCGTTGTCGGCGAACTCGTCATCGAGTTTACGGGCGCGGACGGGGGCAAGAGCGTCATCGCATACGACCGCACTGCCGGCGCAATCGCGTGGAACAAAGGCGAAGGCAGCCACGGGTATAGCTCGGGGCACACGGCCAAAATAGACGGCGTCCCGCAACTGCTCATGGAGAGCAACCTCGGTGTGCAGTCCTTCAACCTCGAGACGGGCGAAGTGTTGTGGGAAGAGCGATGGTCGCTCTCCTCCATGGCGCCGCGTATACTTCAACCCCAAGTTATCGGTGAACGTTCCATCGTTCTGGGCTCTGGCACGGGGATCGGTACCCGCTTGTTCGAGGCCCGCCTCGACTCGGGTTCCTGGAAGGTGGAAGAACAATGGACAAGCAAGAATTTTCGCCCCTACTTCAACGACTTCGTCCACCACGAGGCGTATCTCTACGGCTACGACGGACATCGTTTCGTTTGTGTAGACGCGTCTACAGGCGATCGGGTGTGGAAGGGCGCACGCATGGGCGGACAAGTGCTACTCCTCTCGGATATGGCGGTCTTGTTAGTTCTAACGGAGAGAGGGAAGGTCGTTCTACTCGAGGCCACTCCCGAGAAACACCGGCGAATTGCCTCGATACAAGCGCTGACGGGAAAGACTTGGAATCATCCCGTCGTTGCCAACGGGAAGTTGTTCGTACGCAACGACCGCGAGGCCGCGGCCTACGAACTGGCAATCGAGTAGAGCGATGCGAGTCCGACCCCGATAGACACTAACCCATCATAAAGCCAGCGGCTTTGCCGGTGAGAATTCATCAGGCTCTGCCGTTCCGGCGCCGTAGTTTTGCTTGTTCCACAGGGGTTATTCCAAGTAGTGCTGGCCTTTCTCTGATAACGTCCCCTTTACCCCCTTCAAAGACACCACCGGCACGAGTTGTAATCTCGATAAAGACGCGTCATCGTCATTCTGAACGAAGTGAAGAATCTCTTCTCCGCCGAAGACCTGCGCACGAAAGGGATCCTTCGCATTTGTTCAGGATGACAGCCTCAGCGATCTGGCGCCTGCGATTAGGCCTAGACTAGAGTTTTGCGGTTTCTCTACCGTATTTTGTTGCAAATGGTGGGCCGA
>CAYNZS010000029.1:0-22810 GCA_964401695.1 uncultured Nitrospirales bacterium
CACTCTGATAAATCCCCTGCGCCGCGTCCTCATCCACTTCGCCAGCGCCTGCCCCGGAAGCTGTGAGCGATGCGGGCCAGCGCGAAGGCGTCGCCGTGGTCTGTACGCCGACCCTGTTTCGTTGTACAATGCTCTTGTAGTTGAGCGCGCGGCCTCTTGGCGGAAGTTGCGCCCGGCGAGTCTCCTGTAAACACGAGACAGGGAAGTTGAGGGCATGCGTGTGGCTGGACTGCACCAATTGAAGCGCCCGTTGACCAAGTTGGCCAACCCCTGCACAAGTGGTGGGTTATTCTCTCCGGTCTGTGATCTCGCAACGGTAGCGACCGCGTTGGCATTGTTTCTCTTGTCCTTTGCGTCTTAGGCGGCGATCTTTGAGGTCAACGATTTGAGCGACGCCGCATACGCCGTCCCAGGCGATGGCATTGTGGAAACCGTGGGGGGCAACGACGTGGCAACTCTGCGCGCCGCCATCGAAGAGGCAACGCGACGCAGGGCTCCGACACGGTCGTCTTCTTGTTGGGCGGAACGATTAGCCTGGCCGTGGCGCTGCCGCCCCTGGACGACCTTTCTGGAGGGACTCGGATTAACGGCGGAGGCCAAGTGACTCTTGACGGCGCGGCGGTTGCAGGCGTGGCTTCCGGCATCGCCGTTCATTCGGCCAATAACGTTATTACCGGAATCAACTTCGCCAACTTCTCGGGCGGGGGCATCGAGATAACCGGTGCGTTCGCGGCGGGAAACGAAATTTTCAACTGCCAGATCGGCGTCGCGAGCCGCAACGAAATCGGGATACTGATTCAGGGCGGCGCGGCCTCCAACACCATAGGAGGAAGGACCGCCTCTACCCGGAATATTATTTCTGGCAATGGGGTAGCATCTCTGTTTCGGGCGGGGGAACCACGGCGAACAACCTTTACGGCAACTACATCGGGACGGACGCCGCGGGCGCGAACCCGATAGTCAACGAAACCTACGGCGTACTCATCTCTGGAAGCTCGTCGTTCAACCACATCGGGGCCGGCACCTCGCTCAACGTAGTCGAGGGCAGTTTCATCGGCGTTCGCCACGACGGACTGTCCGGGTTCGGCAACGCCGACGCCGGCGCGGTCATCCGCGACGGCGCGTCCGAAAATACAATTGGCGGGAACACCTCTTCGACGCGCAATGTCATTTCCAACCAACGGGGACGGCGGCGTACTGCTTTCGGGTGGAGACACCGCGTTGAACGTCGTGGAAGGCAACTACATTAGCCTCGCGCCACACGGCCTTGCGGCGCTGGGCAACACTGGATTCAGCGTTTCCTTCGCTCTCGGCGCTCACGACAACACTATTGGCGGACTGCGCGAAGAATTGGCCAATGTTATATCGGGCAACGTGGGTTCCGGCGTCCTCTTTTCCTGGGCGGGCGCAGCGAACAATCACGTTGTAGGGAACGTTATCGGCCTCGATAGCGGGGGCTTCGTCCTGGGGAATTCCGGCGCGGGAGTCGAGGCCATCGAGAACGCGTCCGGCAACCCGATCGGCGGCGAAGAAGCCGGCACATCCAACCAAATCGTTGGGAACGGTGGAGCGGCGTTTCCATCGGCGATGGGTCTACGGGCATGCGAATCGCCCGCAACTCGATCCACGGGAATCTGGGTGGGGCATCTCCATGTTCGCCAACGCCAATCTTGCTATTGAGGCCCCCAGTATTGAAGGGCTCGATCCGGTTGCGGGAGTTGCTCCGCTCGACGCCACGGTTGAGCTGTTCGTTGACGACTCCGACCAGGGTGAGGTATTTTTAGCGTCGGGCGTCGCTGACGAAACGGGCGCATTCTCCATTGAAGTGTCGCTGTCGGAGATCCTCGGCAAGAATCTTACAGCTACTTCGACGGACACGAATGGCAATACCTCTCAGTTCAGCGCTTCGGTTCTCATCGAGAGTATCGTGGGCGGCGAGGGCGAGGGTGAAGGCGAGGGAGAAGGAGAGGGCGGACTACCAGGCGAAGGTGAGGGCGAAGGCGAAGGTGGACTACCTGGCGAAGGTGATGGCGAAGGCGAGGATACAACGGGTCCGGTCCTGTCTACTTCGATTGTGGGTACCGTGTGCGATGGCTTCGGCGACCCGGTGACCTGCGCCGCCATCCGAATCCTTGCGACAACCCCAGGTTTCGAAGCCGAAAACATCCTTACTTCCGGTCTCGACGGTCAATATCAGATGGCGGACATCCCCGTGGAGCTTGAGGGATTCCCCTTGACGGATTTTGTTCTTGAGGTTTGCGCGCCGTTCTTTATGACGGAACTCGACTTCGCCATTCTGATCGAAGATTTTGACCCATTCATCGGTCAAGCGCGCTACCTATCAACGGGCGCGTCCACGGTCGATTTTGACCTCGTTTCGATCGATTCCGATCTCAACACCACCTTTAGCGGGCAGGTGGTCGACGAGGATACGGGGATACCGCTGGCGGGCGTTCGCGTAGAAGCATTCGGCGACGGCCCGCCGCTCGTACCCCCCGTCGTGACCTACACCTGTTCGGACGGATCGTTTCAACTCACGGATCTGCCCGCGTCGAAGGCCGGCCTCAGTTTCACGCTCAACTTCAGCGCACCGGACTACGAAGTCGAGGATGTCCCCCCGCCCAGCGGCTGCAACGCAGGTGCGCTGGGCAACACAAGAGAGGGCGGCGCTGGACTCGGGGGCGATGCCGTACGGCTCCTACTTGCCGTCTCTTCCTTAGCCATGGCCGGACGGCGTCCGCGAGCCCAAGTAAGATGAGGGGCAGCCGCTTCAAGCCTCCATCTTATTAGCCTACTCCCCTACAAGCTCTCGAGGTGATCCCCGACCTGCAAGTCCAACAGGCTGGGCATCTCCTTGCGCGGTCTCGTGCCGCGAATGAATGCGGCCTGCCAATCGTCGCCGGCCACGCCGGTCAACCGGTGAACCCCGTAGAATTCGACGCCCGGCGGCACATGGAATTCTCTTATCGGCAGCCCTTCGTGGGCCTTGATCATGAAGTCCGTCCACACCGGGCTCGCGAGGGCGCCTCCGGTGTATGCGTGTCCGTCGCCCAAGGGGGTGCTGTCCTCGTAGCCAAACCAAACGATGCAGGTATACTGCGGTGTGAATCCACAGAACCATGCATCTTTGCTTAGGTTCGATGTGCCCGTCTTCCCGGCGCGGGGACGCCCCAGCTGGGCCGTGCGGCGGCCGCTGGGGTAATGGCTACGATTTCGATCCTCGGTGCAGACGCCTTCCATCATGTTTACCATGACGTACACGGCGTCCTCGGGAAGAGCGTTCCTCTTATACAGTTGAGGCTTCGTGCGAAAATCGCGGTAGTCGAAACGGTTGAACCCGTCGCGGTCCTTGATCTCCAAAATCATGGTCGGCGAAACTCGCGTACCCCCGAGGGCCAGGGTGCTGTAGCAGACCGCCTGCTCCAAGATCGTCGTGACCTTCGTCCCCAACGCCAGCGTCAAGCCCGCGTCGTCATCAATGGGCTGCTTGAACCCGGCGTCCTGAAGGTACGACCGAACTACCGGCATCCCAAAGCGCTCGACAAGTTTTACCGATATAATGTTCACCGACTTCTCGAGGCCCTTTCGCAGCGGCGTGGGGCCGTGATATTCGCCGTCGAAGTTCTTCGGCGACCACGGCCGGTTCAAGGCGTCATAGCGGGTGATCGGCTCATCCACGATGATGGACGAGCCCGTCATTCCTCGATCGATGGCGGTGAGCCACACAAACGGTTTCACGCTCGACCCCGGTTGCCGCAGGGCTTGGGTCACCATGTTGAATTTCTTTTTCTCAAAATCCGCGCCGGCCACCATCGCGCGAACGAACCCTTCCATCCCAGTACGGTTGTCCAGGCAAACGAGCGCGGCGACGACGGGCTTGAATTCGGCTTCCCGGTTTCGCTTCTTCAGGTAGGCCAGCTTCTGCGCGTCGAAGGCCTCGCGGGCTGCCGCGACGATTTCCTCTGCTTCCCGCTGCAGGCGCATGTCGATCGTGGTCGTAATTTCGAGCCCCTCGACATGGAGATCTTCCGCGCTGCCGCTAATCTCGTAGGGCGGTGGAGGATTCCCGATAAACAGGCGTACCGCCTCGGCGAAATAGGGCGCGAGAAACTTGCCCGGCTGCCAAACGTCCTCGCCCCCATCGGCGAGCGCCGCCCGCTCGTTTCGCAACACGACCGATTCGTCCATGTCTTCGAGCACGGCCGCGTCGTGTTCCTCCTGCGTGATGAACTCGTTGCGAAGCATCTGCGCCAGCACGATATCCCGGCGGGTGCGCGCGTTTTCTGGGTAGTAGAAGGGGTTGTTCCGGTTGGGCGCGCGGGTCAGCCCGGCCAACACGGCGCACTCGCCCAAGGTCAGCTCGTCTACGCCATGGGAAAAATACTGGTGTGAAGCTGCCTCGACCCCATAGGCGCTCACGCCCAAGAAGATTTGATTCAGGTAGAGTTCGAGAATCTCGTCCTTCGTAAATTCGCGTTCCACTTGCAGCGCAAACATCATCTCGCGCACCTTGCGCTGGATCGTGACTTCTTTCGAGATGCCTGTGCTCTCGATATTGCGGATGATCTGCTGTGTGATGGTGCTCGCGCCGCGTGGCGATTGCCCACGTAGAACTCCGAAAGCCACGTTGGCGAGGGCGAGTGGCCGAATTCCTTTGTGGGTGTAAAATGTGTGATCTTCTGTCGCGAGAAAGGCCTTTTGCAGCAGAACGGGGATCTCGTTGAGGCTGACTACTTGGCGCGCTTCGACGGCGAATTCGCCCAGCAATACGCCGTCCGCCGAGTACACCTTGCTCCCGATCTTCGGGCGGAAATTCTCGAGAGCCTCCATGGTCCCGCCGGAGCCCTCGAGGATAAAGACCATTACCCCCAAGCCCGCGCCCCAGGCCGCGGCAAGGACTAGCATGAGGGCCACGAAGATTCCGGCGCAGCCGCGTGGCGCGTATGTCTTATTTTGCGATTTCTGGGAAGCAGAATTGGCCATGAACGGTCACAAGGTTAACGAAAAGCTATCCCAGAAGAACTGTATGTGGGGCAAGCGCTTTCCGTCTTGGGCACCATCATTATGACGCCGCGACTTCGCTTCAGGCAAGAACCCGCCAGTAGTATCTGCACAAGAATATCTGAACCAAGAGAGCCCCCGCCGCGTTCGCCGCCATGTCGAGCACATCGAAATTTCTATTCGGTACGAATCGCTGGTGAATTTCGTCCGTTACCCCATACAGCGCCGCGAATACCAAGGGCGCGAGAAACAAGAGCCAGGGCGAAATCTCGGCGTTCGAGCGCCGAAGCCCGACCGCCACTATCGCCGCCAGCCCGCCATATCCGATGGCGTGGGCCACCTTGTCCGATTCCGGAATGGGCACGTCCGGCAACCGCAAACGTGGCTGATGGGACAGGTAGAAGATGAGCGAACAGTACGCTGCAACCGCGAGTACGTAGGGAAGTTTCAAAGGGCTATCGCGTCCTGGCCCCGGGGGGCATCCAGTTGATTTCTACCCACCATTATCCCCCGGAGGCCCATTTGGCTGCAATGCCGCATATTGGCTTGCCATTTCTCTCTCGTTTGACCTGGTTAACCCGGATATTTCATCACTTTTCTACTGCGATGGCGGATAAGTCTCGTCATAGCAACCTTCGCCGCCGTCTCGCTACGAAAACCGGTGAGATATCCGGGTTAAGCGCTCCAGCATGAAAACGAGAGGTCTATTATCCCCGCCTTAAGATTACGGGAAGTTTCCGAGGGTAGGCGCTGGCGGCAATTGGGAGTTTCGTGTGCGGCTACTTGAGTCCCAGGGCTTTCATGATGTGAAGCGCCACGTCCGCGTTTTCCATGGTGCCCCGGAATACCTCGGCGCCGGGGCCCGATGCCCACGCGGCCACATCGACGCCGGTATGCGCAGCCGATTCCCCCTTGAATGTGGCGGGCTGCCGGTATGTCGGGTAGGCCCGATCCTTGTCGCCATTGTCGCCGCCGTCTGCGCCCGGACCCGTCGCGAAGGTGAGAATATGCGGTGTAGCTGCGCTCGACGGTTCGGTGAATAAACGGACGCCGCCGATGTTCAAGGAGGGATAGCCGTTGATGGAGAGGCCGCCGGTTTCGTGGTCGGCCGAGGCTGCGATCAGAGTAGCGTTGTCCGGGGCCGTCAAGTCTTTCGCCACTTTCAACGCTTTGTCGAACGCAATCAGGTCGGTGACGCCGAGGTAGGCTCGATTCCCATGGCAGGCATGGTCGATGCGCCCCCCTTCAACCATGAGAAAGTAGCCGTTGGGGTTCTTGGATAGAACCTTTATCGCTAGTTCCGTCATCTCGGCGACCGAAGGCTCGCCCCACTTGTCGTGGTGGCGTTGGGCTTCGAAGGCCATCATGCCCGGACTGAACAGCCCCAAGATTTTCGAGACGCCCGAAGCGTTTTCTGAATCGGCGGCGGCGGCCTCGAACTCCTCGCTGCTGCGCACGACACGATACCCCCTATCCGCCATTTCCGATAAGAGATCTCGGTCGTCTTCTCTTTTGCTCGCTTCATTTGATTCGGGGTCGTGGACCCCTTGCGGTAGAAAGAACGTCCTTCCGCCTCCGAGGAGGACGTCGACGTCTCCGGAGTCGACTAACTGGGCGGCGATCTCGGGTTCCATTCCTCGTTTCGGCACGTGGGCGTAGAAGCAGGCGGGCGTAGCGTGCGTAATGCTGGTAGTGGTGACCAGGCCAACCGACTTGCCTGCCGCCTTCGCCATTTCCAATAACGTAGGAACGGACTGGCCATCGGGCGCGACGCCAACCATTCCGCTGTTTGTCTTTATACCGGAAGCGAAGGCCGTTCCCGCGGCGGCTGAATCGGTGACCAGCGAGTTGGCTGAATAGGTGCGCACGAGCGCCGTATGCTCCATGGTGTCTAGCGTGAGCTCGCCGTCCCGGGCATTTCCTTTGAAGATGCGCGCTGCGGTGACTTGCGCGATGCCCATCCCGTCACCGATAAAGAGGATGGCGTTCTTTGCTTGGGCGCTGGCGGATTCGAGGGCCAAGAGGCACGCGCACGCCGTGATAGTGAGAATTGTCAGTCGCTTCGATGTCGCCATGAGTAGATTGCCTCGTTATCGTGTTTCACAAAGGGTAGGCGAATAGAGTATCTTAGTTACTGTAGAGAATGCCATCGCGCAGAAAGCGGGGCTTGGCCCGCGCATCAGAATTGTGAAATGGAAAGTACTGTGCTCATGCAAAAATCTCTTATCATTGAATCGAACGGATCGGGCAAGGACAAATTGGACAGGTTGCTCGACGAAGGGTGGGTTGTAGTGACGATCACGGCAAATCATGGCAAGAGCTACAATGATTTCTTGATCATTCTCGAGAAATAGATACTTTTCGTCCGACGGCTTAACGAATAGTTAAGAATTGTTCAACGGTGACAACTATTTTCGGTAATAGGCGCCCCGATTCCACTATCGTCGAAATCGCCAAATCACTGGCACGCCACAAGTCGTTAAGTTTGCGTCTCTTGTGACTTCGATGCTAATATCGCACGATTCTTGCTACACATTTTCTTTGGGCGCAAGAGTAGGGACAGACATGTCTCCGTTCGTGCCTCGTTGCACTTGCGTCTATTTTTGAAGGTGCTCAAAAACCCCCTTTTTGCTCAGTTTCTTGCGTTTTTCTGGGTAAGAATGGTCTGAACGCTCACAATATTTGATGGATTAACGCAGTCTCGCTCGCGATGATATGAGGGGCCCGATTCCGGCTCTTACCGCTGAGGTTGCTTAGAAGTTCTTATTGCAGGCTGCGAGTGCGTTAGACAGAGTTTGGCTGAGGAAGTGCTGTACGCTTCTCGGGGTAGAGAAATTGGCTGTATTGAACCGGCGATCCGTTTCCAATGTTCTTGTGGTTGCGTTGCTAGGCTCGGTTGTCGCCCCCGGCATTGGGGCGAGCACGAGTCCCAGCGACGCGCGGAACGTGGGGTCAGGCCTGGCGAGTTTCGTTCCGCCCCGGCAAGAATCGGACGAACTCGCCCTGTCCCGAGTCGTGTCCGACCTATATGTTCCCTGGTCTTCCCTGGACATCGCGGTCACGCTCACCCAAGCCACCGGCGGGGCTTTGACGGTTCTAGGGCTCGGAGAGACGCTCCCGGATGGTTGGCGCTTCGGCTCCGTTGTTAGCGGGCAGGCCCCCTATCCTTCCGAGCGCGGGTAGTTCGAGCTTTCTCGAGTTTGCCTGGATTCTTCCTCCAGATTTCTCAGTTGAGTTTACCTGCCGTGTGAATGTTCCCCTGCGGCAGGTGGGTACGAGGAAGATGCAGGGCCAGATCACCTACCGTCTCGCGGATCAGCCGAACACGGCGTTCGTGAGTCCGCTTCTGTCTACGGCGCCGGAACCGGCGTTGCCGCCCCGCACTTTCTACGTGGATCCCTCTGGGGGCGAGGGGGCCGATGGCTTGTTAACAGCGCCTTTTCCGGTGATTTGAGATGCGGTGACAGCGACGGAACTCGGCCGGGGCGATATCATCGTGGTTCGCGCAGGCACGTACTTGGATAATGTCTCGCTCAAGAGTTTCACGCGCCTGATCGGAGAGTCCGGGGTTTACCACGCGCGGATTGTGGGTGCCGAAATCGCGTGCGCCGTTGATGACGGCCCTTGTTCTCCTGGTCATTCTCGGAGTTATCGGCGGGAGCGCTCGGTGTCTGTGGCGCCTGACCGCGGGGTAAGAGAATAGTTATTTCGTGTTCTTCCGCTCGAACTTCTCCATTGAGGGCGGGGAAGGCCAGTACTTCGGCGACCGTGTCCTAGCCCGGACATCTCACCGTCTCGCTACGAAACTTGGTGAGATATCCGGGCTAGCAGTTCTCTCATGCGCGCAAATCGGGGAACCTGAACTCGGGCTTATTATCTCGACCGCGCGGCGAAATCCGGCCACGGCGAATGTTGACAAAGCCTTGGATGGTGCGCATAGTGGGCGTAGAGGAGTTCGTGGCGTTCGTGGCGTTCGCGCGCGGCTCCAATGGGGAAATCTCGGACACAGCTTTTCTATCAAGGAGAGTACCATGCACAAGTCGAGCAGGAAAGTTACCCGGCGCCAAATACTGAAGGGCGCGGCCGCGCTCACTACCGCGGCCGCTTTGTTTCCGCAGATCGTTCCCCGGCACGTCGTTGGTGGCAAGGGCTTCAAGCCGCCGAGCGAAACGGTCAACGTGGCGAGTATTGGGGTGGGCGGTTGGGGCGGTGTCGACCTTCGCTCCTCGAACGCTGCCGGCGCGAGGATCGTCGCGTTATGCGATGTGGACAAGGGGCGCGCGAAGTCGGCTGTCAAACAATTTCAGCGTGCGAAGCTGTACAAGGACTTCCGCCGTCTTCTGGAGAAGGAGAAGGGAATCGACGCGGTCACCATAGGGATTCCCGATCATTCTCACGCCACGGTGACGATGGCCGCCATGGAGCTTGGAAAGCACGTCTATTGCGAAAAGCCTCTCGCGCACACGATGTACGAAGTTCGAATGATTACCGAGGCCGCGCGGCGCTACGGCGTAGCGACCCAACTGGGGTGCCACGGCCATTCGGCCGATACGATCCACGAGTTCTGCGAGTGCATCTGGTCCGGCGCGATCGGGAAAGTGCGGGAGATACACATCCTTGAGGCCGGTATGAACTACAGCCAGCTTGGCGCGCTTTCACGCCTGGCGAACGACCACCGCGTGCCCCAAGAGCTGGATTGGGATCTGTGGCTCGGACCGGCCCCGGAACGAAA
Organism: uncultured Nitrospirales bacterium; assembly: GCA_964401695.1. GTDB lineage: Bacteria > Hydrogenedentota > Hydrogenedentia > Hydrogenedentales > JAPYPO01. The sequence continues at coordinate 9,734 of CAYNZS010000029.1, forward strand.
GTACAACCCGCTCTACCATCCCGGCGCGTGGCGCGGTTGGAGACAGTTCGGAACGGGGATGCTGGGAGACTGGCTCTGCCATGTGGTGGACCCCGTATTCTGGGCCTTGGATCTCGGCGCGCCTTCTTCGGTCTTCGCCGAAGCCGAGGGCTTCGACTCCGAGAGTCAAATCGAGACCTTCCCGCAGTCCTCGAAAATTCGTTTCGAATTCCCCGAACGCGGCGAACTTCCGCCGGTCACGATGACTTGGTACGACGGAGACAAATATGCGCCGCCGCGTCCCGAGGAACTCGAAGATGGAGAAGAATTCATCCCGACTACCGAGTGGGCTGGCCGCGGTCCGATCGGAGCGCTCGTCGTTGGAGACAAGGGCAAGATCACATACGGGTCGCATGGGGCTGCGTACTGGCGCATTATCCCAGAGTCCAAGATGAATGGTTACAAGGGGGACCGCACGGTGAAAGCCGATCCACTGGACCGCAGCCTGCCCAGCAACGTCTCGCATCATCAGGAATTCTTGCAGGCATGCAAAGGGTACAAGCCCGCTGGCGCGAACTTCGACTATGGGGGCCCTTTAACCGAGATCGCGATGCTGGGAAATATCGCGCACCATATGCCGGGCACTAAGTTGGAGTGGGACGCGAAGCACATGATGTTCCCCAGTCACCCCGAAGCGAATCAGTATCTTCACTACGCGTATCGCGACGGATGGACGCTGTAAACATCGAAGCATGGGATGTCGAGAAAGAAAGGGGCAGGGACACTGGTGTCCTAAATAGAAACTTCAACCGTCTTTGCGAGGGAGCGACAGCCACCGCGGCAATACTCTCCGGTCGCCAAAGTCGATCGCCTTCTGTCAGACGCGGCGAGTTGTTGGCAATAGATTGCTTCGTCGTTCCTTCTCGCAAAGACGGTGGGGTTGAGGTCTCAATCAAAACAATCACGCTTTTGTCCAATGGTGCTAATCCTAACCGCAATTTCCTTAGAGCGGTTTAGGACAACAGTGACCCTAGTGTATTGATTCATTCTGTCTCCATCTTATCCGTCATGCTGAGCGAAGCGAAGTTTCACCATTTCGTTCAGGATGACAGAAGACGTGCGCTTTGCCTTGCTCTTAGAAGCTGCACCAATTATGAGTCAATACACTCACCCGCAATTAACGCTACTGGCCTCCAACCGTATCACGAGCTGAATCGGCACAGGGCGTTTTCAGAGAAACCCAGAGCAGCGCCACGCCAGTGAGGGAGACGACAAAGGTAACGCCCAGTAGGATATATCCTTGACGTGCGAGAAAAGTGTCGGGCAACGCGGCTAAGGAGAGCCCGTGCCGAAACGTTTGCCACTGGAAAATGGCTGCGATGGCCATAGGAATGTTGTCCCGGACAATCACGCGAATCAGGAAAAGGAGGAGGAGGCAGAACCCGGCGAACGCGAGTATTGCCAGGGGCGCGTCCGATACGAAATCGGCGATGGTCGGGCTTTGTGACCACACCGCCGCCAGCAGTAGGGCAACTAGAATCGAGCAGGCGAGTCTCGGCCGCCGCACAAAGGCATAATAGAAGCCCAGCATGATGTAGAAGTGCGCTGCCCCGGCGCCAGCGGCGAGGAGGGCCTCCGTGCCGAAATCCAGAGCGGCCCATCGTGTCGCGCGCATAGGAAAACTTATGGGCCGGGGCGCGGATTCGTGTATATCCATCGCGGCAACAACTTGGAATTCTTCATCGACGCTCTGCGTCACCAGAGTACTAGCGCTCATCGCCGCGCTTCCGAGTAATGTTCCGACAACCAACGCTTCGCCCCAGCCCCGGAACATTCGTTGCCGCCGCCCAAGCCGTCCGGCGTTAGAGCGATCTCGAATGAACCAATTCTCGATCGGGACACGATCTGGAAAGGCCCGCCGGAACAAGGCTTCGGCATAGGCGACCGCGATGGCCGATCCCGCGGCGGCCAACACGACGTAGGAGGCCTGTCGAATCAACACGGTGCCCGCGTACGCGAACGGTTCAGCCACGGTGTGGTAGTCGCTCCAGAACGCTGGATAGTCGTTTGCGAAGCGCACCGATAAGAGCAAACCCACAAGCGCGCCCGCCCGAATGGCCAGCTTCCACCTGAGGCGTCCGCGCAGGAAGAAGGCGACGAACACCGCGCCGAGCGTCGCCGACGCTAACAAAAGAAGAAGCCCGCTGCCGGTCGTGAGGAGAAGATCGCCAAAGCCGCTTTCGGCTCGTTTTCTCGTCCATTCTTCGGGCACATCGATGTACGCGCTGTAGATCGTGGCTTCGCCGCCCTGCACGGCGGTCGAGACCCGCAGCGAGCCGTCGCCCAACGCAACGTCAACGCGTTCCCAGATGAACCTGTGATCCGCGCGATTCTGTTCTTCCAGTTCGAGCGAATCAACCAGGCGGTACTCGGACAGATCGAGGCCTTGTTCACGCAAGAAGGCTTCGGCGATTGCCAACGCTTCGGCCTCGTTCGGCTTCGCGCCGGGCGCATCGTCATCCACAAAGCGGCGGTATCCGAACACTTCGCCTCGCGGCAATACCATGACCCGGTACGATTCGACCTGCAACGGAACAAAGAAGTCAGTCGTCCACACCGCGGCGGTAGGCAAGTGGCGTTCGAGAGTTTCGTTCAGGGCGCCCGCGCCGATCTGTTGGTGGAGAAAGTCCACGTCGTCACCGGAAAAGCGCTGGCGAAACTCTGTCACCGCAATATATCCGGTTAGCGAGACGCCCCGTCCCTCCAAGAATTCGCGCGCAATAGCCTCGGCTTCGACGCGATTGGCCTCTATGGAGACATAATCACCAAGGCGTTCCCGATCGTTGCCGGCGTAGAAGGCGAGTCCCGCGGCTGCCACGACGATTAGAGCGGCGTAGATCCGAAAGGGAAGCGGCTCATAGGTCGGTTCTGGTTGCTCACCTACAGGACGCTCCAACGGCAGCGTCGAGACGGGATTCACCGGAGCTTGCTCAAGGGTGTCGACCTCCCCGAAGGCCTTCCCCCTAAGAAGGACCCAAATCCCCGGAAGGAGGGGAGCGGCCATCAACCCTACCGCCGCTACGCCGGACAGGCGCAGGTAGGGGGTTTCGCTCTGGAGCAGGATGACGCTGCTGACCAGCGCGTTGTACGCATAGTGGGAAACGAGCGTGGCTACGATGCCGTAGCGCAAGAAGACCGCGCCATAGGCCACGCCGACGATGGTGAGTTCGAGGCCGCGCGTGTATTCGGGATCCTGTGGGTAGTTGCTGTGGAGGAAGCCCCAGATTATGGCTGGGAGGAGGATCGCGACGGTCCTATTCTTAGCGAAGCGAAGGAGCAACGAGATGCTGAATAGGCGGAAAAGAAATTCTTCGTCTATCGACGCGGCGAGGCCTGCCGTGATTGGGTAGAGCCAGGGTAGGGGCGTGGCGAGGATATTTTCGTAGGGCGGTGAAATTGGAGACCAGACGCCGAAATGCTCGCCGCCAACGTAAAACGCGGCGACGTAAGCGGCGTGAAGCAGGGCGAGTCCGCAGCCCGCCGCGGATGCGATGAACAGTTGTTTAGAGGTCCAAAATCCGCGCGTCAGGAGATGGGAGAGAGATAGGCGCGATGGCAAAACTTCTCGCGCGAGGGCGTCTCCCGCCGCGCCTACAATGATGACGTAAAAAGTCGTGTTCATTGCGTTTGCCGCAACGCTTACGAGGCGCGAACCAAAAAACGCCGAAACGCTTTCGTTCGTGTCGTACCCCATCCAGATGAAAGGGAACTCATTGGCCCAGCCCAAGATTTCGAGAATGCCTAACACGCCGCCGAGAACCACGGCAAAACAAAATCGCATGTTCCAACGGCGAAGATTGAACACAAAAATGGCGAACACGAGGAGAAGCAGGCCGTCTTTGGCGGTTGACGCGGCGGTCATTAAGAATCCGCGTCGCGCCTCTTTTCGCGATTCGTCGCGAAACCAGGTTTCGGGGAGGTCCAGCGTTTCGGCGTACGAACCTACCGTGGCGCCCTGCACATCGACGGAAATCTTTCGCTTGGCTCCGGCCAGGTCTTCGTCTAGCCCCTCCCAACGAAGGCTGTGATCCACGCGGTTCGGACGTTCCGTTTGGCTACCGGCCTTCAACTCAAAGAGCGACAGATCCGACGGCGAACGCGCGGCCAAAAACGCTTCCGCCAACTCGAGGGCCTCCGCCGCCGAGAGGCGGGCTCCTTCCGCGGCTTCCGGAATTCGATGTCCGTGCGCGGCGGTTCGTCCTTCCGGCGTGACAAGTACCCAGAATTCCTCTTCGTGCGAAGGAATGAACCAACGGATGCGCCAGAACCAGATGTTGACATCGCCCGAAATGAGGGCTGACGAGCGGGCCCGGCCCAGTTCCTTTTCGAGGAAGGTCATCGTGGGCCGACGGGATTGGAAGTCGACCGCGTACCGATAGGAACTGAGGTCGTGCCCGAGCGACTCCAAGTGGCTGCGAGATACGCGGACCGCGTCATCTCTGTCGAGCGCGACGGAGACGTTCGCGGTCGGAAAAGCGCGGCTGTACAGCCCGGCAAAGACGGACAGGCCAATTATGCCGGCCGCAATGCAGATGAAGAGGGTATGGCGGTCTCGCCGCGTTAATCGATGGGTATCCAAAGCAGGGAAAATGTAGACGACTCGGCAGTGAAATACAAGACACTACATCCCCACTGAAGACTGAAGGTGGGTTAGCATGTAATAGTACGAAAATATTGCATGTTTGACAATAGATGACCTTGCTCCGGTTCAAGACCAGGATTGACCGCAGTGTGGACCGTCTCATTGAAGGACTGCGAAATGGGCGTTTCTCTCCTATTTAAGGGTTTCCATGAGACTATTAAGGCTCGCCATTCCCGCGGGATTACTTGGTAAATTAGATTTGATATTAGATTGAGATGTGTGGGGAAATCCCGTACACTGCGCACATTCGCGGAATCTTCATTATCAGGCGGTGTTTCTCATCGAGAACTGGCTACAGAGGGGGGCGGCAGGAAGGCTGGCCGCATTGTGCTTCAACAGATACACGATGCGTTTTCCGAATTCCTCCACGATCACGTCCTTGAAGAAATCAGGGCTGCGGGGCAAAGTGAGAATCCATTGGGGCCACGTTGTTCAGTGGCTACGGGTCCGAACTGAACATAGTTCTCTATCGGGTTCCATGCCACGCGCGGGCTACGAGCGATTCGTCAATACACTGGACGGCCTGTGCGCCCAGGCGCTGATAGTGCCCGCCCGGTGCGATATTTCCTCAATCTTGCCGAAGTATCTCTGAACGTCGCGCTGGAACTGTATAGCGCACGGCTGGAAGAGGAGGCGGAAGACTACAATCGCGCGGTGAGGAAGTCCCGGCGCAATGTTACGCCAGCTCCGAAGAAACGCTTGAAGCCCAGGGTGATTGACGCGAGCGTCATTCGGCATCTGCAAGAACTTCAGCAACGGCTCCGTACGTTGCGGGAGCGGTTCAGTTGCGTGGGCTCTCAGCCCGGACAAAATCGGCCATGGGGTTCGAGCTTATGCCGGGCGATCCGCAACGAGGACGGGCATCCCTGTTGAGTTCGGCCGGGGACTTCGAGCTTCGAGCCGAGGTCTACCGTTCATACGACCTCCCGAATTTGCGGAGTGGGTCGTTGAGGAGCGCGGAACACCTTTACCAAGGCCTCGGCGAAACCAACGGCCTTCAGTGAGTTCAGAATGCGATGAGGGCGCAAACCCGGCTCAGCCTAATTGATGGTCCGGAGTCGTGCGGATCGAAGCAGGATTCCAGACGAAAAGGGAGCCGCTCGCCACGAAATTCGGCGATATTGTCAGCTGGTAACATTGAGGCCGCTCTGCACATTTGTGGCCACGTTCTCGCGGACCCTTGGCCTGCAAGGTTCTGCTGCCCATCGGTATGTTGCGCTGCAAGCTCTGTTAAGGACACATTTCCTTGCAGCTTCTTATAAGGCCTTATTCCTGCGTGCTTTATCTAATTTCATGTCAATCCCGTGGCACGGGCATCCTGCCTGTGTTTCATGGGAAGGCAGCCCATGCTACGTTGCTCCGCGTTCTCATTCCAATTTCCCGTGTAGCTGGTTCTGACTCGCAAGAAAAGGGACAGACACGCCTACGCTCGTGCTTCGCTGCGTTTGCGTCTACTTTTGAAAAGCCCAAAAGTCAGTTTCTTGCTCTTTCTTCTGGGCAAGAATGGCCTGAACGCTCATCGGTTCGAGCGGAACGAAGCCGCGCGAATTCCCCACGGCCTGTTTAGCGTGAGGCACGGGAATTATTTCGTAGCGCCAAGGGAAATCAAGGATCCTTCTAAAGCCGACACGAAGACGCCCGCATCGGTCAGGGCCATGCCGTCCAAGACCGGCGGCGCGGGAAGCGAGCCGGTCGTCCTCCTCGACCCATCCTCGCGGGAGACACTCCAGATCGTTCCGGGGCCGTGGCGTTCCGCGCTCTCGGTTAACGAGTGGCCACCTGCGACCAGCACGGCGTCTCGGCTCAACACAAGCGCCCTAGCCACAAAAGGCAGCTCCGTGTCCCATTTGCGCTGACGTTCCCTGAAAGTTTCTCTTAGCGCATCATAGGCGAGTTCCTCAATGCCTGAACGCTCTACGTCCGGATCGTCCATTAAATCGCTGCGATGTTTGGCGAATATATCCAATAGCCAGCTGCTTGTCTGCGTTCCGGACGCCGCCTCAGGAGTCAAGGCCTCGGCAAACAGTATGTAGCCTGTTGCCTCCGTGCGGGCATGCCCACCGCTGAGGGCCCGCAAGCCCACGCGGCCGTAACCATAGACAGATTCATCGTCGTCATAGGTCAGCAGCCGTCCCGCGGGCATCACGTTGCCGGCGAGTGGCCAGTTTGTGAACCCCGGCAGGATAGCCGTGCCGTAGAGCCAGTGAGTTCGGTGCCACCAGGTATCGTCCAGAAAGCCGCGCGCCGCGTAGAGATGCGGTCGCGCTTTGGCAAGAGCCAAGTCTTTGGTCACGCCCATCTGACGCATCCAGATAGTGCCCTTTTGAGCGGAGAGTATGTCTGGCAGCACCGTCCCCTTGATGATGCCCTCGCCCCAGGCCTCAGCGTCCATGTTCACGTCGGCGGAGTGAATCACCTTCCCGGTCTTTATGTCCAGGGCGTAAAGGCGGATCCCGCCATCGACGCGCGCCGACCGGCCGGCTGCGAAATAGACCGTAGCGGCGCTTTCCGGTGCCGTCTCGTCAACCAGCACCGACCCGTGCACCGGCCAGACCGATTCGAGTTGCTCGTAGGCAAACAGGCGCCGGTCCCGCGGCGCCGCGCGGAATCGCCAGACCAGCGCCCCGTCGGATGCCCGCAAACAATAGACAAAACCGTTTCGTGTCCCAAAAAGGCACAGGACACCCGACAGAGTCGGCGGCGAGTCGATCCTGCCGTCGGCAACAAAGGTCCAGGCCGTTTCACCTGTTGCTACCCGCAGGGCATGTACGCTGTGGCGGTCCGTTTCGGCAACGACAACGATCCCGTCGGCAGACACCGGCGCCGTAATGGGCGCGGAGAGTTTCTTTGCCCAGTTGATCTCAAGCGCGCCCGGCGCGGGCAGGTCCTGGTAACCGCTTCGACGGGCATCCCGCCGATAGGTAGGCCAACCGGTCTTCGACGACCCACTCTGGAGGTTGGAGACCTCATTGTAGGCCGGTCCCCTTTCCAGTGGCGCCGGCCCCTCGCCCGCCGAAGATAGCGGAGAAAGAGCGTTGAACCCGACCAGCAACTCTTCGGGGTTGCACGCGCAGGAGTGCTGCGGGACGTAAACGAGGCCATTGGCCGGCATGATGCCGTACTGGCAAGACCCTCGCGCCCACGCATTCCTCAGGTTGGTCCCGTCACTGGGATCGACGAACCCGATACCGTCCCCCTGGCGGCCGACCAGTAGCCATTGAACCGTTGCCTTGTTTCGGTGACAGCGGTGGTGGCCGTACTTGCCCTGCGGCGGTATCGTGGCGACGACCTCGCCGGTTCTAATATCACGCCCCTGGGTGAAGCCCGGGTCTTCGAACCAGCGCAGATTTCCGACCCATGCCACACCGTCGATGACAAAAATATCCTGTGGGACATGGTAGTTCTCGAAGCAGGGCGCGCGCCACAACTCCTTCCCATCGTCGAGAGAGAAGGCGACTATCTCGCCCTCCTGTTGCAGCCCCGTGGTGGTTCCGCTCGAGGCAACCCACTTGTTGGCCTGTGTCGAGGGCCAAGCATCGGCCACATCGGAAACGGCCTCGGCCGTTGGCAAGCGGTCCGCGGTCAGCACCACGCCATCGTGGATGATCAGAGTAGGCGCGGACCAGGACCACCGGTTTGTAGCGACCGGCTTCGGGCTGCGCCACAGCTCCTTGCCGCCCGCGGCATCGAGGCAAATCACGTCGGAAACCGTCTGAAGGCAAACGCGTCCGCCGTCCACGGCCATCGTGGTGGGCATGACCTCGCCGCGGGTGCCAAACTCGTGATCCCAGAGCGGCTCGCCAGTCTCGGTAGCCACGGCGACAACGCGCTGGACGCCATACATGTCGAGCGACACATGCGGCAACGGGTAGGGCCAGCGGAATTCCTTCGCCTTTGCCGTGCTGTCGATCCAATCCCTTCGCTCGCGGTGTTGCGCCGCGGTCATGTCGTCGGCGAGCACATACAGCACCCCGCCGGTCAGAAGCAGCTCGCGAGCGCCTTCGGTGCCGGGCAGCGTCCTCAATTGTTCTCCCGTTGCCGCACCGAGAACCGCCACCGCCGATCCGTAATCGAGGGCCGCATACACCCGGTCCTCCGTCGCCACGATGCGCCGCCCGATCTCTGGCGGTCCGCTTCTAAAACCTCTGAGCTGGGATTCCCAGTTCGCTATCGGTTGTTCCCACAGCAAGACGCCGTTGAAGGCATCCCTGGCCGTCAGCTTCCATTCAGCCGGCAAATAGACCGAGCTGATGGGCCCTTCGTCGAAAACGCCGAAGAGGCGTCCACCGGCCGCGATTAGCGCGCTCATGCTGGCCATGTGCTCGTGGCTCCTGCCGTATTTCAGGCCGGCAACCCAACGCATTCCCCGGGGTGGGCCGACCACTGTGTCATTCGATACGGGGTTGTTCGAGGCATCGTAGAGGAAGTGGCTCCACCCGTCGAGTTCCGCGGGCCAGTCCTTGCGAATGGTCTTGACCTTTGACTCGCGAATGTCCGCGATGACGCCGTTGGGGGCGAGAGCTCTGGTCATCTCGGATACCGGTATCTTGGTGTCGTCTGCCAACACGATCAGGTTGACGAGGCTGTCCACATGGGGAAGTTGCTCGCCTTGCAGCCGAGAGACGGTGACCGAACCGTAAAGATTCCTATCCCGAAGGTGCTGTCGCGCAGCCACGACTTTCCCGGGATCGCTGTCCAGTCCGTGGACCAGGTAGGAATCGCCAGCCCGCAACTCCTCTAGCAGCACTGGGTCGTCGCAACCGACCACAACCACCAGCCCTCCCTTGACGCCGGACGCGTCCAGGATTCTCCCGGCGTCCTGAGCCGTCGCCATAAAGGAAGATATCGCAAAAAATGCGATCGCAATAAAGGTCTTTGTTTTCATGTCCGCCATGTGTATCTCCCGGTGCGCCAAGCGAAGCCCAGCCGTTCCCGCAACTTGTAGGATCTAGGCATGGTAAGAGCCCGTTCTTCCAAAGTCAATCGGAAGGAGAACGCGCGAGCCCGATACGGGCTAATACGAACGCGGCATCCCAAGCACATGTTGCGCGATGTAGGTCAGGACGAGGTTCGTCGAGATGGGCGCGGTTCGTGACAGGCGGCATTCGCGCCACTTGCGCTCGATATCGTACTCGCGCGCGAACGCAAAGCCTCCGAAGGTCTCGAAACAGGCCTCGGCTGCGTTCCAGGAGGCCTCGGCCGTAAGCAGGCGCGCCATGTTCGCCTCGGCGCCACAGTCGAGCCCAGCCTCGAACATGGCCGCGGCCTTTCGCGCCATAAGCTCCGCCGCCTCCGTTTCCGCGTGGGCCTTCGCGATGGGCAGCTGAACGCCCTGGTTCTGGCCGATGGGCCTGCCGAAAACGACGCGTTCATTCGCGTACTCCACCGCCCTGCGAATGAAGTACCGCGCGTTGCCAAGGGCCTCCGACGAGAGCAAGATCCGCTCCGCGTTCATGCCGTCCAAGATATACCGAAAGCCCTTGCCCTCTTCGCCGATCAAGCTGTCGGCGGGAATCTCGAAGTTATCGAAATGGACTTCCGTGGTGTGATGATTGATCATCGTGTCGATAGGCCGGATCTCCAGCCCCCGTCCCTGGGCGTCTTTGATATCAACAAGAAACGTCGAGATGCCCTCCGTACGCTTCTTCACCTGGTCTTTCGGCGTCGTGCGCGCAAGCAGCAACATCAGGTCCGAATGCAGCGCGCGGCTGGTCCAAATCTTCTGCCCGTTGACGACATAAATGTCGCCCTTCTTGTCGGCGCGCGTTTGCAGTTGCGTCGTATCGGAGCCTGTCGTCGGTTCGGTCACGCCGAAGGCCTGAAGGCGCAATTCGCCCGTCGCGATGCGCGGCAGGTATTTTTGTTTCTGCGCGTCGTTTCCGTGGCGCAGGACGGTGCCCATGGTGTACATCTGCGCGTGGCAGGCCCCGGCGGTGCAACCCGTCGCGTGGATCACTTCGAGAATCACGCCGGCCGCGCGGAGGGGCAGTCCCGTGCCGCCGTACTCCTCGGGGATGAGCGCGGCGAGGAATCCGTGTTTCGTCATCGCGTTCACGAACTCGGTTGGGTACTCCGATTTCGCGTCCAGTTCCCGCCAATACTCGCCGGGGAAATCCTGGCACACCCGGCCGACCGCGTCGCGCAGCTCCAGATAGTCGGGTTCGATTGCCATCGTAGCTACGGAATCGGTTGGCGCCATCGTGGGTCTCCTTGGAGAGGATTTCAGGTCATGGACTGGGATTTCAGAGGTTGTACCTGGACTTCGAACTTTGATCAAGAAACGATCCGCCAGCGCGCCCCAAAACCAATTACGCTGACGCGAATTCGAAGCCCTTCGTGGTCTTCGCGCGCACGATGGCGCCATGGAGCGGCTCGCCGGGCAGGTTTTCTTCGAGCACGCGGCGGACCGCTATTAATTTCTCCAAGTCGACTCCCGTGCGCCGGCCCATGCCTTCGAGCATGAACATGAAATCTTCGGTCACGATATTGCCTGTCGCCTCGGGCGCGAAGGGACAACTGCCCAGTCCCGCCAGGCAGGCGTCAAAGGTCCGGATACCCGTGTCCAGCGCGGCGAGTACATTGGCCAGCCCCAGCCAGCGCGTGTCGTGCATGTTGAGGTTGCGCATCGCATCGGACGTGGACAGAGTTCGCGTCCGGGCGAGTTCGCCGCTGATTTGGATGATGCCGCCCCCCGGTAACGCGAAGTAACTCTCTCCCTTGCCAGGACGCTGATCGACGGCGAACCCGCCATGGGCCTTCACCAGAACCTTGTTGGCAGCTTGGGGGAGGTGATCCGATGTGTAAATCACCTGAAATTGGTAGTCCCCCTGACCGCTCACCTTCTCCATATCGACGTCAGTATGCAAAGACAAAACGATTGGGGCGACGGGGGCCGGCATGGCGGCTACCGTGCCATGCCCCACATGCCCCGGATGAGCCGATGCCATAGTCGCGACCGCAGTCGAAACTAGAAATGTGGGAATTTTACATAAATAGAACGTGACATAGCTTGCTGCTCCTGTAATCCAGAACCACATATGTGGTGTAAAATCGCCTCCTGTGGCGAAAGGTGCGCATCATACACGGAACGCGGGTTCCAGTTTCATCTGCGTCGATTCGAGCCGGTAATAATGGCTTTAATAAGAATGTTTTTCCCCGGTAAGTGCTCGACGCCTATTTCCGTGTAAGTAGGCGCTCGACGTTCTCACGGAATGCCCCGCCGAATACGCTGTCGAGTATCTCCGAGATGCCGGGATTCAGTCCTGTGGGGCGCCCGGCCGCGGGCTTGTTGCAGTCGAAGGAATAGGTATCTTCTTGGACGGTCAACACGGGGGAATTGCCTTCGATGAGGTAGAGCGGCCAGAGGGTGCAGGCTTTGGGTTTGGTATCGTAGGGATCAACGCCCAGGTCCAGCGCGGCGCTGTGCAGAGAACACCGCGTAGCGCCCTTCCGGTCGCGCCAGGCGAAGACGCACATGCCGTTATGGTGCGTGGCGAGACAGGCGTCCGCGTCGTCGGCTTCATCGAAGGGGTCGATGAGTTCGCCGTCCTGTACAAGGCCCTTGGCGTAGTGGGCCGCGCGGGGCATCGTTCCGACTATTCCTGAGATTTCGCCGTTATCCACGATGACCTCGTAGGTCTTACAGCAATTCCCGCGGATGCTGCAATTGGCGGGCTGGCATTGATGGGACAAGCGGCGAAGGGCCTCTATATCGATACGGATGCCGTCGATTTTCGGATGGGGGTTCTTAGTTGGCATGATATTTCTACTGAGGACTGGACTTTTCTTTAGCGGGAAATTGGGAGAAGGAAGTCTGAGAGGACGGAGGCTGAGAAGGCACGGACCGCGACATCCCCCTTAACCCGGATATCTCACCGCTTTTCTACTGCGATGGCGGATAAGTCTCGTCACAGCAACTTTCTCCACCGTCTCGCTACAAAAACCGGTGAGATAGCCGGGTTAATCCCCCTTCAAAGGGGGAGTTTCGTCCCTCGAACATCGCGCGAAGTTCCCCTTGAAGGGGGATGTTATCGGAGCGTTTCGGCATTCTTATGGATTGCTTCCTCAACAGCCCCATGTCGGCGGCAAATTGTGAAAAGAACACGGCTTAGTCCCTTAGGGGTTGAGTTTGGTTCAAAGTGGCGTGAAAATCAATCTTCATAGAGGAGTCCTCGAAGCGATGGGATGATGAACATCTCGCGCAGCTTGAGTGCGGTGGCGGTGATGCGTCGTCCGGGAGCGGTGAGATGGTACTTGTAGCAGCGCCTGACTCTTTTGATGAGGCCGTGTTTGCGCAGCCGTTTGATCATGCGCGAGATTTTGCCGGCGCTTTTGCCGGGCGGGTGATTGCGCAGTTCGCTGTTGCGAAATCCGCTGATGGTGAATTCGCCTCGGGT
>CAYNZS010000030.1:0-22550 GCA_964401695.1 uncultured Nitrospirales bacterium
TGTCCCAGAGTATGACACAGCACAGCACGAACAGTCGAGTTATTTATTTACGGTCCATAAGGGCAGTGGTGACCGATGTTTGACATGACCCCCATAGTGTGCTAAACTTTGACGAACTGTTAGCACTCGTGTATCGTGAGTGCTAAGGCCAAGCTCCCTTTACGCTTATGAATGAGCAGCACTTGTCGGATCGCGAAGAGCTGGTCCTCCAGGCGGTGGTCCATTCCTATATTACTTCGGCCGAGCCAGTGGGTTCTCGCTCGATCGTCAAACGGTTTTCGCTGGAAGTTAGCCCGGCCACCGTTCGGAATGTGATGGCAGACTTGGAGGAAGCGGGCTTCCTTCAGCAACTCCATACCAGTTCGGGCCGGGTGCCCACGGATGTCGGCTACCGGTATTACGTCGACTATCTCATGCGGATCCAGCGGGTGACGCTTACCGAGCGGACGCGAGTCGAAGGGGAGTTGGTTGCCAAGCTGAACGACGCGGACGATCTGCTTCGTCAAACTAGCCATTTGCTCGCTTTGCTTTCTCATCAGACGGGGATCGTCGAAGCGCCAAGTTTGGGAGATGCCGAAATTCGACAGATCGAGATTACACCGCTTGAGGGCGGCCGGATCGTTGTATTGCTTGCCGACAGTTTTGGGCGGGTCCGGACGATGGTTGTGTCCATCGATACCCCGCTGACCCAGGATGATGCGCATGAGTTGACGGCGTTTCTTAACAACAATCTGCGGGGCGTCGCGGTCGACCGCGTGGTTACGGCGATGCATGGAAAACTGGAGTCGTTTATCGACAGTCAGCACCGCCTGGCGGAACACGCTGTGCAGGTGCTGAAGTATCTAGCGGTGAACAGCGCAGGCCCTCTATTTTTGGATGGGGCGACGCAGTTGTTCGAGCAGCCGGAATTTCATGACGTTGACCGTGCGCGGGAGGTCTTCGGCCTTCTCGAAGAGCGGGACCGTGTAGTGGATCTGCTGCGATCGGGAGTCATTAGCTTGGACGCCGAACGTTCGAGTGTGGTTATCGGAGGGGAAGCGTCAGACAGCAGGATGAGCGAGATTAGCGTTGTTTCGGCGCCCTATAAGGTGGATGGAAAGACGGTGGGCCGTGTGGGTGTGTTGGGGCCCCGGCGCATGCCGTATTCGCGCCTTTCGGGCGTGGTGGAGTATACCGCTGGCATGTTGGGCCGCTTGATGAGTCGCTTGGCCCGCAACGGATGAATTTTTCAGAGGCAGAGAATCGTTGATGGCGAATACACAACAAGAAAACACGGAATTAGGACAGTGCCCGAAGGCTGAGGCGGTCGAGACCGATACCGCGGAGCCGACTGAAGCTGACGCTGAGGATGTGGCGGGCACGGTAGAGGGCGAGCCGACCGACGCCGAGGATATGGTGGAGGGTGAGGTCGCTGAAATGGCGGAGGCCGAGGAAGCGCCTCCGGTTGATCGTGTATCCAAGTTGGAAACTGAAGTGGTGGGACTGAAGGACCAACTGCTTCGGGGCCGTGCGGAATTCGATAATTATCGGAAACGCGTAGCGCGGGACAACGAGCGTGTGCGCAAAATGGCGGCGCAAGGCCTGATCGGCGATTTGCTGCCTGCGTTGGACAATTTGGAGTTGGCGTTGCAGCACAAGGACGACGCATCCGGGGGCTTGTGGGAAGGCGTGGAGATGGTCTCTAGGCTTTTGGCCGAGATACTGGCCGCCCGGGGCCTAGAGCCGATCATGGCAGAGGGCGCGCCCTTCGACCCGAATGTGCATGAAGCCGTGGCGCAGGTGCCTTCGGAGGACGTGGCCGAGGGAGAGGTGGTTCAGGAATTTCAGAGGGGATATATGTTGGGCGATCAGGTATTGCGCCCAAGCAAAGTAACTGTGAGTTCTGGCGGCGTCGACGAGTCGGACGAATCCGCCGGCGAAGTGTAGGCGGGGCTGCGATTCCTTAGTCCGGCTCGCAGGCCGTGGCCAAGAAACTTGTTAACAAGATTGACAAGATGACTATCCAAATCTTGTCAACCCTGTTCGAAGAATGGTAAGAGTATTTCAATAGTCTACTACATAGAGTATGGATATCTGTAATTCTATAGATAAGGAGCATTGGCAATGGATAAGGTGATAGGCATTGATTTGGGCACGACGAACTCGTGCGTGGCCGTGATGGAAGGCGGCAAGTCTGTAGTCATTGCGAACAACGAGGGCAACCGGACGACGCCCTCGTGCGTGGCGTTTACGAAGGACGGCGAGCGGCTTCTCGGGGCCGTGGCGAGACGGCAGGCAGTTACGAATCCGGAGAACACGGTCTTCTCGATCAAACGGTTTATGGGGCGCCTTTATAGCGAGGTGAGTAGCGAGCGCAAACTCGTTCCCTATACCGTGTCGGCGACCGACAGCGACGACTGCCAGGTGGAAATTCAGGGAAAGAGCTATCGTCCGCCGGAAGTGTCCGCGATGATCCTGCAGAAGATGAAGGAAACGGCAGAGTCGTATTTGGGCGAAACGGTGACGCAGGCGGTGGTCACTGTGCCGGCCTACTTCAATGACTCGCAGCGTCAGGCGACGAAGGACGCGGGCAAGATCGCCGGCCTCGAAGTGCTTCGGATCATCAACGAGCCTACGGCGGCGGCGCTGGCGTACGGGCTGGATTCCAAGAAGAACGAGAAGGTGGCGGTATACGACCTGGGCGGTGGCACGTTTGACGTTTCGATTCTCGCTATCGGCGACGACAGTTTTGAAGTGCTCAGCACGAACGGCGACACGCACCTCGGCGGAGACGATTTTGACGAAGTGATCATCCGCTGGTTGGCGGAAGAGTTCCTCAAAGAGCAGGGGATCGACTTGCGTAAAGATCCCATGGCTCTCCAACGCTTGAAGGAGGGGGCGGAGAAGGCGAAGTGCGAGTTGTCAACCGCGGTCACGACGGACGTGAGTCTTCCCTTCGTTACGGCGGACGCGTCGGGTCCGAAGCATCTCAATTACACGTTGACGCGCGCGAAGCTGGAGCAGCTCTGCGACGGCTTGCTTCAGCGCTCGAAGAATCCTTGCCTTCAAGCGCTCGAGGACGCCGACCTGTCGGCCAGCGAAATTGACGAAGTTGTCCTGGTGGGCGGCATGACGCGTATGCCGGCCGTAGGCGAGATCGTAAAGGGGATTTTTGACAAGGAACCCCACCGCGGCGTGAACCCGGACGAAGTGGTGGCCTTGGGCGCTGCGATTCAGGGCGGTGTGCTTGCTGGCGACGTGAAGGATGTGTTGCTGCTGGACGTAACCCCTTTGTCGTTGGGCATTGAAACGCTGGGCGGGATTTCCACAAAACTGATCGAGCGGAATACGACGATTCCCGTGACGAAACGGCAGATCTTCTCGACGGCCGCGGATAATCAGACCGCCGTGACCATCCACGTTCTGCAAGGCGAACGGGAATTGGCGACTGCAAACCGAACGCTGGGCAATTTCAATCTGGAGGGGCTGCCACCGGCTCCACGGGGCCTTCCCCAGATCGAAGTTTCTTTCGATATCGATGTTAATGGAATCGTTCACGTCGCCGCGAAAGACACCGCAACCGGCAAGGAACAGACGATTCGCATCGAGGCGTCGAGCGGCCTGTCGAAAGACGAAATCAACGATATGGTCCGGGATGCTGAGAGCCACGCGCAGGAAGATAAAGAGCGCAAGGATACGATTGAAACGCGCAACAATGCGGACTCGCTCGTGTATCAAACCGAGAAGTCGGTCTCCGAGTACGGCGATAAGATCGGCGATGAGGATAAAGCGGCCATCGAGGCCGCGGTGGCCGGTCTGAAGACGGCGCTCGAGGACGAGGATGACGGCGCGATTGAGGAAGCGATGAAGGCGGTGAATGAAGCGTCGCACAAGCTCGCCGAAGCCATGTATGCGGAAGCGGCCGCAAAGGAGGCGGAGGCGCAGGAGGGGGCGAGAGAGGATAATGGGGCGTCGGGCGCGGATGCGGGTGGCGAAGAGAAAGAGGATAATACGGTCGATGCCGATTTCACGGTGGTTGATGACGAGGGCGACGGCGAGGAGAAGAATTGACGATCCGCCGGAGGGTGGACATCTGTCCGCCGCTCCATTGGATTTTTCGAGGCACTGTTTGGCGGGTTAAAGTTCGTTCGGCGATGTATTGGCGTGGGATATGAATCGAGATTTTTACAAGACACTGGGTGTATCGCGGGGCGTTTCGCAGGACGAGGTGCGAAAGGCGTACCGCAAGCTTGCACAAAAGTACCACCCGGACAAAACGGGCGGCGACAAGGCGGCTGAGGAGAAGCTCAAGGAAATTAACGAAGCGTACGACGTGCTCAAGAATAAGGAGAAGCGCGCGAAGTATGACCGCTTTGGAGAAGCGGGAGCCCAAATGGGCCAAGGCGCGGGCCCCGGAGGAGCCTCGCCCTTCGACGAGATCTTCGATACGTTCTTTGGCGGCGGAGGAGGAGGCGGCGGCCAGCGGCGCGCTCAGGCCGCTACGGTGGGGAACGACCTGGAATACCGGGTGGGTATTTCGCTGAAGGATGCGGCATCGGGCACGAAGAAAACGGTGCGATTCCCCCGAAGGGAAACCTGTAACGATTGCTCGGGATCGGGCGCGGCCAAGGGTTCATCTGCAGAGACCTGCCAGCAGTGCGGCGGGCATGGGCAAGTCCGGATGGCTCAGGGCTTCTTCAGCATCAGCCGCACCTGCCCCGTGTGCCATGGCGTAGGACAGATGATTAAGGATCCCTGCCGCCGGTGCCGGGGTGAAGGACAAGTGAAGACGGACCGGGAGTTGTCAGTAGATTTGCCCGCGGGCGTGGACACGGGTTCGCGCTTATGTCTGCGCGGCGAGGGGGAGCCCGGACGAAACGGCGGGCCGCGCGGCGATCTCTACGTTTTTGTGGAGGTGAAGCCAGATGACTTGTTCGAGCGCGAGGGCAACGACATCATTTGCCAGGTTCCGGTCAGTTTTCCGCAAGTCATCTTGGGAGCAACTATCCGCGTCCCCACGCTTGATGGCGAAGCGGAATTGAAGGTTCCGGCCGGCACGCAATCGGGAACGTTGTTCAAGCTTCGGGGCATGGGCATTTCGGATATTCGCGGGTACCGCAACGGCGATCAGATTGTCGAGATTCAAGTGGAGACGCCCACGAAGCTGTCGCGCGAGCAGAAAGACATGATTAAACGGTTCGACGAGTTGAGCGACACGAAGACGTATCCACTGCATCGGCGTTTCTTGAAAAAGATTCGCGAGTCGCTTGGCGGGTAAGGTTGGTTCGGCTGTCGTTTTGCGCAGCCCCGGCCGCGTCCTCAACTCTTGGGTTTGAGTGTATCTCGGAATGGGGCTTGGCCTCGTACTGTTGTCCGAACTTCCCGAATTACACCGGAGTTTCGACCCTCCCCTTGAACCCCTCTCTGGACGGAGGGGGCCCGGTTCGAGTTGACTTGAAATGCGTGTTTTGCTGGAGTACTTGAAACGTGCCTGTCGAAACGCTTCGTTGGACTGATGGCGAGTTGGTCATTGTGGACCAGACGCTGCTGCCGAATGAATTTCTCGAGATAACGCTGGCGACGGAGGAATCCGTGTGGGAGGCGATCAAGTCGCTTCGTGTGCGAGGCGCGCCTGCGATAGGGGTGTGCGCGGCGCTGGGAGTGCTAGTGGGGACGCGCGAACGTTGCGCGGCCGGCGGAGTTTCGATTCGCGCCGCGGCGTTGGCGACCGCGGAATACCTCGCTACCTCTCGTCCGACGGCGGTCAATCTTTTCTGGGCGCTGGATCGCATGCGGCGCACACTAGAGGCCGCGCCGATGAATGCCGACGACGCGCAGGTTTTCTCCCTTCTTGAAGGAGAGGCAGTTGGGATCCTTGAGGAGGATAAGCGGCTGTGCCGGGCGATTGGCGGGCACGGCGCGGTTCTGATCGGCGAAGGCGACGGCGTGTTGACGCACTGCAACGCGGGGGGGCTCGCCACGGCGGATTACGGCACGGCCTTGGCCGTGATGTTTCGCGCGCACGAGGAGGGGCGCAGGTTCCGCGTGTATGCGGATGAGACGCGTCCGCTTCTCCAAGGCGCGCGCCTTACGGCTTGGGAGTTGCAGCGGGCCGGCATTGATGTGACTCTCATTTGCGACAATGTGGCCGCGCAAGCGATGAAAGAGGGCCGCGTCCAGTTGTGCCTTGTCGGCTCGGACCGCATCGCGGCGAACGGGGACGCGGCGAACAAGATCGGCACGTATGGCGTGGCGCTACTTGCGAAGGCTCATGACATCCCCTTTTATGTGGCCGCGCCTATTTCGACGATCGACCCGAGCCTCGCTACGGGTGACGAAATTCCCATCGAACAGCGTGGCGCGGAGGAGGTCACCCATGGGTTTGGGCGGCGGACCGCCCCGGAGGGTGTAGACGTATACAATCCGGCGTTCGACGTGACGCCGGCTCCGTTGGTAGCGGGCATCGTCACGGAAGAAGGAATCCTTCGACCGCCCTACGTAGAAAGCATCGCGAGAAGCGTGTAGTATATGTCCCATGGGAATCGGGTCAATGAAGCTTATCGAGGGGGCAGGCGTTGGGCACTAGGGTCGATGTTCGCCACAGGAGGGCGCCCTAATCATGTTTGCCAGCCTCTTGAAATATGGGGCTCTCGCCGATCCCGAGAGCCCCGAAGCCCTCTCGCTGGAAGCGGCCGCTCTGTGCGCTGCTTGGTATGACTCGTACATACTTGAGTCGGCGGCTCGCGATTCCTACAAATCCGTGCCGGAGAAGTTGGAGCACTGGAAGGTCCACTTTTCGCTCCCAACCGCCATAATGGAGGGCCGCCGTCAGCAGCCCTTATTGCGGCGGGTCATTCGTCAATCTCAACGGTGCCGGCCCGAGATGCTGCATTGGAGCGAACTCGATCAGTAGCTCGCTCAAGGAATAGAGAGCGGAATTGCTTGAGATGGACCCTGACGATTCGCGGAATACCGATCTGAGCACGGAGCGGGCGGAGCTCCTGAGTCTTTCCGGCAAGTTGGAACAGGGCGGAATGAGAGAGACGTTGCCCGTTGGTTCCATCGAGCGCCTTCGCGCGAAGAAAGTAAATTGGCTAATGGAACGAAGACGATTTTTGAGGATCTTGAGTCTCGAGAGACCTCGCTTCGGAAGATGCTGGGTAACGCCGGAGAATTTGACGGCGAGGGAACTGTTCAATCCTCCAAAGCCGAGGTTCTGGGGCGCCTCGTGAACACGGCCAGCAGGCGGCCACCGGGGGATCCGCTGGCGGTTCGGTTGGGGGCGACGTTTATGCGGTTGATGCTACGGACGGTCAATAGCCGGAAACAACGCCTCTTGAATTACCGCGGGATGTCCGCGCAATTCAAGGGGGAGATCCGGCGCGATACGGAGAAAGTTCTGTATGATTATAATGTTTCTGTTGAGGAACCTGGCAACAACTACGAAGCCCCTCCCGAGGCGAAAGGAACGTTCGGAAGTGGCGTGACGATTGCCTCGGAGCGCTATTCCCTCGCCGAGGGCAAGGAGGCCGGACGGGATCTTGTCGTGACGCAGGATAGTAAGTTGACTGAGAAGCGCTACTTTCGGGAGAAGTCTGGAATTGGCGAGGAATAGCGTGGCGATAGAACTTGCCCCAAATTCTGGCTCCGAACGCGCTGGAGGTTCTGGGAGGAATCTCTTCGACGCGGGGCTTTCCGGGCGGCACCATGGCTGCTGATACTATTGTGGCGATTGACGGCCCGGCCGCCTCGGGGAAGAGTACAATTGCGCGCCGGGTTGCGAAAGCGCTGGGGTACGCCTTTCTGGATACGGGGGCCATGTACCGGGCGGCGACATGGCGCGCACTGCGCGACGGGGTGGACCTGGAAGATCGGGAGGCGCTTGTGAAATCCACGCGGGCCATGGATCTGTCGCTTTCGACAGATGGCGGAACGTTCAAGGTTATGGTGGATGGGCAGGATGTGACCGCTGAGATTCGCGCCGAATCGGTTACTTCGATAATCCGCGCGCTGGACGCGATTCCCGAGGTGCGCGAGCGCTTGGTTGGGTTGCAGCGCGAGTTCGGATCGGGGGGCGGCGTTGTCGCGGAAGGGCGCGATATGGGAACGGTCGTTTTTCCGCTGGCGAAATGCAAGATCTTTCTGGATGCTTCGTTAGAAACACGGACGAAACGGCGCGCCGAACAACTGCGCGAGCAGGGGGCTGCCGTCGATGAAGAGGCGCTGAGAGCATCGATTTACGCACGGGACGAAAGCGACCGCAATAGAGGCACGGCGCCGTTATGCGCTGCCAGTGACGCCTATGCGTTGGATACGACTTCGATGAGCCTTGATGAAGTTGAGGCAACGATTCTCGAACGGGCGAGGGCGGCGCTGTGAAGCCGAGTCCGGTGCTGAGGAAATGGCGAATCGCGGAGGCGGCGCGCAAGGAATCGACGTCGTTGGCCGAGGGGCTTGGCGTTCCGCCTGTGGTAGCGCATTTGCTGTGGACGCGCGGCGTTTGCTCCGTCGCCGCTGGGAAGCGTTTCCTCGATCCCCTGTCTGAGGCACCTGGCGATCCCCTATCGTTGACTGGAATGGGCGCGGCTGTCGAGCGCCTGCAATCGGCTAGGACTCGCGAGGAGCACGTCCTGATTTATGGCGACTACGACGTGGATGGGATCTCGGCAACGGCTACTCTGAAGCGAGGGTTGGATCGGTTCGGAATCGACAAGGTTTCGTGTGGGCTTCCCAATCGATTTTCGGATGGTTACGGGTTGACGCCCGAGGCCGTGGATCGCGCGAAAGCGGCGGGCGCCGATGTGATCGTCACGGTGGACAACGGGTCGAAGGCCTATGCGGCGGCGAATCGCGCAGTCGAATGCGGGCTCGATCTGATCGTCACGGATCACCACTCCCTTGACGGAGAATTGCCCGAGGCCGTGGCTGTGGTGAACCCGAAGCGGGACGATCCGGATGGGCCTTTTGCGGACGCGTCGGGGTCGGTTATGGCGCTCATGCTTTCGCGGGCGTTGACGGGGGAGTTGCATGAAGTAGGGCTGGCGACGCTCGGCGTCGTGGCCGACATGGCGCCGCTTCGCCATGGAAACCGGGGCCTCGTGGCCCGGGGCCTGGACGAGCTTAGGGCCGAGAGCTACGCCGGCTTGAACGCGCTGGCGGAGAAGGCGGGGGTGCGGGTCCGCGAAGTGCGCGCGGAGGATATCGCGTTTCAACTGGGACCGCGCCTTAACGCGGCGGGGCGGATGGGGAGTGCGGAGGCCGCGTTAGAGTTGCTGTTGACCGATTCCGAGGCGCAGGCCAGCCTTTTGGCGGGGGAACTGAACGAGGCGAACCTGGCGCGACGCGATGTCGAGCAGCGCATCTACGAGGACATTCTGGCCGAGTTGGACGCGAATCTCGACGACGCGCAGCGGACGATCATAGCGGCGCGGCGTGGCTGGCACCCAGGGGTAATCGGGATTGTGGCGTCGAAGATTCAACACGCCTTTGGCCGGCCGGTGCTATTGATCGCGTTGGACGATAAAGGCGTGGGGAAGGCTTCGGCGCGCAGCACACCGGATTTCGACATGGTCGGCGGGCTGGGCGTGTGTCGGGAGTATCTGGACCGCTTTGGCGGACACCGTGCGGCGGCGGGCTTTTCGCTTCGTGAGGAAAGGATAGCTGCTTTCTCAGAGGCCCTGGAAGCGCACGCGCAGGAGGTCATGGAAGACGGACCTCGGTACCACGAAATTCAAATTGACGCGCAGGTTTCGTTGTCGGAACTGGATGGCCAACTGATGGGCGCCCTTGATTCACTTGAGCCCTTCGGTCAATCGAACCCCGCCCCAGTGTTCTGCTGCTATGGATTGCGCGTCCCCGAAGGCTCTGTGCGCGAACTGCGCGGCGGGCATCTGAAGATGACCTTCGAACAGGGGGGGCGCTTGATCGAAGGGATCGGATTCGGGATGGCGGGCATCGTTCCGGATGAAGGATTTCCGGGTCAGGTTGATGTGGCCTTCTCGCCAAAGTTCAACACGTGGCGCGGCGAAACAACTATTCAGATGTATCTGAAGGATATCAGGGTTAACTCCGTGTAACATAGGGGATTAATCTATATTGCCCGCCGAGACTCCTGGTTAGTCCTTGAGAAACCGCGCGCTCAATTTCGGTGTCGGGACCACGCACACATCCCGCTTGCCGAACCATCGATAGCGGTTGGCGGCCACGATCCGGTAGACCGCGTTTTGAATGAAGGCGGGCACGAGCAGAAATGCTGCCGCGGCTGGCCATGGATACGCGAGATGGCGCGCGATGCGAAGGGCGGCAGCGGACTCTACATGACAGCGATCGCCTTCGATAAGGACGAGGGAGCGCAGGCCGTGGCCGGCCAACCATGACCCTCGGCAAGACGTTGTCCGATGGCGGACTGGAGGGGCGCGAAATGAACGAACGCGCGCCTGTCGCGTTTCGCGATGATCCGAACGGCGCTGTTGCACAGATTGCACACGCCGTCGAACAATACGATGCATTCCAGATCGTTTGCCGCGGGCCGTGCCCTCACTTCTTTTGTTCTTCTTAGGACTTATGGCGAGGTGGACCCGCGATTCGCTCACTTCGTCCGAATCAGTTGCTTTTCGACTGCCTGATACAGGGAGGCGGCTAGAATCTTTCGGTCGTTCGAGGCAATCGGCGCGTCGCCAAGGGTCAGCACTGCTTTGAATGACGGAAGAGAAGCTATGCCAAAGAAATGTTGGAAAAGGCCGATGCCCTTTCTCCACACGATGACTTCTGAGGCCGGCGGACTCCCTTCGGGGCTCTCGTAATGGATCGATGCGTAGTGGACCGGGAAGTTCGCGCGCGCGCATGGTTCCAACAGGGCCGCCTTGAAGGTACGGAGCGCGCCGTCGGTCGAGACGCCGCTTTCGGCGAAAAGGGCCAGCGAGAGCCCTTTGTTCATGGCCTCCTGAATTTCCCGGTTGACGCGGACCGTGTCGCGAAGGCTCTTACGATTGATGAATATGCTCTTCCCGACTCTCGCCAACGGTCCGAAGACCGGCCAGTCGGCAATCTCGTTCTTCGCGACGAAGATACACCCCAATTGCGAGACCAGCAGGAAGATATCCGCGAAGGTGAGGTGATTCGTCACGATGAAGAAAGGAGGCGCGGGTATCTCACCACGCACTTCAATCTTCATGCCGGCGATGCGGACCGCGCCGGCCGCCCACGCCCGGTAGAAGCGCTCCCAAGAGGAACGCCTCGGGCAGCGCGAAAAAAGGCGATCGAAAGCCGCTCCCGCCGCGCAGAGGAAGCCCATGCATGTGGACCATGCGAGAATGGCGAAAAGGCGATAATACTTTAGGAGCATCGGGAAAGCGCAACTGGACGCGGCTAACTGACGAGTCTCTCCTTCTATTATACCGAAATCTCGGGCTGCCTGAGATATCCGGGCTAGCGCGTGGAACCCGCTTTCTCCCAACGCGAAACGCTGCCGCCCAGCGCGAAGCGCAATGAAGCCCAGAGCGCCGCGGCGTTGACCATGCAGAAATAGTAAGAGACGTTGAACGCGCGCGGCGTCCAGGCTCGATTCTGGCCCAGCCAACCGAGCAGGGCGCAGGCGTAGAAGCCTGATTGGAGCGCGGCTGCAACGGCGTAGATCCAGTGGTGCGTAGCTAAGTGCGCGGAGATCCCGAAAGCTAGGATTTGTCCATAGCCCGCGAACCAGCGAAGGCCCTTATGCGACACGAAGAACCACAGCCGCCGGCCTCGCATATCTTTCCAGAATTTCGCGGCGCCCGTTATCCCGTGCATGACGATTCGAACCTTCCTCGCGAACTCCTCGCCCTGGTCCGATGCGGATTTCTCCGTGGCCACGGCCTCCGGCTCGTAGAGAATGTCGAAGCCTTGGCCACCTATCTGCATGGGAACCTGAAAATCGTTCGCCACGAGCACCGAACGCAACCTGCTCTGAAGTTCTTTGGTGCGGTTCTCCAAACGCCAGTAGAGGCCGCCATCCACTAGCAGCCCGTCATCCGAAAGAAAATGGAGGCGACCCATAGCGCAGCCGACATCGGCATCGGAAAAGTTGCGGGTAAGCCGCCGGACGGCTTGGGGGTCATACAGCGCGTTCGCATCGGAAAAGACCAGTATCTTGGTCCTGGATTCCTGGACGGCGTCG
Organism: uncultured Nitrospirales bacterium; assembly: GCA_964401695.1. Classification (GTDB taxonomy): domain Bacteria; phylum Hydrogenedentota; class Hydrogenedentia; order Hydrogenedentales; genus JAPYPO01. The sequence continues at coordinate 12,134 of CAYNZS010000030.1, forward strand.
TTGATGGCGGCGTTCTTACCCCGCCGCTCGGGAAAGTGGAGAGCCTTCAAACCGCGGTCCGCGAACGACCGGGCGATGGCTTCCGTCCCGTCGGTTGAGCCGTCGGATACCAGGAACAGTTCCAGGTAATCTTCTGGATAGTCTAGCGCAAGCGCGTTCTCGATCTTAGCTTCGATGACTTCTTTTTCGTTGTACGCCGATATGAAAAGCGCAGCCGTCGGTGTGTGCGAGTCGTCCGGCGCGGTGGGCCTTCCGCCCACTTTCGACCAAAGGAGCAGGAGGAGATGAAATCCCACGTATACATACGCGCCGAGACCAACAAGAGACCAGAAGACGATTTCTTCGATGAGCGTTGCCATAAGGTGCGAGGATAGTCCTTTGCTATGCGCTGGTGCGACCGGGCGAATTGTAACGCAATTTGTGATTGCGGATTAACTTGTCTATTCCTCGACTTCGGTTTCCCCTGTGGCGGGTGCGGGCCGTCTTCTTGTGTAGACTGTGGCGCTTGGCTGCGTCCGTGTATGATCTGGACCCTGTGAGGGCTTGAACCTCTCCGGCCCATCTCTGGCAGGGAGGGGAGTGATATTTGGGATCGGTGTGCGGTTGGTACGACATTTATGACCTTTCAAGACTACGCTCTGCCCTATGGCGCACTCTTCGCCGTCGCGTTCGCGTTGACTCTGATCATCGAGCCCTTTCTGATCGCGCTCAGTACACGCTGGGGAATCACAGACGAACCCAATTCCCGCACCGTCCATTCCGGCGCGGTCGCAGGCGCGGGCGGTCTCGTCTTCTATCCCGCGCTTCTTGTGGGGTTGCTTGCCACGTTTGTCTTCTGGGACTCAGCCCTCTGGCGCGACCGCTATCTCGGATTGGCCATTGCTGCTTCGCTCATCGGCGTGACGGGCGTCTGGGATGACATCCGCGGCATGAAGGCCCTGCCCAAACTCCTCTGCCAATTGAGCGCGGGCGCCGTCATGTACCGCTTCGGCTACCGCCTGGATACCATCAGCCTCCCTTTTCTTCCAGGGGCGTATGACCTCGGCCCCCTCGATCTTTTCATCACCATTCTCGGGATCGCGGCCATCATCAACTGTATCAACATGATCGACGGCCTCGACGGCCTCGTTGCCGGATCGTGTTTCATTATGTGCGGCTTCCTCATGTTCAGCCGCATCATTCAGGGCGGGCCCGACTCCGCGGCCGTCCTCGTTATAACCATGGGAGTATCGCTCGCCTTCTATCTTGTTGGCCTGGCCGGTAAGCGGAACGGGAATGGCGGGGAATGATGGAACGGTGCCTGGAAGACGCCACTTAACCCGGTTATCTCACCGGTTTTCGTAGCGAGACGGTGGAGAAGGCTGCTATGTCAAGACTTATTCGAAACAGGCGTTACAGGGGAAGACCTGCGGGCGGAAACGTGCTCTTCACGGATGGCCACGTCGAGTATCGCAAGTATCCCGGCGCGTTTCCGATGGCGAAGGTTTTCATTGAAGGACCCCAATCGCTGGACGCATTGGGTAGCGGTTGATAGCCATGGACATGTCTCAATCCATGATGTGCCCGGTTCGCCAGCACAACGTATCGAGCGGGCCACGGGACCCGGCGCCCTACAACTTCCAATCGGGCGCGAGTTCCCAGCGTGATGGATCGCTTGGCAGGTAGTCCCGTTTCTCTTCTGCCGACCAGTGTTCGCTTTCGATATTCAGCCACACGTCGCCGCCCGCTGCGCCGCTGACCGGTATGACGTTGTAGGCATAGATGGGGCTCGTCATGGCTAGCATATTCACAAAGCCCCACCCCTCGTCCGTTGCGGGTTCTACTATGCGCACTCGAAATACGCCAAACGAGCTCTGCGTCCAGACGAAAGTGAAAGCGCCATCGCCCTCGACGATTTTCGAGCGAATGGGAAGGCCGTTCAACAGAACCTCAAGCCGTTTCCCCGTGGCTCCAAACACCTCGACAATAAACTGAGTCATCACGTTCAGCGGGACGACCCCGCCGATGCCGGAATCGACCAGCGACTTCTCGTGCCAGCTGTCACCCATCCAATCGGCCCAAAAATGCACCCTCGGCCCATCGAGGCCCTTCGAAACGAAGGTGCGCCCCAGGCGAAGCCCCGCTAGAATTCCTTCGGCGGATTTCTCGCTCGCGTAGACATACGTCGCCGGCTCGGCGAGCGGCACTTTCGGCCCCATACTGTAACTGCCGCCAATGGCGCTCGCGCGCAATCCCCGCGCCGTCTCCATATCCCAGAAAATCGCCGCTTGCCCGTTCGCGGAATAGCCCGCTGTCGAAGCGGCGCGCGCGATGGAATACAGAGGCTTCCCAGGCCGGCCGTCAGGCAACTGAGGCGCGCGGCTGCGCATCTTATCGTCCAGCATCTGGGGAAAGAGCGGCGGGACGTCGCGCCAATCGCGGCACCACGCTTCGACGGCATTGACGTGCTGGACGCCCCATTGCCAGGGCATGTTCGGGTAGCACGGATGCGCTACAACAAAGATGCCGCCTTGCGCTTGCACACGCAGGCTAGTGGCCTGCGCTTCGGCATAGCTGTTTGCCGGGCCGGGAAACGTCCGGGGCCCGTAGATCAGCGCAACGCCTTTCTCATCCGTGCCCCATTCCATGCCGGGCACGAGCACGACCTTGTCCGACCGATAATCTGAATCCCGTACCGACTCGAGCGAATTGCGGTCCGTGATGCTCAAGAAGTCCAATCCAGAGCGTTCCGCCCTGCGCACGAGCTCCGCGATACTCTCGCTGCCGATTCCGTAGCTCGAGTGGGCGTGCAGATCGCCCACATACCATCCTGCCCCTTCCTTGAGGACAGGCGAGGCCCAATCGAGGGTCTCCATGCCAGGCACACTCGCGGCCGAATCCGGGCGCGTCCCCATAGCCACTTCAACGCTATCCAGAGCCATATCGTGGTCCTGGTCAAACGCGTGTAGCGGGCGGCTTCCCGCGCTTCCCTCCAAGATCTCTACGGAAACCAGAGCGGTCTTGCCTCTGGACACCTTGACCCTCCGGACATCGGAAAGGATGGGTACGTCATTGTCGTATACATAGACGTACCCATCCCAAACACCCACGGCTTGGGAGAGGTTAGCCGCGCCCAAAGGCGCCTCCGCGGCATTCTGGACGGTGCCATCGGGATCCCGCAACTCGACCTTCGCCCGAAGCGCCTGGCCCACGATGTTCGCCACTTTGAACGCAACGCGGCCTGTCCCGCCCTTCGTCGAGGCTGGGGCAGGCCCCGGCTCAACCTCTTCACTTGGCGCCTCTGCTCCTATGTCTGGCGTAATTGGCTCTGCGTTCGGCCGCCCATTCGAGCCGGCGCATCCCGCCACGCCGGCCAGCAGCCCCAGGAGTGCGAAACAAGCGTGGTTCTTCACGTGGGAAATTTCCTTACACTAAGTTGATTCACTGATCGGGTCCGATATATAACGTCGTTGTAGTGAGGCGTTAGAGGGTTGTTCGAGCGTGTCAGAAAGTGGGGACAGTTCATATCGAAAGGAGAATCCATGCTGGGAGAGACCTACGATATGCCCTATCGAATTTTGACAACACGGTAGCCAGCGGCCTATGTGACCGCGGAAATCGTTGACTTGTAATCTTGTTGCAGTGAACATAGACATGGGAAAAACGAAATGCTTTCAAGTATTGACATTCACAGTAGTGTAGCTGTGTACGTCCAAATCGAGAACCATATCCAGTTTGCCATCGCGTCCGGCAAAGTCAAAGCAACAGACCAACTGCCATCCGTCCGAGAACTTTCAGAACGCCTCCAGGTGAACCCAAACACCGTAGCCAGAGCCTACCGCGATTTGGAAGTCATGGGGCTACTATACACCAAGCGTGGGATGGGTGTCTTCATCCAAGAAGGAGTGGACGCCAAGTGCCGCGAAGATTGTCGGCGGCGCATCATCATGCGCCTGTATGAAGTTACCTCGGAAGCGAGGGCGGCTGGCATGAACAAGAAAGACGTGACCGATGTAGTCGAGAAGAGCATGGCTATGGAATCCAGCCCTTATGGGGAGACACCGGCGAGCATCCTCGCGTTAGCCAAGAAGAAACGCAAGTAGTTTCTCGATACCTCCAAGGGAACCGTTCAGGCGGGGAGCGCTCTCGGAACATGCTGAGAGCGTTTGGCGAATTCCCGAAAGCTCAATCCAGACGTTTGGCCAAACGCAAAAGTGTAGCGCCCCCCTCGGCGGTATGCTTTCGCGGAGGGTGACTGCCGAGGACGGCGTCCCTACATTCGGATTCTCCCACTCGCTATAAGTTTCTTTCCCAATTTCCCGCGTACGCGCAGCGGATCCGTGCTCGCGGCGGCAAGAAGCGCTCGTTTCCCCTCGCTCCCACGTAGGACTGTGGGGACGAGGGGAATGTGCGCATCGATTTCCGGCTGTATAGGCGCGACATCTCTTTCACAGCTGCCGGGGCCGGACCGGCGGAAGGGCCAGGCGCCGATCCGCCCTCGCATTTACCTTCGAGAGGCCGGTACAATTGCCGTCCGACGCCCCCGGAAAGGAGAGCAAATGACCGAAGCGGCTAGTCCAGAGTGGTGGGAGAAGTGGTTTGCCATCGCCGTGCTGCTTGGGATCATGGTTACACTCATCCGGCGCCGCGGCCCGATAGACGCGATCCTCCTCGGCGGGGCATTGCTCATGGGAATCGCCGGGATCATTTCGCCGGAAGAAGTCTTCCTCGGATTCGTGAACCCGGGCACACTCGCGATCGCCGCTTTGTTCATCATCGCGGCAGCGGTTCAAGAAACGGGCGTCATAGATGCGATTTCCGGCTGGGTGTTCGGGAAAGTGAGAACCGAGGCCTCGGCTATCGCCCACATGATCTTTCCCGTCGCGTCCCTGTCCGCGTTCATGAACAACACCCCTATCGTGGCCATGCTCATGCCCGTTGCAAGCGACTGGGGCCGGCGCAACGGCGTGCCGCCGTCACGATTGCTGTTGCCGTTATCCTATATTGCGATCCTCGGCGGTACCTGCACTCTGATCGGAACGGCCACCAACCTCATCATCAGCGAACTCATTAGCGAAGAGGGCAAAGCCCGCGCCATAGGCGGCGTGATACCGGAGGCCTTCGCTCCCCTCGGAATGTTCGAGATGGCCAAAGTTGGCGTACCATTCGTTTTGGTCGGCTGCGTCTACTTGTTGTTCTTTGGCCGGCGCTTCCTGCCCAACCGCCGCGACATGATCGAAAGCGCGGAAGCCGAGCCGCGCGAGTACTTCGCGCAGATGCGCATCGAATCTGGCTGCAATCTTATTGGCCAGAACATCGAAGATGCCGGCTTGCGGCGGTTGCCCAGCCTCTTCCTCGCCGAGATTCACAGGAGCGATCAGGAGATATCGCCCGTGTCGCCCCGCGAAGTCCTCCACGAATCCGACATCCTGACTTTTACCGGGGTGGTGAACACTATGCTCGACTTGGAGCGCATCCATGGGCTCGTCCCCGTCGCCGACCGAACCTACGAGGCCGACGCCGTCAAGCGCCGTTCGATGAACTTGGTCGAGGCCGTGATCTCGCCGAGCTCGCCGTTGGTCGGGAAGAACATTCGAGACGCGGACTTCCGCGCTACCTACAATTCTGCCGTCATCGCGGTCAACCGGGGCGCTGAACGGCTGCAAGGCCGCGTGGGCGATATTGTACTTCACGCAGGCGACACGCTGTTGCTGCAAACGGGCAGCCACTTTTCCCGCGCTCATCGCAACAACCCCGACTTCTACCTTGTGAGCGAAATCGAAGGGGCGCGCCCGATTCGCCATGACAAGCGGTACCTGTGCATGGCGCTGCTTGTTCTTCTCGTCGTCTTGATGACGCTCAACCTGCGGCCATTTCCCGTCGAGATCGCCACATGGACCATCGCATTCCTCATGGTTGCGACACGCTGCGTTCAGGCCGGCGTTGCGCGCGCAAGCATGGACTGGCAGACCATTCTGACCATCGGCGCGGCCATCGCCTTGGGCAAGGCACTGGAAAACTCGGGCACGGCGGAAATGCTCGCGAGCCATATTACACACCTGCCTGGTGGTACGAGCAAGCTTCCCAATCACCTGACGCTCTTTCTACTCTATGCGCTGACTGGATTCTTCGCGGAGACGATTTCGTGCAAGGCGGCTGCCATGATTATGTTTCCCATCGCGGTAACGGTGGCGGGCGATCTCGGCGTGAATCCGAAGACCTTCATCATGGCGACGGCCTTCGCTACGGCCGCCACCTTCGCCACGCCGTTGGGCTATCCGACCAACCTGATGGTGTACGGACCAGGAGGATATAAGTTTACCGACTTCACCCGTGTTGGCCTACCGCTGACGGTTATTCTCGCCGTAACGGCGACGATTTTCATTCCGATATTCTGGCCGTTTTAGACTATAGATTGGGAGCCAACCTATCCTCGCGCAAGGAGGCTAAGACCCAGAGAGCGCAAGTTGGAACTCCTGAGCTTCCTTGCGGCTTGGCGTGAGAAGATGGAGAATGGAATATGCTTAATCCACAACTTGAGGAATTCCGCGTCAAGATCGGAGAAATTACCGACATTAATTCCGCCATCGCCCTCCAGCAATGGGATCAGGAAGTCTACATGCCTCCGAAGGCGGGAGAGGCCCGTGGCCAGCAGTTGGCAACCCTGTCGGCCTTGGCTCACCGCATGTTTACCGACACGAAGGTCGGCCGGCTGATCAGCGCGCTGGGGAACGACGGATCGCTGGATGACGACGATTGCAGGAAACTGGTAGAGGAAACGCAATACGATTACGAAAACGCGACCAAACTGCCCGAAGAATTCGTCGAAACCTTCGCGTTAGAACAGAGCAAGGCTTACGAAGCGTGGATCGAAGCGCGGAAGAACGCCGACTTCAAGATGTTTCAGCCGCACCTTGAGACGCTGGTCGGATTGCTCAAGCAGAAGGCGGACTACCTGGGCTACGAGGACTCGCCCTACAACGCGCTTCTCGAGGAATACGAGCGCGGCATGTCTGTAGCGCAACTTCGGACTATCTTTGGAGAGCTTGCCCAAAAGCAGAGCGCGTTAGTCGAGCGCATCGTCCAGTCGCCCAATCAGCCGGACGTTTCTTGGCTCGACCAAACTTGGGACGTGGATACGCAGTGGAACCTGACGCTGGATATCCTCAAGGACATGGGATACGACTTCGACGCGGGGCGGCAGGACAAGTCGGTCCACCCGTTCACGACAAACTTCGACCTCTATGACGTCCGCGTGACGACAAGGCTCAACGAAAAGAAGTTTTTCTCCGCGCTGACGGGCTCGATCCACGAAGGAGGCCACGCTCTCTATGAACAAGGATTTCGGCCGGAGGACCGCCGCACGACTCTGGCACAAGCGCCGTCGCTGGGCATCCACGAAAGCCAATCGCGCATGTGGGAGAACATGATCGGCCGGAGCCTGCCCTTCTGGAAACGCTACGCTGGCGTGTACCGCGAACGCTTCAAGGGGCAGCTCGATTCGGTCGCGCCCGAGCAAATGCACCGCGCCGTCAACCAGGTCCAACCGACCTTCATCCGGGTCGAGGCCGACGAGTGCACCTACAACCTGCATGTGGTCCTGCGTTTCGAAATCGAAGTCGGGCTGATCGAAGGGGATATCCAAGTCGCCGATATCCCTGCGGTTTGGAACGAAAAGATCAAGTCCTATCTTGGCCTTAATGTGCCGGATGACGCCCAGGGCTGCCTCCAGGACATCCATTGGTCACACGGCTCGATGGGTTATTTTCCGACCTACGCGCTCGGAAACCTCTATGCGGCCCAACTCTTCGAGCAGATCGAAGAAGACTGCCCGGCCCTGTGGCAAGATGTGGAAGCGGGGCAATTCGGAGGATTCCTTGGTTGGCTCCGCGAACACGTGCATCGCTATGGCCGCCGGAAGGTGGCGACCGAAATCGTCCACGCCGCAACCGGAGAGGACCCTTCGCCAGCGCCCTATCTCAGCTACTTAGAGGGGAAGTATTCGGCGTTGTACGGACTTTAGTCTGGAGTACGCCCGGGACGTGGAGCACCGGCAAATCTCGCTCAGCCAAGAACGCCGTGACCAAATAGAGCGGGGGTATCCATCTACGCGAAATCCAGCGAGCGAGACGCTACGGGAGGCGCAACGCTATCAGTTTCGGCTTGTCTGTATCACGTCGTCCAGCCCCCCCTCCGCTACCCCCTGCAAGGGCAATGTATTGTTTGCCGCGATGCATGTAGGTGATGGGATTCCCGTGGGGGGGCATGGGCAGCGGGATCGCGCCGAGGTAATCGCCGGTAGTTTTGTCGTAGACGCTCATGCAGGGTTCCTGACCTTCTCCGAGTCCACGGCCACCTCTGCTCACAAATAGGAGCGTTTTCGTAACGAGGGGTCCACCGACAAGAGATGACCACCGGTCACCCAGAGGGGGAAGGTCTAGATCTTTGAGCGCCGGGTGGTCCTTCGGCCCGTCGCCATGGGGTTGCATCCAAACGTGGCTGCCTAGATTCATGTCGATAGCAGTAATCCTCGAGTAAGGAGGCTTCATAAAGGGCAAGCCCTGGGGGCCGGGGACACCATAGCTCCAATACGTCGGAACGTAGTTTATGTTCGAGTGATTCGGATCGGGTTTGACGAGACTGAATATTCTTGGACTGGTCGCGGATGGAACATAGAGACGACCCGATTCGGGATCGACGGCTGCACCCGGCCAGTTGGTGCCGCCGCCGTCGCCAGGCACGTTGATAACCGGTTTGCCTTTCCCTTTGAGCCTGGGCGGCGTGTAGAGGGGCGCAAGTTCATATTGTTTCGCCAGTTCAAGCGCCTCTGCCCGCAATTCTGGCGTGAAGTCGATTAGGTCGTCCTCCGTGATTCCCTGGCGGTCATAGGCAGGCGGCTTAGTCGGGAAAGGCTGAGTTTTAGCCGCGCGTTCGCCGGGCACATCGCTCGGAAGAACCTCTCGTTCCTCGATAGGCCAGACGGGTTCGCCGGTCACGCGGTCGAAGACATACGCAAAAGCCTGTTTGCCGACTTGCGCGAGGGCCTTAATCTTACGGCCATCGACCGTGATATCCATCAGGTTGGCCGCCGTGGGAAAGTCGTAGTCCCAAATGCCATGGTGGACCGCCTGGAAGTGCCAAACGCGTTTGCCCGTTCCGGCTTCCAGGCAAATGACGCTTTCTCCGAAGAGTCCATTTCCCAGGCGGTGGCCGCCGTACGAGTCGTTAGTGGGTGTGCCGGTCGAAAGGTAGGCGTAGTCTAGCTCCTCGTCCACCGCCATGTAGGACCACACGTTGGCCGCGCCGGTGTATTCCCAGGAACCATCCTCCCAAGTGTCGTTTCCGAATTCGCCCTCCTGCGCTACGGTATGAAAGATCCACTTGAACTTACCGGTCCTCGCGTCGAACCCACGGACATGCCCTGGCGCGCCTTCCTTAAGGACGACACCGTCTGCCACGACATGCCCGACTATGATGGTGTTGCGGCATATAGCCACGGGCGAGGAATGACTGATGACGCGGGCCGAAACGGGCCGGCCGAGGCTCGTGCTCAAGTCGACGATTCCATTCTCGCCGAATTCGGGATAGAGCGATCCGGTACGCGCGTTGAGGGCAATCAACCTCAAATCATGCACCGCGATGAGAATCCGGCCATCCGCGCCATCGTCCCAGTAAGACACGCCGCGGTGTTGCCAGCCCAAATTCGCGGCCCGTTTGAGGCCCTCGTAGGTCTTGGGGTCATACTCCCAGACTGTTTCGCCGGTCCCCGCGTCGATAGCGGCGACCTGCCCGAGAGCGGTGCTCACGTAGAGGATCCCATCAACCATGAGCGGGGTCGGCATGAATCGCCCGATGCGGAGGCTCGGATTCGCCTTCACCACCTTGATGGACGTGGATTCCCAGGCGAAAGCGACTTCGAGGTCCTGGAAGTTATCGCGGCCGATTTGGTCGAGCGGGGCGTATTTCGTGTTCCCCGGATCGCCGCCGATGCTGTGCCACTGCCCATCGAGAGCGCCCTGTTGAGAGAGCGCCTGATGAGCCAGGAACAGGGCGAACCCCACCGTGACCGAGAGCAATCGGAGCAAAGGCCTATTTGAATCCACTCGCATGATGAGTACCCCCGGTGACTCTAATCCGTCAAACCAGTCAACACCATCGGTGGACTCTACGATATGCCTGGGTCCGCGTTCAACGTCGGTGTGCGCATGCGCTCCGGTGCTAACGAGTTCGGCGATGGCATGCGCGAAGGGGGAGGCCAAAGGTCGCGTTGGCGTGGTGAGACGCGGCATTAAAGACGAAGGGGTCTGAGTGGCCGCTTGCCGCCGGTTGACAACCCAAGCCATCGAACATATACTAATTCAGACATAATTTATCTTGCATTCGTTGACGGGTTGGCGTATACTACGAGCCATGAAAACGGATGCGCGAAAACTTAGCC
>CAYNZS010000031.1:0-22403 GCA_964401695.1 uncultured Nitrospirales bacterium
GTTCCTTCGCCATTCATGTAGGCATTGATAGCCCGTTGTCGGACTTGAGCGTCTGTGATTTTCATGCCTTAACCCTAACGAAATGGCTACAGCATGTCAACATTAAAATGCTCCAGTCTATTGACTCGCAATTCGTGCAGCCTTTGAATGCAAGGCTAAGCGCACGTCTTCTGTCATTCTGAATGAGGTGAAGGATCTCATACCGCAGCGGCCCTCTCGCTTGCCTCATGTCAGCAAGACCTTCTCGGAGTCCTGGAAACGTGTGCGGACTTTCGGGAGCTCATCCTCGATTTCCGGGAACGCGTCTACCACGTCCGGATCGAAATGAGCGACGCGTCCTTCCTCTATGATGCCCTTGCTCTTCTCGTGAGAGAAGGCTTCCTTGTAGCAGCGTTTCGACGTAAGCGCGTCGCATACGTCGGCCAGTGCCAGAATCCTGCCACTCAAGGGGTATCCTCTCCGGCCAATCCGCGGGGATACCCGCGGCCATCCCATTTTCCGTGATGACTTTCGGCGATTTCGACCCCAATCCGCACGAGAGTATTCCCGGTGTGTTTGCGATCCACCTCGCGCAAATTGTCCGCGCCGATGGTCGTGTGCCCCTGCATTATGTCGAACTATTCGGGCGTGAGCTTGCCCGGTTTCTGGAGTATCCGGTCAGGAATGTCAACCTTGCCTATATCGTGAAGCGGCGCCGCGGCATACACATCTTCGACATAGGCCGAGTCGATAGTCTCCGTATACTTCGGTTGCCGAGCCAGCTTCTCGGCCAGCTTTGAGAGGGCAAAGATCGTCGCCAGTTGGGTCGAGGTAATCTCGCGTACCTGTTGGGCGTTCTTGCTGGCGATGGCCGAGGGGCCCCCGAGGGCCACAAGGAGTTCCCGGTCGTCTTGCGTGAAGGCACTTGTCGTGCCGCGCGTATTCGCGTAGATGACCCCGAGCCGCTCGCCTTGATGCTCGAGAGGTGCGCACAGGGCAGAGGCAATATCGCCGGATACGATACTTGCCGCCCCTTCAAAACGGCCATCCGAAGCAGCGTCATACACTTAGGGGTTGTGGCAAAACAAGTCGATCAAATGGGTTGGGGCCAATTAGGCTTTCGGATGTACGGTGTAGTTCCATTTGTATGAGTTTTACGAATGATAAGCGGGGCGGAGCTTCAGGTAGAAGTACTAACGGCGATTAGGGTCTAACCCGGATATCTCACCGGTTTTCGTAGCGAGACGGTGGAGAAGGTTGCTATGACGCGACTTGTTCGAAGGCTTTCGGACGACAGCGTGGCGGGTCACGTCGAGGTCGAAAGTCGAGAAGAGTCTCGTCAGAGCGGCCTTATCCGCCGTCGCAGTAGAAAAGCGGTGAGATATCCGGGCTAATGCGGTGGCCTTGCGGGCTGTGCCGGGTCAGGGGAATGGGAACGCATTGCGGTACAGGGCGATAATGGGTTTGCCTTTGAGGGGAAAGGTAATCGCGATGACATCGAAGCGGTAGTAGATGTTTGGGTCGTGGTCGGCCTTTCCCAGGTAGATGCGCGCCGCTGCGATCAGGCGGCGCTTCTTTCCGGGAGTGATGTTGTCCTCGGGATTGGCAATGTCCGCGTCGCGCCGCGTCTTTACTTCGACAAAAGCCACGGTGTCGCCCTCTTGGGCGATGATGTCGATCTCGAATCGGCCAAGGTGGACATTCCGGTCGAGTATGGCATAGCCATTCCGGCTGAGGTGGCGCGCGGCGAGGTCTTCTCCCTGTTGCCCAAGCGGCCGGTTCCGCTTGCGGAAGAACATCACGTCGTGATGATCTGCGGGGTTTTCTTGAACAGGCGGATGTCACCGTAGGATTTATGCTGATGCGCGCTGATGGCCCCCATGCGGCACAGCTCCAAGATGGCTAGGAAGGAGCAAACGAGCTCGACGCGGCTGCGCGATTCCTCGAACAACTCCATCCACGCGACGCTTTCTTGTTCGTCGAGGAGATCGCGAATGTAGTCGATCTTCTCGTCGACCGACGCGCCTTCCATTTCGACGGTATGCGGGACATCCTCGGCGAGAAAACGCAGGACCCCTTTGAACGCCTTAGTAAGATCGAAGAGGCTCACCTCGATGAACTCGCCGTCTTCGTCATTCTCATCCACTTCCATGACAGGCTTGGCATTGCGCGTAAACCAGTCGTCCCGCCGCTCCTCCATCTCTTGCAGGGTGCTTGTGATATCGCGGTACTTGCGGTACGCGATAAGTTTCTCGACCAGCTCGAGGCGCGGATCTTCCTCGTCGATGTCGTCTTCGTCATCCATATCGACAGGAAGGATCATCTTCGACTTGATCTGAATGAGCGTGGCGGCCATGACCAGGTATTCGCCGGCTATATCCAGGTTTTCCTCCTCCATCATTTCGAGGAAGGCGAGATATTGCTCGGTGATCTTGGCGATGGGGATATCGAAGATGTCGATTTCCTGCGACTTGATCAAGTACAGCAACACCTCGAGAGGGCCTTCAAAGCGGGAAAGCTTGACCCGTAGGATTTCGTCCGTCGCCTCATCCACGATGAAGTTCTCCTGGAAGGGCATTTCCTGCTCTATTTCGGTGGTGTCAGCCATGTATTCTGGGTCCTCCGCCGTCCTGAGAGTTGCTGCGTTTTCCCATTGCGCGCACATCGTAGCGGGTAAAAACAGAAATGGCAAGCCCTAATTCGCAGACGGTTTATTGGAGCGCGTCTGCCAGTAGTTCGGCGATGTGTTGTGGGCTGAAGCGGCGAAGGTGCTCGACTTGGTGGCGGCAACTGGCGCCTGAGGCGACGACCTTGGTTCCGGGCTCGAGGGCGTCGAGTTGCTCGATAAGCGGCTCGGCGACTTTCACGGACACCTCGTAGGTTTCGGTCTTCGCGCCGAAGGAGCCGGCCATGCCACAGCAGCCGGTGCTCAGCGTGGTGAGGGACGCGTTGGGAATCCGGTTCGCGAGATCGGCCGCTACGGAGCTGTCCATCAGAGACTTCGCGTGGCAGTGGACGTGGATCGCGATGGAGTGCGCGTCTTCGGAAAAGGCGAGGGCCTTGGGCTCTTCGGACAACAGCCTGTTAACAAAATCTTCGAAAAGAAAACTTCTTTCCGCTAACTCCTTGGCGCCTTCCAGCCCGAGTTCGCGGTAGTCTTGGGCAAACATGGAGTAGCAGGAAGGCTCCAGAAAGAGGATGGGGTCCTTTGGATTCATGCCCGCGAACAGGGCGATGTTCTTCGTGCCCAACTGCGTGGCCTCGTCGAGGCATCCGCTGCTGAAAGCTGGGCGGCCGCAGCAGGACCGGCCCTTGGGTATGTCGACTTCGTAACCGGCAGCCTCAAGCACGACGACGGCGGCGCGGCCGATGTTCGGTTCGTTGTAGCGGACGAAGCAATCATCCCACAGGATGACTCTTCCGCGTTTACCGGGCGCAGTGCTGGGCCTGTCTTGGAACCAATGGTCGAAACGCTGATCGGCGTACAGGGGCAGGGGGCGCTGTGCGGTGAAACCGAGAACTTTTTCCATTAGCCAACGCGCACTATCGGATTCGAGCGTGGCGTTGGCCAAGGTGGGTGCGAGGGTGCCGAGCCTGCCGAGGGCGTCCACGCGACTCACGAGGCGTGAGCTAAAGGAGATACCGTCCCTCTTTTGGCGCGCGTGCAGCAGTTCTGCTTTCATTAAGGCCATGTTGACGTTCGAGGGGCATTCTTTCGTACACGCCTTGCAGGATAGGCAGAATTTCAGCGCTTCCTCCAACTCCGGCGCGTCGAGTGGGGATGCGTTGCCCGCGGAGCGCCCATCAAGCACGGCGCGAATCGTGTTCGACCGGCCCCGGGTCGACATGATCTCTTCGCCGGTCGCCAGGAAGGTCGGGCACATGGTCGGCAGGTCTTTGCGGCAGCCTCCGCAACCGTTGCATTGCTCGAGGTTGCCTATGAAAGACTCGTCTTTCGCGGCAAAAGCAAGCGTCGGCTCGAACGGCAGCGGGATTTTGTAGCCCGCCCCCCAACGCAGGTCGCCATCTATCCTGTAGCGCCCCGTTGGGAGTATCTTTCCAGGGTTCATGAGGTTCTTCGGATCGAAGAGGGCCTTTACTTCGCGGACGGCATCCATCAAGCCGGGGCCCAAGTGGTCGGCGAGGTACTCGGTTCGCGAGATGCCGACGCCGTGTTCCGCGGTGAGCGAACCTTTGAATTCTTTGACGAGTGCGGAGACTTCGTCGGCGAGTTGCCGGTACTTGGCGAGGTCTTCCGGGTCGTGCATATCGACCACGGGCCGGACGTGGAGCAAGCCTGAGGCGGCATGGCCGTAGAACGAACCGCGCAGGCCCAAGGGCTCCATAAGCCTTTGCAAGCCTTCGACGTATGCCGGCAACACCTCTGGGAGAACGGCGACATCTTCGATGCCCGACGTCGGTTTCGACGCGCCCTTGCAGCTCGTTAACAGCGAGAGGCCCGCTTTGCGCAAGAACCACACATGTTCCATATCTCCCGGTTCGGTGTACGCAAGCCGCCGGTGGCCTAGCCGCCGCTCCATGAGGGTGTCGAGCCGTCCGTCGTTGTCGTCGTAAAACTCGACGAGCAGGAGGGCTTCGCAGGGCTCGGCATCGAGTCCGAGGACATCCCGCGATTTCTTGAACGCCAGTTTGCCTACGGTTTGATCGAGGAGCGTACGGTCGATGTGCTCGATGGCGGCGGGCTCTAGATCTTGGATATCGACCGTGGCTGCCATGGCTTCGGTAATGGTGTGAAAGAACAAGATCCCGAGGCTCTTCTTGCGCGGAAGCGGAACGACTTCTAACTCGGCCGCGAGGATGCCGGCCAAGGTGCCTTCGCTCCCGGCGATCATATGAATGAGGCTGGGAGCGGAACGCTTCCACCGGTCGAAACCGTAGCCTGGCCAACGTTTCATCAAACCCTCGGGCATTCGTTCGTCGATAGCGGTTGTGTGCCGTTCGGCGAGGGCGGCGACGCCGCGGTGGATATCCGGGAGCGTGTCCTGTCCTGGCTTGAGGGTTTCGACGCGGCCGTTCGTCATGACGATGTGAAGCGAACGGATGTGGTCGCCCGTGGTTCCGTAGATCGGCGCGCGCGCGCCCGAAGAATTGTTCGCGATCATTCCGCCCAAGGTAGCGCGGGAACTCGTGGCCACATCGGGCCCGAACGCAAATCCGTCGGGCTTGAGGGCCGCGTTCAATTGATCCAGCACCACCCCCGCCTCGACCCAAATCGTGGTACGCTCCCGGTCCAGCTTGCCGACGCCGCGATTGTGGCGCGCGAAATCGACGACGAGCCCGTCGCCAAGCGCGCCACCGGCAAGACCGGTGCCGGCCCCTTTGGGCGAAACGGGGATTCCCGCTTCGATGGCCGCGCGTAGCACCGTGGAGGCGTCTTCGTCCGACGCGGGAAAGGCGACGGCCGACGGCACAATCTGATGTGCAGAAGCATCCGTAGCGTGGAGCTGCCGGGTGAGGGTGTCGTAGCGGATTTCGCAGGAAGTCCCCTGCTCAAGCGCGCGGCGTTGCGTAGCGTTCATCTCATGCCCCCGCGATCGCCGAAGGGAGGCGAAAGTGGACGTTTTCCTCGGCCAACTCGTTTTCGGCAACTTCGCAAGATGTCCGCGCTCCCAGATAGTCGATCACCTCTTGGACGAGCGAGTCTGGAGCTGACGCGCCCGACGTGAGAAGCAGCGATTCGACGCCTTCGAGCCAAGCGTCGTCGATCATTCCGGCGTTACTGATGAGGTAGCTCGGCTTGCCGTACTCTGCGGCGATTTCCGCGAGGCGCGTCGAGTTCGCGCTTTCCCGGTCGCCGACAACAAGCACGAGGTCCGCTTCGGGTGCCATGGCGCGAACCGCGTCTTGCCGGTTCGACGTGGCGTAACAAATATCGGCCTTGGGCGGCCCGTCGATACTGGGGAAGCGTTTCTTGAGCAGGTCGATGATTTGCTGGCAATCATCCACGCTGAGCGTAGTCTGCGTGATGTAAGCGATCTTGTTTTCGTCGGGAACTTCGAGCGCCTCGACATCTTGCTTCGTGATAACCAGCCTAATGTGCTCGGGCGCCCAGCCCATCGTGCCGATGGTTTCGTCGTGGCCCTCTTCGCCTATGAGGACAATCGTGAAATCTTTCGAGGCGAAGCGCCGCGCTTCGTGGTGAACCTTCTCGACCAGTGGGCAGGTGGCGTCCACGACTTCCAAGCTCGAGCGCTTGGCCTTCTCCCAGCGGCCCGGCCCGACGCCATGGGCGCTGAACAAAAGATGGGCGCCTTCGGGCACGGCGTCCATCGTTTTGACAAAGGCGGCGCCTTTTGCGCGGAGGCCCTCGACGACGGCGCTGTTATGGACGATGTCGTTGAGAACGAACACGGGTGCGCCGTAGCGTTCGAGGGCTTGCTCGACGCACTTGATGGCGCGCTCGACGCCGGCGCAAAAGCCGCGGGGTTTGGCTAGGATTATTTTCATGATATTAATCTTTGCTGAACTTCGAGTTCGGTCCTATCCTCACACCAAGGCGGCTTCGCCGAACCCAAGCATAACCCCTTCCCTCTCAGGGAGGGGCTGGGGGAGGGTCGAGGTTTCACAACTTATAGTGTCAAGGGGCACACACAAACGCCAGATGGGCGATTCAAATCCAAGCTTCTACAGAAACGCCCTACCGTCCCAGAGACTTCCCGAAGGAATCCAAATCTTTGCACGCTTCGACGACACGCGTGGCCATCCCCGCGCGGCCCGCCTTGAGGTAGGATCGCGGATCGTAGGTCTTCTTGTTGCCCACTTCGCCGTCGATCTTCAAGGCGCTATCGTAATTCTTCATCATATGGTCGACGACGGGCCGTGTGAAAGCGTATTGGGTGTCCGTGTCCACGTTCATCTTGACGACACCGTAGGCGAGGGTTTCTTTAATTTCGTCTTTGCTCGAGCCGGATCCGCCATGGAACACGAGGTCGAATAGGGCCTCTTTGCCGTGCTTGGCGACAACGGCGTCTTGGCCCTCCTTGAGGATCTTCGGTTTCAGCTTGACGTTGCCCGGCTTGTATACACCATGGACATTTCCGAACGTAGCGGCAAACATATACCGCGCGCCACTTACCGAGGAAAGGGCCTCGTACACTTCCATCATATCTTCCGAGGTCGTGAAAAGTTTATTGGCGGGCGCGTTTGTATTGTCTACGCCATCCTCTTCGCCGCCGACCACACCAGCCTCGACCTCGAGGATGATGTCATTTTCGTGGCAGAGCTTGAGGAGATCCACCGACAGTTTCATGTTTGCGTCGAGCGCCAGTTCGCTGCCGTCGAACATGTGGCTGCTATATAAGTTCGGCTGGCCATTCGCGCGGCGGCGGGCCGTCTCCGCGATGAGAGGGCGCAAAAAGCCGTCCACTTTTCCGGGGGCGCAGTGGTCGGTGTGCAGCGCGATATTGACGTCATAGGCTTCGGCGACGCGATGCGCGTACTCGGCCAGGCAGATCGCCCCGAGCACCATATCCTTCGGCGCGCCCGACGCGTGTTCTCCGGCGCCGGTCGATATCTGGATGAGGCCGTCGCTATTGGCTTCGGCGAAGCCTTGCAGCGCGGCGCTTACCGATTCCATGTTGACGCAATTGATGCCCGGATAGGCGAAATTGCCCGCCTGGGCTTTGTCGAGCATTTCATTGTAGCGCGCACGATCAGCGATGGGCATGGGTGCCTCCCGAAAAGAAGTGAGAGCTGAATCGACTCCCGAGGATTGAGTTCATCACAACGCAAAACGAGGCCAAGGCGCCGGATGCGACACCGGCCGCATGGTAACGGTGCTAAGTATACGCGCGGCCCGGATTCTGTGTCCAGCCAACGGCAAACCTTCGGCGATCCCGAGCGTATAGATCGCAAGACGGTTGTGTTTCGGACGGTTTTAGGGCATTCTAATCGGTGTCGTGCGGAGGATTCTCGCGGAAGCCACGGGCTCAAGTATGGGAGGTCGCGTTATCGCTGAGATGCAAATACCAGAGCGGCGGGTGTCGGATCGGCGCAAGAGTACGTCGCGTCGGCGCAACTTGCTCCGCTGGGTCTTTAACGAATTCCGCAGAGTCACGCGACGGAAAGATCAACGGCGCGTTGCGGATCGAAACGAAGGGGTCGTGGAGAAGGCAAAGGAAGACTGAGCGGCGCGGTTCGGCCGTTCCGTGTGCCGCCCGCCTTTGACTCGTGGTTCGTGTTTGACTGTTGTTCAGTTCCCCAATTCGCCTACCTGCCAACCGAAACTGATCTGGAGATCCAACGATGTGCGCTCTCTTCAAACTCGCCGCCCCAGCCCTGTCCATCGTAGCGCTCGCCGGATGCGCTACAACGCAGGAAAAGACAGAGGCTTTGGGCATGATTAGCATGACGACCACCGTCGACGACGACCTGCGTGGCGCGATGATCTACGTCCCCCCAAATTACGACCCGGCTCAAGCGTGGCCGCTCGTCGTCTTTCTTCACGGCGCGGGCGAACGGGGACGCGACGGCGTCAAGCAGACGAAGGTGGGCCTCCCGCCGGTCATCCAGAAGTATCCCGAGCGCTTCCCTTGCCTCGTCCTCATGCCCCAATGTGCCGCGGGCGACCTGTGGTCGAGCGAGACGGCGAAGGCCCATATCGACGACGCCATCGCGCAGACGCTTGCCGCCTATAACGTGGACGAATCGCGAATTTCGCTCACGGGGCTGTCCTTGGGCGGATTCGGATCGTTCGCCTACGGTGCGGAAAACGCGAACATGTTCTGCGCCATCATGCCCGTATGCGGCGGGGGCGACAGTAACGACAAGTCGGCCGTCGCGAAATTGGCCACGATTCCGATCCGCGTGTTCCACGGCGCCGACGACCGCGTCGTGCCGGCCAAACGCTCGCGCGAGATGGTCGCGGCCATTCGCGGCGCGGGTGGCGACATCCAATACACGGAATACCCGGACACCAGCCACAATTCATGGGACCAGGCCTACGGCGACCCCGAAGCCATCGCGTGGCTCCTGGCGCAACGAAGCGAGTAGGGTGGCGCGACAGGCTATAGCCGA
This sequence comes from uncultured Nitrospirales bacterium, assembly GCA_964401695.1. GTDB lineage: Bacteria > Hydrogenedentota > Hydrogenedentia > Hydrogenedentales > JAPYPO01. The sequence goes on from CAYNZS010000031.1 coordinate 9,016, forward strand.
CGCTCTGGGCGAGGCCACCTCCTAAGAAACACTTGTCTATTGTTTCCGGTTGCCGTTGTTTGAGGCGCGGGTGGGACCGCGAAGTTCCTAGCACGTTCGACCCTCCCCAACCCCTCCCTACAGGAGCCTTCCAAAAAGTACAGAAACCCAAAAACCGGCGGCGCGGGGAAAAATTCGACGCCCGAGAATGGACCACATTGAACAATCTCTGCTTCAGGTGACAAAAAGTTCAATTGAAAACCTGCCTCGCCGCACCCGGTAGGACTTTTTGGAAGGCCTCTACACCAGGGAGAGGGATTGAACGCTTGGTTCGTTTCGAGTAAACGCGCGAAAGTGCTCGTGCATTGATTCACGCTGTTTCCATCTCGCCCGTCATACTGAGCGAAGCGAAGTACCTCTATTCCATTGGGCTTCTGGCGTATCGAGATCCTTCGCTTCGTTCAGGATGACGAACGCTTTGCCGCACCTTCAAGAGCGGCACCAATTGTGAGTCGATACATTGGAACTAACCCCCCTCCCTGGTTTAGGGAGGAGCTGGGGGAGGGTCGATATTCCACAATTTGTCTCTGTCACGGGGATGTCGCGGCCTACTTCTTCTTGGCCTCTCTGGTCTCAGACCCCTTCTCCCAACTTCCCGCGTAGTGGGTTGGTTCTCATGACGATAGGAATGGACGGCACTTCGGTAAAGAGAAGTCACGCTTTGGTTACGGCTCCGCCGCGCTGGGTTACGTGCCGTAGCCTCCCGGGGCTCAACCGGCTGACGGCCCGATGTCCATCAATGGAAAAGGAGCTGTTGTTCTTGACGCTTGTTGACCGTCTATATAGCATATGCTACACTCTTCGTTACACAAGATGTTGCGATTGGCTAGCCAGCGGCCGCCATAATCCACCATTGAGAGGACTCTTCACGCCATGCGGTGCCCATTCTGTAGCCACGATGATGTCAAAGTTGTTGACTCCCGTTCGTCTAAAGATGGGGAGGCCATCCGAAGAAGGCGGGAGTGCCTTCATTGTGGTCGACGCTACACGACTTACGAACGCATCGAGGAAGTGGCGCAGATGGTCATCAAGAAAGACGGTCGGCGCGAAGTCTTTGACCGCTGGAAATTGAAGGCTGGCATTCTCAAGGCGGTCGAAAAACGGCCGGTGAGCCTTGAGCAAGTGGAAGCGCTCATCGACGATGTCGAGAAGGCCCTGTTTGGCGCATCCGAACACGAGGTGTCCACTGTCTCCATCGGCGAAAGCGTGATGGATAGACTCAAGACCTTGGACGAAGTGGCCTATGTCCGCTTCGCTTCGGTTTACCGCCAATTCAAGGATCTCAATGAGTTCATGAACGAACTCAAGGGGATGCTCACGTAACGGCCTTCTCCCTCGCGCCACACTTCTCAGTTTCTGGATGGTTGGGCGCCTCCTCCAGATCGGTGTGAAAACACGCCGCGCACATGGTTGCGATTTCTTGGCGTGTCCTATACACTCGGCAGCAGGGATTGGGGTGAGGCGTCTTTGCTGGCTGCACGCGCCAACTCTTCTTGTTCTACCGCATCCTTTCCCGGCGCTGTCCTTGGTTTCGTCTGAAAACGAATGTGAAGAACCGGTCCGACTTTATGATTTCCGAGGGGCAACGAGATTTAGGGGATTCTCTTCCGGGAGCCGTCGGCGGCTCTTTGGATGCCCAATTGCTCATTCCAGCCACGGCACCCGGCGAACGACCTCTCATCGCGGCGGTCGTGAAGCGGGATGGCCGTGAAGAGCCCTTCGACAAAGCGAAGATCGCTTCCAGCTTATTCCGGGCGGCTCAGAGCGTGGGTGGAAACGATCTGGGTCGGTCGCAAAATATTGCGGCGGCTATCGCATTGTACTTGAGCAAAAGCTGGAGCGACCGGCCCCTGTCCGTCGAGCGCGTTCAAGAAACGGTCGAGCGCGTTCTTGCCGATATGGGCCACGCGCGCACGGCTCGCGCGTACCATCAATTTCACGAGAAGCGCGCGCGGATTCTGGAGTTGCGCGAGGGCGACGGAAGGCGTTCGGCGATGGCGCTGGCTGATGGAGGCCGCGAAGAAGAGGAACCGGATTCGCCGCGCCTCGTTCCCAAGGTCGCCGTGCGCACGAGCCGGGACGCGTTGGAACCTTGGGACCGCCACAAGATTGTTCGTGTGTTGGTCCGGGAAGCCTTGCTCGATGAAGAGACCGCCGGCGCTATCGCGCAAGAAGTTGAAACGCAGGTTCATGCCGCAAGTGTGGGGACCGTCACCGCGTCGCTAATCCGCGAACTGGTCGACGCGCGCCTCGTGGACCGCGGATTGGATGAACACCGCCAACGGCACATGCGCCTAGGTGTGCCGCTCTACGACGCGCGGCAGATTATTTGCGCGCCGTACTCCGGGCCGGGAGAGGCCGTTTTCAACCCCGATACGACGGACCGGATGCTGGCGCGGCGGGTCAAGAAAGAGTTCGCGCTGACGCAAGTGTATTCCGAGGAGACGGCGGATTCGCACATGCGCGGCGACATCCACATACACGGCCTCGCCGAAGTGGACCGCCTGCGATCCATTTCGCCCTCCGTCGAATACGTAAAACGGTACGGGCTGGTCCAGCCGGACGGCCAGCGGGCCTCGCGGCCGGCGCGGCGTCCCGATACGGCCCTGGCCCACATCAACGGGTTTACCTTGCTTCTGTCTCACTACTTTTCGCACGGCGTATTCTGGGACGCCTTCAACATTCACTTTGCGCCCTATATTGAGACTCTCGGAGACGCCGAGTTGGATGACATCACGCAAGTGCTGATCCATGAATTCGCGTACAGCTCGCTGACACGCGGCGAATCGACTCCGGTGGCGAGAATAGGCCTCAGATGGAATGTTCCGGATGCCCTCAGAGAGTCGGAACCCGTCGGACCCGGCGGCGAGCCGACTGGCGGCGCCTACCGCGATCTTCTGCCGGCGGCGCATCGCTTCGCCATGGCGGTACTCCGCGCGTACACGCGCACCGGCGCGCCATCCGAGACGCTTCCGGCGCCAGGTTTGACCATCGGTCTGAGCTACGGATCCGCCGCGTTGGACGGGTACGGCGAATTCATGTGCGCGTGCGCCGAGGCCGTGACCGGATGGGGCGACGTGCGCTTCACCTTTGATCGCGAACCGCCTTTCTTGCCCCACGCAGTGAATCCCTTCGCGCCCTGGGGCGCTTTTGTCCACAAAGCGACCATCAACCTGCCCAGGGCCGCGTACCGGGTCCGCGACGAGCAAGGGCTCTATAAACAACTGGATCGCCTCGTCGATACGTGCGTGCTCGCACACCTGCAGAAGAAGTCGTTTATCGAAAGCCTGATCCAGCAGCGTAATGCGGGTCCGCTCGCGCTGCTCGGCGTCATACGCGAAGGCGAGCCCTTCATGGATTTGAACAGGGCCTCGTTTCTCACAGGAATCACGGGACTCAACGAATGCGTTCAGGCTCTGTGTGGCCTGTCGATAGGCGCTTCGGAAGAGGCGCAAGCGCTGGCCGCCCGGATACTCATCCACCTCCGTGTGCGCTGCTCAGAATGGAGCCAAGAGGAACACCTCAATGTGCTCGTCGCGCCGTCCGAAGAGAAGGCTTTGGCTCAACGCTTCGCTGAACTCGACCTCGAATCCTATCCCGAACCAGCCCGCGGCCTCGTGAAAACAGACGGCGCGCTTCACGATGTGAGCTACACTCCCGCCCTCAAGTCCAGTTCAATCTTGACCATGGCAGACCGCGATAAGGTCGCCATCGAATCCGAACTGCACCCCTTTCTGGGCCACGGCGCGGCCCTTCGTCTCGCCTCGCCGGAACCGGGCGCGAATCCCGAGCCGGTGGTTAACTTCGTACAGGACACCTTTGCCGAGACTCCGTGCAAAGGGCTGCAGTTTAGAGCAGTTTAACTCCCGGCGAGAATGGCGCTTTCTTCGGGCTGCAAGACGGCCAATTCCCTCGCCTGCGTTAATCCCAAGTTTCAAACGCGTCGTAGATGGCGTTTACCGCGAGGTCGAGATCGTCGGCATGTACTCCGATGATGATGTTTGTCTCCGAAGATCCTTGATCGATTACGCGGATGTTGATCTCCGCGTCCGCCAACGCGACGCAAAGACGGCCGGCAACTCCGATGTGGTTGTTCATGGCCTGGCCGACCGTGGCGATGAGGGCGATATCCTTCGAGATGGATAGTTTGTCCGGCTTGCATTGCGTCTGTATCGAATCGAGGACCGCTTCGCCGTGGTGCTGTAATTCTTCGTCTTTAACGATGAGCGAGATGGTGTCGATCCCGGTGGGCATGTGCTCGAAATTGATGCCGAATGCTTCGAGAATGCCGAGGACGCGTCGGCCGAACCCGATCTCCTTGTTCATAAGCGTCTTTTCGATATTGATCATGGAGAAGCCGGCGCGGGAAGCGATCCCGCAGATGGGGTGAGTGGCTTCGCGCTCGGCGACGATCATGGTGCCGTTGTTTTTGGGATCGTTTGTGTTGCGGATGTTGATGGGGATGCCCTGGTCGCGGATCGGGAAGATCGCTTCGTCGTGAAGGACCGACGCGCCCATGTACGCGAGTTCGCGCAGTTCCAGATAGGTGATTTCCTCGATGCGGCGGGCCTTGGGAACGATGCGGGGGTCGGTCATGCGGAAGCCCGACACGTCGGTCCAATTTTCGTACAGGTCCGAGCCGGTGGCGCGCGCCACGATGGCGCCTGTCACGTCGCTGCCGCCGCGGCTGAAGGTCTTGATGCGCCCGTCCGGGTCGGAGCCGTAGAAACCGGGAACGACGAAGAGGCCCTCGCCCGAGAGCCGCTCGCCCAGGCGGTCGTAGCTGACCGGATCCAGCCGCCCTTCGAAATCGAACTTGATGAACTCGGCCGGATCGACGAAGTCCGCGTTCAGGCGCTCGGCGATCAGGCGGCCGTTGAGGTATTCGCCGCGGGAAATCAAATAGTCCGGGATCGTGTAATCGGCAACATTCGCCGCCATCGCCGCTATCTCGGCCTGAAAATCCAGTGTTGAATCGAGCGCTTCCACGAGTTCAACATAGCGTCCCTCGACAATCTCAATAGGCTGTTTGGGATCGAGGTCGTCCTGGGTCATGTGGAACCAGCCGAGCAAGAGGTCCGTAATTTTTTTGTCATCGGGCGCGCGTTTACCGGGCGCGGAAGGTACGATAAAACGGCGCGATTCGTCGGCCTGGATAATGTCGACCACGCGGAGAATGGCCGCTGCGTCGGCGAGAGAACTGCCGCCAAATTTGCATGTGATCTTTTTCATGGTTTTCCGGAGAGGTGGGGTTATGGATATTGCTTCAGAGAGTTGCGTGTCAGCTGCGGCTCGACGTTGAGAATCCGGGCTAAGGGATGATATTGCCGATCCAGCGGGACGCGTCATTAAAGGTCACGTAGAGGAGCAGGCCAATGATTAGGAGAAGCCCGAACTGCTGGACATATTCAAGCGTCCGGACGCTAACGGGTTTCCGACGGATGGCTTCGATTCCGATGAACACGAGCTGCCCGCCGTCGAGAACGGGCAGCGGCAACAAATTGAAGATGGCCAGATTGACGCTGATCATGGCGAGAATTCCAAGGAGGCGGTTCAAACTCGAGTTCGCCGCATCCACCGTAACCTGGAATATCATCACAGGGCCGCCTAAGGCTTTCGGACTCACGTTGCCCGTGATGAGAGCATGGAGCGTCGAGCCGACTTGCTTGACCGCGCGGGCGCTCTCGTTCCACGCGTGCGGGATGAGCTCCGCGGCGGGCACTTTGTGCATGACAGTGTCGATGCCCCAGACGACTCCTATTCTCTGCTTGGAGCTTATCGTGATTTCTGTGTCGAAGTTCTTCTCTTTCTGTCCGATTCCTAGAAAAAGGGCAGGCCTGTGGACCTTTACCGGAATAGTGTCGCCAATCCGGCCTAACCCGAGATCGCGAAGGAGCTGGATCGTGGCGGGTTGTCCGTCAATTTCTACGATGGTGTCCCGCCGCTGAATATCGGTCGCTTTCGTCACCGCTTCCGTCGCGCCCGCAACTTCGGGTGGCTTCTCGATGTCCGCGCCGGTGCGGCCTGCCCACAGGTCGCGCGGGCTGAGGTTCACGGTCAAGCTACTACCTCTGCCGAGAAGCCCGAAGAAGCGCGCGGGCCGCTCAATCTCGACGCTCACCAACGTGTCCGAATCCGAGGGGCGGAGTTCGTTCATGGCTACGTCAACGGCCGTATCGCCGTCCAACGAGATGACGGTGTCTCCCTTGCGCAGGCCCGTCCGGGACGCCAACGCCGAAGAGACCTCATCCAATGTCAGCCGTTGGGATTCCCTGAGGGCTACCACCGGCCGAATTGCGGGCTTAAAGAAAAGGCCTTCGATCTCCCCCTCGGTCTCAGGTTGAAGAATAAAATCGAGCGTTTCGCCGCCACGGCCGATTTCGATTTGCAGCGGCACATCGGATTCGAGCTCTCTCACCTTCTTGGAAAACTCGTCCCTATCGACCACAGCGCCATCGGAACGCCTTACAATATCGCCGCTTCGTATACCCGCGGCATCCGCGGGAGTGCCCGGCATCACCGAACTCACAAGCGCGGTCTGGAAAAACCCAATGCCAAAAGTGGCTAGCGCGGCATCCTTGTCCGCCAATCTTGGGAGAATAGGAGAAAGATATCGGGCCGTGGATCCGTCGGCGAGCGCCCTTTCAATTTCCACCTGGACAACTTCGTCTCCGTTCAGTGCGCTTCCGTATAGAATGTCAATGGGCCGCGAAACGGCATCGCCGTCGATCGAGCGGATATAGTCGCCCGTCCTCCAGCCGCGCGCATCCGGTTCGCCAGAAGTATCCACATCCTTGAGAGCGCCGGTGACGAGGAACATAGGCGCGTCGGCGGCGGGCATGTCCGCCATGACCGTCCCGATTCGGCTCTCGAAATTCATGGCCGGGACCTCGAAGCCCATGGCGCCGATGAGGCCGTACACCACGAAGCCCAAGACCAGATTCATGGCGGGCCCGGCAAAAAGGATGATGGCCCGCTGTGCCTTCGATTTGCTACTGAACCAGCGTTCTTGCGGGACGTGTCCGTAGGTGGCCTCGCGCTCTTCCTCTTCCATCGGGGCGTCTTCCTGCCCGGCCATCTTGACGTAGCCGCCAATGGGCAGGAGTCCAACGCAATAGTCGGTCTCCCCGTACTTGAACCCGAACAGGCGGGGAGGCATCCCAAGGCTGAAGCGATCCACGTACACCCCGCAAGCTTTGGCCGCGAGGAAGTGGCCCATCTCGTGGATGAAGATCAGAATCCCCAGTACCAGCAAGAATATGGCTATATTGAATATCACGAGATTTTTACTCCGGCCGCGTCAATCTTTTCGTTGGCCTTTCGCCGCGCGTCAGCGTCGGCGGCGAGAACATTTTTGAGCGTGGCGTCCTTGGGAGCGTCCGCCGAACGCAGCGTCGCCTCAACAATTTCCGGGATGCGCGTGAAAGGAATGCGCGCCTGGCAAAAGGCGGCGACGGCCTCTTCGTTCCCTCCATTCAACACAGCGGGCGCAGTTCCTCCGAGCCTTGCGGCGTCCATGGCCAGTCCTAAACAGGGAAACTCCGAGAAGTCGGGCGCCGCGAAGGTAAGCGCGCCCATCGTCGCCAAGTTCAACTTGGCAATCGCGTATTTTACACGTTCGGGCCAGGTCAGTGCGAACTGGATGGGCAGTTTCATGTCCGTAACGCCCATATGGGCCAGGATGCCTCCGTCGGTGAATTCGACCAGCCCGTGGACGATGCTTTGCGGGTGAATGACGATTTCAAACGAGTCCATCGGCCGGTCAAAGAGATGCATGGCCTCGATCAATTCGAGTCCTTTATTCATCAGCGTCGCCGAATCGACACTAATCTTCGGGCCCATATCCCATGTGGGATGCTTCGTCGCCTGGGCCGGGGTTACATCTTGGAGTTCGGAGCGCGGCGTTCTATAGAAGGGCCCGCCGGAAGCGGTGAGATAGACTTTGTGTATTTCGTCCGGATCGTGGCCGTGAAGGCACTGGAATATGGCGCTGTGCTCGCTGTCCACGGGCAACACCTTCACGCCCTTCGCGCGGGCGCGTTCCATGATGAGCTCGCCCGCCATCACGAGCGGCTCCTTATTGGCGAGCGCAACGTTTGAACCTGCGTCTATGGCATTCAGGATGGGGGTCAACCCCGCCGCGCCCACCATCGCGCAAAGGGCCACGTCCACCGGGCGCGACGCCAGTTCGGCGACGCCCTCTTCGCCGGGCAATATTTCGGCGCTCAGGCCTTGATTCGTGAGGCGAGCCGCCGCCGAGGCATCGCTGAGGGCCACCGCCTCCGGCCGAAATTCGCGCGCCTGATCGGCGAGCAGTCCGCAATCGCTTCGCGCGCACAGGGCCACGACATCGAAGCGCTCGGGGCACAGGCGCACGACATCGAGGGCACTTCTTCCGATGGAGCCGGTTGAGCCGAGTATGGCGATTCTCTTCTTCACGGGCAAATCCCAACGGGCCGTCCCAGCTGCCATGAAGCGCGCAGCGCCAAGGATGGGTGTATTCTCAAATGTTCCTGTATTCCCAAACGTTCCCACATTCTCAAACGTTCTCGGCGGACAGGGCCGCCGGGCTAGATTGGACTCGCTGCGCCGGGCGCTTGTTTCCCCGAGCGATACAAGCGAAGCGTGTCGCGGCTCTTGGCGCGTTTCGTCAAGAGGCGTATGATTTCGGCTGCCGACCCTTTCCGGAGAAGGTTGTTGGCGAATCGCTTGGCGGCGAGGTCTTTGGTATTGGCGATTTCGGCGCGAATGCGCGGCAAGGAGACGGCGGACATGCTCAGCGATTTGAAGCCCATGCCAATCAGGGTTTCGGTAAACAGGGGATCGCCGGCCATTTCACCGCAGATGGAGCACGGAATATTGGCCTTGCGGGTCGCGTCAATCACCTGCTTCAACATGCGCAGCACCGCCGGATGATGGGGCTTGTAGAGGGGCCCCGTGCGCTCGTTGACGCGGTCCACGGCCAGGCAATATTGGATGAGGTCGTTCGTGCCGATGCTAAAAAAGTCGCACTCGCGGGCGAGCTCCTGAGCCATAACGACGGCGGAGGAGACCTCGATCATGGACCCCACCCGCACGTTCCGGTCGAATGGGACTTCCCGCGCCTCAAGGTCGTCGCGGACCTGCTGGACGATGCCCACTGCTTCGCGCAATTCGTCAACCCCGGTAATCATGGGGAACATGATATTCACCGTCCCATGAATGCTGGCGCGCAACATAGCGCGAAGCTGGGCCTTGAAGATATCGGGCCGGTCGAGGCAGAAGCGGATGGAACGCCAGCCAAGCTGCGGGTTCGACTCGACATGATCGCCCAGATAGCGAACCATCTTGTCGCCACCGATATCGAGGGTCCGCATGGTTATGGGCAACGGGGACAAGGATTCGGCAACGTGTTTGTATACATCGAACTGTTCGTCTTCGGTGGGCAACGCCTTTCGGTTCATGAACAGGTATTCAGTGCGGTACAGCCCGACCCCCTGGCATTTTTCCTTGAGCGAGTCATTCACCTCGATGGGAAACTCGATGTTGGCAAGCGTCTGGACCTCGGTTCCATCAAGAGTAGTGCTGACCTTCCCGGTCCCCGCCGAGATAAGGGCTTGGCGTTCCCGGTCCTGGCGTTCCTTCTCGCGCATGTACTTATCGACGGTCGCCTCGCTGGGCCGCAGGATGACTTGGCCGTTGCTGCCGTCGACTATCACCTGGTCCCCTACGCCGACGCGCGCGCCGACATGCCGCAGGCCGACGACCGCGGGAATCCCGAATGCGCGGGCGAGAATCGCCATGTGGGAAGTGGGCCCCCCTTCGTCGGTTGCGAGGGCCAAGGTATTGGCCATATCCATCTTCGCCGTCTCCGAGGGAGTCAACTCGTGGGCCACCACGACCGACGGGGTCTCGAAATGATCGAGGCTCTCCTCTTCCTCACCCATCAGGGCATAGAGTATCCGCCGTCCCAGATCGACGAAATCCGCGATACGCTCCCTAAAAATGGGGTCGTCCACAGTCTTCAACGTGGCGGTCATCTCTTTGATCTTCGCGTCGACGAGATATTCGATGTTGACGCGATCTTCGTTGAGTTGGCGCTCGATATCCGGGCGCAGCGTCACATCGTCGAGCATTTCCATGTGAGTTTCGAATATGGCCGCGTAGTTCTCGCCCACTTCGTCGGTCGTCTGATCGATGATTTGGCCCAACGACTCGCGCACATGTTCGACGGCCTCATCGTACCGCTGAAGTTCGGCGGCCGCGTCGTCAATGGAATGCTGGGGCACTTCGATGGCGTGGACCCGGTAGGCGAGCGTGGGCCCGATCGCCACTCCCGGCGAGACGCCTATACCCTTGATGAAAAGCTCCACTACTCTTCCCCAAATCCCGATTCGACGAGTTCGCGAACGGCGTCGATGGCCTCTTGCGCGTCATCGCCCCTGCAAACGATTTTGAGCCGGGTGCCGCAGGCCGCCGCCAACGTAAGTAAACCCATTATGCTCTTGGCGTTAACTTGGTGGCCATCCTTGGAGATGTTGACATCGCAACTGAACTTGAGCACGACCTGCACGAGCTGTTGCGCCGGACGCAGGTGCATTCCGAGCGAATTGACGATGGCCATCTCTTCAGACACTTCCACAATTAGGGCTTTCGAGGCGATTGGTTGGTTCCAACGGTGTCGCGGCGATGTTCCGCGAATTCTACAGGCGCCGGTATGATACCGAAATCATAGGATCGATGCACGACGGCTCACCGGTTTTGTACTGCGACGGCGGACAAGGCTAGGTGGAAGGTGATTTTATCACACGCCTTGCGTATGCTCTGCGGCGGGCGCGATACGCTGCCCCATCCCAGATTCAACCTCCGAAAACGAAAGGGTTCGACGTGTCAGAACTGAAACGCTCCATCAACGAAGCAGTACGCGCGATCCGTAAGGCGAGCAAGGCGAAACCGAAGATTGGCATCGTATTGGGCACCGGCCTTGGCGGGTTGGCCGACCGAATGAAGGTGACGGCCCGGATCAGTTATGACGACATACCCCATTTCCCCGAATCGACAGTGGATACCCACGCGGGCGACTTGGTTATCGGTACGCTCGGCGGCAAGGAAGTCGTTGCGCTGTCGGGGCGTTACCACTATTACGAGGGACACTCTTTGCAGGAGGTGACCTTTCCCATCCGGGTGGCCAAGGCGCTCGGGATCGAAACCCTTATCGTGTCGAACGCGTCAGGCGGACTGAATCCCCAATTCGCGGCCGGCGACCTCATGCTCATCACGGACCACATTAACTTTATGGGCGACAATCCGCTCATAGGCCCCAATGACGACTCACTCGGACCGCGATTCCCGGATATGATCGAGCCGTACACAAATAAATTGATCGAGCTAGCCGAGTCTGTCGCGTTGGCAAAGGGCGTCAAGCTGCTACGGGGCGTCTACTTGGGCTGTCTCGGGCCCTGCCTGGAAACGCGCGCCGAATACCGCCTCATGCGAATCGCGGGCGCGGATTGCGTCGGGATGAGCACGGTGCCCGAGGTTATTGTGGCGGTTCATGCAGGCCTAAAGGTGCTCGGCTTCTCGGCGATCACCGACGAATGCCTGCCGGACGCGCTGAAGCCGGCCAAAATTGAAGAAATTATTGCTACGGCTAACGCTCTTGAGCCGGTGCTATCCGATTTGGTTGTGGAATGTATCAAGAGGATGAAATAAGGCTTTGTTGGCGAAAGGGCCTCAGGCGAATGTGTATGGAATCAGACGAGCCCATCCCGCCGCGGCCCATTCGTCTGCTGGCCGCCTCGTTCTACTGCGGGACCGCGCCCTTTCTGGGTTACCTGAAGTCGCGTAAAGACAACAATTACGCGGACCTCCATTACAATCAAGCGCTCTGCATTCATGCCATCCTGCTCGCAATCGTATTACTGTATAGCGCCGTCTCGGTGACGCTTTCGCTTATCCTGGTCTTCCGGCGCGATTGGTACGAAGGGACGGCGTTAGAGCCTACGGCGCTCATGGTGGTTCGCCGCGCGTTCTTGTGTTGGCTCGTGGTGTGGGCCTTCGCCACGTGGTGGGCATTTCGGGGTTCGTGGAGGCCTTTTCCCCTCTTCGGTCGGCTCGCGAAATACCGGATCGTTATGCTTGGCTCGCTCGCCGGGCACACCGCGCTCGTCATCGCGGCCGGAGTCGCGTTGGCCATGACCCTTCAGGCGTCAACCCTTACACGCGGCGAGGGCGCCCCCGCTCAAGCGTACCTGTTGTACGACGATATGGACCTGCTCCCCCACTGGCTCTTCGACCTCGGATTCTATCCCATCGCGAAAGTGTCCATCGAGAAGTGGGGCGAGGATTCCGTCGTCGTCGCGCCGTTGACGAAGCAAGCCTTGGCTTCCGCCCTGACCGAAGGGAGCTTCGTATTCGTCCTGTCGCATGGAACCGACGCGGGGCTCCACACGCGGCACTTCAAGATCCGTCCGGAAGACGCCGCGCCCGACGGCACGGGCGGCGGTTTGCAGTTGGTTTATCTCACGGGTTGCGACAGCGGCGCTCTGGCGAAGGAGTGGGAAGAAGCGTTCGCGCCCGCTAAAGTGATTACATTCGACCGCTTATCGGCGTGGTTGGAGCACATATATTGGCTGTTGTTCCAGGGCGCGGACGAGGTGCGCGCGCTCAGTTAGCCGGGCACGAGCCCTCGGGCCATCCCGTGCCATTAGTGCGCCTTGGTTGTGGGCGACCTATTGGGAGGATCGGGTATAATCGGTGCTGCTGAGTCGTATGATAAATTTGCCATGATAGAATTGTAAACGGAATGTGAACTTCGAAGACCGGAGATTGCGATTATGGATTCCAGGGTCGTGGCTTTTTCGCGACGGCATCGCTCTTCACCGCCCTGACAGTGGCAGCGTTCGCCTCGGGCGCGGCCCAGGCCCAGGACGACATTTGCGTGACCATCAGTCCATCTCCGCCGGTGGTTGGCCAAAACGTAACGGTTTCTGCTTTATTTACTTCGGACGACTCGGCCGCGGGATTGTGGGATCTGGCCCCCATCGAAATGCAAATTGAAGCGGAGTTCTTTCTCGAACCGCCCAGCGGCAGCGTAGCGAACGGGGTCTGCATATTCGCGTGGACTCAAGTAATGGCAAGATGCGATTGACGATCCTTTGTCAAGCCCCTATTCTTTGAGCCATCGGCAATGAGAGAATCTCCTGTTTGTTAGTCGTGTGGCCTTGGGGCCAGTACTTGCTGTGATAGACTGAGTGCTGCCCGCCCGGAGGATAGGGCAATGCTGGAAAGCGATCCGAGCGCCGTGGCGGGGCCGAACACGGTGAAGTGAGGCGGGGCTTGGCGCTCCGCCTCGTTGTTTGTCTGTACCG
>CAYNZS010000032.1:0-552 GCA_964401695.1 uncultured Nitrospirales bacterium
ATACCCATCCAACTCGCGAGCTTGCGAAGATCTTCAGTGCAAGAGGGCGACAGCCGGAACGTCGTCCTCAAGGGTTTCAATTTCGTTCCTAGCCCTACCCCCTTCCCAGTTTTCTTCACTGCCTCAATCTTGGGAGCTTCGTTGTTCATGTCGTGAGTACCTCCATCAGTATGGTTACTTCAAAGAAAGCTGATTCCTCGTAATGCGCTGATTATGCCACAATGAATCTCTCCTGTCAAGTCCTCACTTCAGAATTGCGGGCGTTAGGGGCAGGGACGCGGAGGCGCAGTATTTCTTGTGCGTTTCGATTGGGAAGAAGGGGACATTCGCCTGCTAATTCTGCGAACACCTCACCATCCATCCGGCCTATATTTCTATACGCCTACACTCGTTTTCAGCCCTTTCCAATCCAAACTCATCCTGTCTCCCGTCAATGATTCACCCATTGTTTCCCAGGCCACGCCGCGCCACACCGATTCCGCGTGGGACGTCTACTGGCCCAAGCGCGACGACCCCAGGGCGAACTCCGTCCGACTGGCCTCCTTCCCACTG
>CAYNZS010000032.1:562-22147 GCA_964401695.1 uncultured Nitrospirales bacterium
ACCCTGGGGGGAACGGCGGGGAAACCCAGACGGGGGGACGTTAGAATGGGGGACGTTTACCTATTGCTGGAAAGTCAACCGTGGGTTTACGAGTATCTCTTGGGAGAAGAGGAACCACGAATGAACACGAATATCCACAAATCGTGAAAACATTCGTGTTCATTGGTGTCCATTCGTGGTTCAAGAAGGAGGGGGGGCATGCTCGGGCCCGGCGCGGCCCTCCGATTATTCGCAGGGGGTGCACCAGTGGCGGTATTTCTCTACCTTTCCCTGGACTACCTCGAAATAGAAGTCCTGTAACTTCTTCGTGACGGGGCCGGTTTCGCCGTTCGCGATGAGGCGGTGGTCGACGGAACGCACGGGCGCGATCTGGGCTCCGGTTCCGCAGAAGAAGAGTTCGTCGCACACGTATAGCTCGGTGCGCGAGACGTTGCGCTCGACGACTTCGAGACCGAATTCTTCGTGGGCGAGCTGCAGCACCGTGGCGCGTGTGATGCCAATGAGAATGTCGGCGGAGGGCGGCGGCGTGATGAGTTTGCCATCCAACACGAGGAACAGGTTCATGGCGCTTCCTTCAGCGACGGATCCGTCTTCGCGCAACACGATGGCCTCGTCGAATCCGGCCTGGGCCGCTTCGTCGGAGGCGAGCGCCGAGTTCACGTAACTGCCGGTTGTCTTTGCGCGGCTGGGGATCGCGTTGTCCGAGAGGCGCCGCCATGAGGCCACACCCACGTCGAGACCGGACACGTCCACGTAGTCGCCCAGCTTGATGACGTAACAACAGAACTTCGAACCCACGCCGGTCAGTTTGGGCGCTAGGATGTGGTCGTCCTTATAGCAGATCGGCCGGATGTACACGTCTTCCTTGAATTCGCTGCGTTTGACGAGTTCGGTGCAAATCTTCTCGAGATCTTCCGGCGATTCGGGGATCTCCATCTTCAAGATGCCGAAATTTCGCACCATGCGGTCGATATGCTCGCGCAGCTTGAAGATCAGTACTTGGTCTTCGTCTTCGTTATAGTAGCCCCGAATCCCCTCGAAGAGCCCCGTCCCGTAATTGAACGCGTGGGTCAGAATACTTACCTGCGCCTTTTCCGTGGGCACATATTCGCTCTCGAAATAGGCGATCCGGCCCGCTTCCATCTCTGGCATTAACTTCCCTCCGGTCGTTCTAGTTGCGCGGAGCCAGCCCCGGCCGCCGCAAATCGTGGCTCTACTTTAGAGACCACAGCGCCACCAGTCAATTTGGTGACGGCGAGAGTGTCTAATAGTGGTTCTTATTATGCGCAAGATCTTTTGACGACTCGGCTGTCTTGGACACAGAGGGCACGGAGCTCACAGAGATAGACTGACTCTCTGAACCGCATCTGGATCTGGTGAAAGTGGGCAAGGTTTTGCCGGTATCCGGGCTAGTGGCAGGGGTATCTTGCCCGTGATCCATGGGCTGGAAGCCCATGCCACCTTGGCCGTGGTTCTGTGATTTCTGCGTCCCCTTGTGGATTAGGCCAGAGTGCTTTCACCTTGCCGTCTTGTCCACCTGTTCCCCGGTTAACGGCACGAATCTCACACGCTCGATTGCGCGTTCCTTGATCCTTCCATCCGCTGTCTTCTCGAGGAGCATGAGCCGTTGAGAGCCGCCTTGCGGCCCCACCGGTATGACCATCCGCCCGCCTGGCTTCAATTGCTCGACCAACGGCTTAGGCACATGGTCCGGCGCCGCGGTGACGATAATCGCGTCGAAGGGCGCATGTTCGGGCCACCCTTTGTAGCCATCGCCTATTTGGGTGTGGATGTTTGTGTAGCCGAGTTTCTTCAAGATGCGGGCCGCCCTTCGGCCTAACGGCTCGACGATTTCAATCGTATAGACGTCGCGCGCGATCTCGGCCAACACGGCGGCCTGATACCCGGAGCCCGTGCCAATCTCGAGAACGACGTGCTCCGCCCTAAGCAGAAGCGCCTCGGTCATGGTGGCGACGATGTAGGGTTGGGAGATCGTTTGCCCTTGCCCGATGCGCAGTGGTGTGTCTCGATACGCATCGCGCCGGAGTTGGGCGGGAACGAATTCGTGCCGCGGGACAGTGCGCATTGCGCGCAACACGGCCTCGTCCTTCACGGGTGTGCGGCCGAAAAGGGCGGGCGTGATTTGCGTGGCCACCATCTGCTCGCGCGCGTCGCGGAGTGCGTCCGCATCCTGCGCGTGGACGACACTCTGTGCCAGCGCGAAGACGAAGGCGGCGAAGACTGCCGCAGTTACTGCGTTTTTTCCAGCAATTGTTGCCATCGGATTTGCGTGTCTCCGTCCTCGACGAAGAATTGACGCAACTTGCCGAGCCGCGCGACCAGTTTGTCCTCGACCTGGTGCTCAAACCGGCAGGCTTCCTGATCGGCCCAATCTTCGTCGTAGCCAAGTATCTCGGTGAGGAATTCGTAGAGCGCTTTGTGGTGTGCGGTGAGGATTTCCGCGAGGGAATAGCCTCTTTGCGTGAGACCGACATAGCCATACGCTCTGTGTTCGACGTAGCACTTGTCGGCCAGTTCGCGGACGGCGCGGGACGCCGCGGGGCGGCTTACCTGAACCCGGTCGGCGATGGCCTCGATGTACTGCTCCAAAGATGGAGAGGTCTTGCGCGGTGAGCCACCGGTTGGGCTGAAAGGAGGCAATGCCCGTCTCCTGGTAGTGGCAGCCCGTGGAAGACTGCCCAGATCACCTGACAAAGAAATTATAGCGCGGCGCCGAATTCGCCGCAACCGCGCCGCCGCAGCCGGGTCCGGCGCACGCTCATCGCGGCTTGAAATATCGAATTGAATAGATGGTACGGAAGGCGGGAAGCGACCCGTAGCACAACGAGGCGGCAAAGGTCTATGGAGAACGACTCGAATGTCCAACGACACGGTTAACGAATTTACTATTGAGTCCGTTTTTGCCCTGTCTGGCGAAGAAACGAGCGTCACCGGCCACATGGAGAAGGGGGCGTTTCGGTCGGGCGAATCCGTATCGCTGCTATCGACCGCTGGCATCCCGCTATTAGCTTCGATACGGCGCATCGGCACGGCGGAGACGCCGGTCAACGTTATTCGCGAGGGCCAAAAGAATTCGTTGGTCCTTAATGTCGAGCTGCAGCATGTGGTGATGGGTTCGAAGTTGACGAATACGGGGGGCGAAGAGACCGCGGGCGCGACGATGATCGTAGATACGGGCTCGTCGGGCGAGGCGGTGGTGGAGACGGAAAACTTGGACCCCGAGCTTGCCGAGTGCGAGAAGCTGGTCAACACGCACAAGTACAAGGAGGCCCAGGCGAAGCTCGACGCGTATATCTAAACGCATGACAACAGCTCCGTAGCGCATTGGCTTATGGGGCGGGTCTACCTCTTCGGGGGACAGGATGTGCGCGATGAAGCGAAGGCCCTCGAGCATGTTAAGCGCGCCTACGAAGCGGGCGGTACCAATGACGACGCGGTGCTCGAGACGCTTCCTCAAGCGCTCGGGGCCAATGGCGAAGCGGATCATGGCTTGCGCTTACTAGAACGTCTTCATTCGAGGGTGGAGGACGCAGCGAACATGCGTCACTACGCCGATCTCATCGCGTGGCCGAGCGAGTCGAGAATGGTCCCGGTAATTTCCATTCCGCCGTCGGCATACGAAACAAGAACGAGGTCCTTGATGTGTTCAGCCCGACCGGCCTCGATTTGAGCTACTTCGTTAGCTAGCGAGGAGACATTTCTGCCTGGAATTATCGCGATAATGCGATACACTCCCCCGCCAAGCTCGGGAATAGTGAAGCTGCCATCTGGCCCCGAGCAGTGAGAGAAATGGCCCACTGATGATGTTGAGCCGTAGAGCGGCCTGAGGTCTAATCCTACCTCACCTTGCGGATTGCTCTGGGGATCGACCACAGTCTCGCTCAGTGTAGATTCCGGCGGCATCACGAAATCGAGCCCAGTCAAACCTCCGTTGGGAACGTTCATATTCTCGGTGAGTTGAAGGGCGAATCCGACTTTGCTGACACCAACTTCGAATCCGGACCCAGGTCCGAGGAAGCCAAAGACGAAGTAGTTCCCATCCTCGTCCGAAGTTGATGTCATACCCCTGTTCTCTTGATTTGTCATGGCGTTTACGCCCGCGTTCTCAATGGGCTGCCCATCTTTATCGACAATCCGGCCGGAGATGAAGGTATCGATGATTACAGGAATGTCTACAGTGGCGTCCATTCCCGTGTCGAGCGTTACGTTCGAGATTTCGCCGGGATGCGCGTAGTCGCGACTCCGAATACGGTACGATCCAGGTCCCAGCTTGCCAATCCTGAAGTAACCATCCCAATCGGACCTTGTCTCGGAGTGAGTTTCCCAGTTTGAGTTCGCCAGGAAATCGACCAGCAGGGGGATGTTGCGGTTCGCCATTGGCTAACCCGTTTCGCTGGCGATCCTTTCGACGAGCCCCATGAGCCGCCTTCCGTATTCGGTATAGGAATCGTACATCTCCTGGGCGTTCCCATCCTGCTGGCCGGTGTGGATGACGGCAGCGAGGTGGGGCTCGATCGAGACTCCATCATCGTAGTCATTGGCGATGAGGTCGGCGAGGATGTCGGCGACGCGGCTGTCGCCTTCGCCGCAGTAGGCGTATTCGTCCTTGCCGCTGACCCGGCGCGCGTCTTTGATGTGGACGTAGGCGATGTCTTTCTCTACGGTCTTGTAATACTCCCAGGGGTCTTGCCCGCAGGTGACGGGGTTGCCGGTGTCGAAGACGATGCGGAGCGCGGGGCTGTCGACTTCGCCGAGGAGGATGGCGCTGTTTTCGGCGGAGAGGCCGCCCCAACCTGCGCAGTTCTCGTGGAGCAGCGTGACGCCTCCGTCTTCGGCCATCTTGGCGAGGGTCTTCGTTCGGGCGATGGCTTCGTTACGCCAATCCTTTTCGCTTAGCGGGCGGCTGTCGTCGTTCGGGTAGCTCATGATCCGGATGTAGGGTGTGCTGAGGCGGCGCATTCGCGGAATCGCGCGCGCGAGGTCGTCGATATCGATCATGGGGTCGCACGTGATAGGCCGCGCCCAGTCGGCGATAGCCGAAGCGAAACAGGAGGCATGCAATCCCGCCGAAGCGAGAGCGCCGCAGACCCGGTCGAAGGCCTCGTCGGACATGGCGGTGATATTCTCACGACCGACCGTGCGCAGTTCGACGTATCTCCACCCCAGTTCGCGGTGCGCTTCGATCTGCGTGTCGATATCTTGACCCGCTTCATCGGAGATTCCGGAATAGTACATGCGGGGCTCCTTGCCGTGTTCCCGCTTCGGGAGGGCTGGGCCTGGCTTCAAAATCGCAGGCGCACGGTTTTGCCGACGAGATGGCCTAGTTCTGATCCCTTTACGCGGATCACAATTTCGTTATACTCCTCAGCGCCAACGCTGGTGTCCAGGATATGCTCGCCGCCATGGTGGCCGCTTCTGCGGTGTACGGTCGTCACGACGCCCGAGAGTTCCTGTTTGTGCGTGGGCTTGCTTGGCGACGGAGGCGTCAGCGGACCCTGTGGCCGTTGGGTCCGCGGCGAACTGGAGACAGGATCGACGGGTTCTTCCATTGCGCGACTCCTCCGATGCGGTCGGCCTAACCAGGAACGTTAACCGGGCTAAGGGCGAACCAGTTTTTCTTCAACCTCGTCCCGCTTCTCCCGTCCGGCAAGCGCCTCGATCAATTCCAGAGCAAAATCCATGGCCGTACCCGGCCCCCGCGACGTGATCACCTTGCCGTCGCGTTCCACGACGCCGTCGGTAATTTCGACATCGTCCAAATCCATGCGCTCTAGAAAGCCGGGGTAAGCCGTAGCCCGTTTTCCGCTGAGGACTCCCGCGTTGGCGAGCACATAGGGCGCGGCGCAGATGGCGCCGACAAACTTGCCGCTGTTGGCCATCGTCTTGAGCAACTCTTGCACACGCGAGTCGTTGTTCAAATTGTCGGCACCTGGCAGCCCACCCGGAAGGACGACCATATCGTAATCCTCTTCGAGGGCCTGTTCGAGCGATTTGTCCGGCGTGATGACGGTGCCGCGGCTTGCCGTGATGGGGCCTTCGCCGAGGCCGGCGATAGTGACATCGAATTCGGCCCGCCTTAACAGATCGACGATGGTGATGGCCTCCAGTTCTTCGTTTCCGTCAGCGATGGTCACGAGGACTCTTGGCATAGGTAGCTCCTTTACTCCGCCGAAACTGGCGCCTTCGGCGTCCAGTGTAGATTGTAATCCATGCTTGGTCAACCTGGGGTGCTGTCGCCCCCTTAGATAACTGGTTATCATGTGGTCTCGACCCTAGCCCTGTTATCCCAGTACGGCTTCGCCGCTCTGTGGTATCTTTGCAATTCCATGTCATCTTCATTCTCGCGATTTCTGAGTTACGCGTAGCCCTATCAGCTCATATGCGCCGGCCCCGTTGGCTGCGGCGTTCTCAAGTTCAACCTCGCGCTATTGCTGCCTCTCGCGTTGGGCTTGATCTTCGACTACCTGGTCAAGCTCGAATTCGATAGCCAAGAAAAGCTGGTTCGCGTATGGTTGGTGCTTGGCATGTTGGTTGCGAGGTACGTGTTCCGCGCACCTATTACCGCACCTATCTAGCTGAACTCGCTGGGAACCGCACCATTTTCGACCTGCGCAGCGACCTCTACCGCCATACTCAACGCCTGAGCCTGGCCTATCACTCGAATCGGCGTACCGGTCAGACCATCTCGCAGTTCATCAACGATGTTAATGCCGCCCAGGGAATACTGGATTGCGGAATCATCTCAGTTGCTGTCGATTCGCTGTTTCTCACGGGTGTCGTCGTTGCCCTCTTCATCATGGACTGGCGCTTGGTTTCCGTGAGCCTTGTAACTCTGCCTCTCTACGCCCTTGCTATTGCCTTCATAAACCCGCGAATGAGGAGGGCCGCCCAGCGCGTCCAGGAAGAAGTGTCCGAAATGTCCGGCGAGGTCACCGAGAAGATATCCGGTCTTCCGGTGGTCTTGGCCTTCGTCCGCGAGAAGAGCGAACAGATCCGATTCTTCCGCAGACACACGCACTATTATTCCGAAGTGCTAGGCCGAGTTCGCATTCAGTCCACGCAGATGGCGGCCGCCGAATCCTTGGCAGCCGTCGGGCCGCTCGTCGTGATTTCTTACGGCGGATACCGGGTCATCCAAGGCGACCTCAGCTTTCTCCATTTCGTCTGGTTCTTCGGGTTCATCTCCCATCTATACTTGCCGACGCACCGACTGGCCGATTGCTCAAATATCGTGCAGGAACGCCTCGCCTCCATGGACCGAATCTTCGAAATGCTCGACGAAACGCCCGACGTCGAAGACGAACCGGGCGCGTCGCCTTTGAACAACCCACAGGGCATATCGAGTTTCGAGATTTGCACTTCGCTTACATCCCCGATCAACCGGTTTTCCGTGGCATTTCATTCCAGGTGAAACCCGGCGAGGCCATCGTGATTGTAGGCCGGTTCGGGGCGGGGAAAAGCACACTCGTAAACCTCGTGCCCCGCTTCTACGATGCGTTCCTCGGCGGCGTCTATATCGATGGCTACAACGTCCGCGGAATCAAACTGAATTCGTTACGGGAGAACATCGGCATTGTACAGCAGGACACCATCCTATTTAGCAGTTCGATTCGCGAGAACATCCTTTACGGACGGCGAGGCGCGACCGAGGGGGAGATGCTCGAAGCCGCGAAGATGGCTCATGTGGACGAATTCGTCGATGATCTGCCGGAGGGCTATGACACCCTGATCGGCGAACGCGGCGTGAAACTAAGCGGCGGTCAAAAGGAGCGCCTCAGCATCGCGCGCGCGTTCCCGAGGGATCCGCGGACCTTATCCTCGACGAAGCTACCTCCAATCTGGATTCCCACGCGGAGAATATCATCCAAGAAGCACTCGCCGAACTCATGAACGGGCGCACAACATTAGTCATTGCTCACCGCTTTTCGACCGTTGTCAATTGCGATCAGGTCGTCGTCCTGGACGACGGGCGGCTCGTGCAGCAGGGCCCCACGACGAGCTCATTCAAACGGACGGCGTCTACCGCGAGTTGTGCAAAGAACAATTTGGCTACGTTCGCCTTGATGGCTTCGGGAACTGAGTCTTTCAGGAGCCGTATGCATTCCCACGGAGGAGCGTGGGAACGAGAGAGGGAAGGGCGGGCTAGTTGCGGCGCCGGAACACGGCTCTTCCCCTGGCTATCCAGCTTTCGATATAGTGTCTATGCCGTTTGCGCCGATGGCCAAAAGCCGGTTTGGGAGACATCCATGAGCGATGTTATCAGTGACGCAGACCACTACGAACGAAGACGTGCTGAAGTCCTCGATAGCGAGATCGCGTATATCGATGTGGGCAAGGGCGATCCCATCGTCTTTCTCCACGGCAATCCCACCTCCTCCTACCTGTGGCGGAACATCATCCCGCACCTGGGGGACATGGTGCGGTGTCTCGTGCCCGACCTCATCGGCATGGGTCAATCGGGCAAAGCGCCCGGCGGCTCGTACCGTTTCGTGGACCACGCGCGCTACCTCGACGCGTGGTTTGACGCGGCCGGAGTCACCGAGAACGCTACGTTCGTTGTCCACGACTGGGGCTCGGCGCTCGGTTTCAACTGGCCTTCCGCAACCAAGAAAAAGTCGAGGGTATAGCCTATATGGAGGCCATCGTCAAACCCATAGCCTGGGTGACTGGCCGGAATCCGCGCGCAAGATTTTCCAGGCTATGCGTTCGCCTGGTGACGAAGAGATGCTCCTCGACAAGAACGTCTTCGTCGAGCGCATCCTGCCTGCCACCGTACTGTGCGGCCTGACGGAGGAGGGGATGAACGTGTACCGCGCGCCGTACCTCGAAGAGGGCGAATCCCGGCAGCCTACGCTAACGTGGCCCCGGCAGATCCCCTTCGAGGGCGAGCCCGAAGATGTGGCGGATATTGCAGCTGCGTACGGCCAATGGCTGGCCGGAGACCGTTCCATTCCGAAACTGTTCGTCAACGCCGATCCGGGATCGGTCCTTACCGGCAAGCAACGCGAATTCTGCGGGGCCTGGCCCAACCAAATCGAAGTTACAGTGAAAGACTCTCACTTCATCCAAGAAGACTCGCCCGCCGAAATTGGTCGGGCCGTAGCCGAATTCATCAAGGAGAACCGGGGATAGTTTGAGCAGCCCGGCGCGAGGACAAGCTTCGCCATGACCGAAACCGGAGGGGACTCGAAGACGGATAGGCTTCTGCGCGGAGGAATCGCCTTCTACCTCTTGTGCATCATCTTGGCAATGTCGCCGTACACGCTCGATGCGACGGGCGACATCAAGACCCTGATCACGCACTGGGCCGCGGCGATCCTGGGTTGCGCCTGGGCTTTCGGATACTGGATCGAGGGCCGGAGACTTCATGCGCCGCACCTTCTGTTTGTGCCCATGGTTCTCTATCTAGCGTTGCATGTTCTGTCGGCGCTTGCGTCGCCCTATGCGGGACACAGCCTGCCTGCCATAGGCTTGCTTGCGAGCTACGTCCTTCTCTACGCGATTGCGGCCCATGCCTTTCCCAGCGCCAAGAGCCTGACATCGCTCCTGCTCGCGCTGATCTTTGCCGTCGCCTTCTCCTCGGCTTATGCGGTCGCGCAACGGCTCGGATACGATACCTTCCCTTGGGCCGACACGACGCAGGACACCTACAGGAACCTCCCCGGCACTTTTGGCAATCCCAACGTGGCAGGGCACACCATGATCCTGGCTATCCTAGCCGCCGCCTACCTCTCGGCCAACCGGCGTCTGAGGTGGTGTGCCGTGTTCGCGCTCGTCTTCGTCTTTCACCTTTACTGTACCGGTCATCGCGCAGGGCTTCTCGCGCTCGCCGGGAGCGTCGCGTTCGCACTTGCCATCAAGTTTTCCGGAGGATCCGCGCACCGGGTCGTTACCATCGTCACTCTTCTTGGCCTTCTTGCCGTATCCGCCGGCCTCGCCTACACCTTCTCGAGCAGCCAACGGCTGGCCCCGCTCGACAGCTCGATCCTCCTTCGGTACAACGGCTATTTTGGCGCATCTAAAATGATTGCCGAACGGCCGTTCCTTGGTTCCGGCCCCAGCAGCTACGTCATCGAAACTCCTCGATTTTGGACCCCTTACGAGCAAGAATGGTTCGAAACTCGCCGCATGATGAACGAACATGTTCATAACGACGTGCTGGAATCGGCGGTCGAACTGGGTCTTGGAGGGGCGTTACTGTACCTGGCAATCTTCGCGATAGCCATCACCGCGTCGATGGCCCTGGCGCAGAAGCGGGAATCGCCGTGCGACCGGAGACTTGGCCTATTCTTTGGCTGCTTCTTCGTGGCGTACGGCATTGACGGGTTGTTCGGATTCAACATACGCATGCCCGTGTCCGGCTGCCTCTTCTTTGTCACGGCCGGCGCGCTTGAGGGTCAATTTCTTGAACGACTAGCCTTGGCGAAATCCAACCGATGGGCCTTTTCGCGCCTCGTCCGCCCCGTGGCCGCGGTATGTGTGGCGCTGGCGCTTGCCTATCTTGGGACGCGTGTCCACCTATCGGAAATTCGATTCTTTGAGGGCAAGGGATTTGTAAACGCGAAGAGATACGCAGAGGCAGACGGGAAGTTTGCGTCGGCGGAGGCCCGCGCGCCGTGGAACTGGCGTCCCGCAAGGGAGCGGGGATTGGCCGCCTATTACGAGGGGGATTACGAACGCGCCATTGAGCATTTGGAACGAAGCGCCGACCGCAATCCATACTGGATCATGACGCTCGTCCCCCTGGCGAACATCAACTTGAAGTGGGCCACTGAGCTTTTTCCCGACGACTCGGCGGAACGAATTGACGCGCTCGCGGACGCCCGGAAATTCGCGAACGACGCTTGGGAACTCAGCCGGGGTACAGCAACCGCTGCCGAAGTGGCCGCACGTGCGACCTACGGCCTCGCAAAGGAAGGGGAAGCCAGCGGAGTAGATTGGACGGAGGCCAAGGAAATCCTGGAGCGTTCCCTGGCCCTTGAGCAGGAGAACGCCCCTACTCTTCGCGCCATGCTTGCTGACGCGAACAAGCAGCTCGGACAGGAAGCGGAAGCGCTTGCTCAGTTCCTGCTCGCAGCGAGTGGGCAGCCGGAGGTGGATTCCCATTGGGAGCGGCTCTACGGACAAAGTGGGGCTATGGAAACGTACAGCGCGATGCGGGATGAACTCGACTCCGCTATTGCTCTCGGTCGTGAAGTTTCCCTCACCCCCAGCGCGACAATGGCGAGCTTGTTGCAGTGGCGGGCCCGGGTGCTCGAAGTGGCCTATGGCGACTCATCCGCGGCCGCTCGCGACTACGAAGACGCGCGCCATCTCGCGCCGCGCGACGCCGCTCTGTGGGGGCGGTACGCGGGATTCGCCAGCCGCAACGACCGTATGGCCGAATTCCGGAAGGCGGTGCTGAACGCGCACGGCGTTACAGGCCACGCGGGCCCGATCCCGGCTATCGAAGCATTGGCCGCGGCTTGGAATCTCGACGAGGCCGATACCGCGCGGGCGGCCCAGCTCCTTGCCACAGCGGTAGAGGCGCCTGTGGTGAACGGTGAGACGCTGTCCGGCGCCGCGCAATTTGGTTGGGCGGTTGACTTGCTCCTCCTGGAGATTCAGGCGGCTTCGCCCGCGCCCCACGACGCTGGCCCAATCCTCTACTGCCTTGGCCGCGTGTACCGGGCAATCCAGAATTACGGACAAGCCGCGGCAATGTTCGGCGCTGCGGCCGGTCTCTTGGACGGTCCCGAGAAATTGCAGTGCCAGCGATACTGGGCCGAGGCCCTCGTTCAGACCGGTAAGGGCCACGACGCGATCCTCATGTTGCGGCAGGCCCTCAAGACGGAGCCTTCCCAACACGCGCTGCGCCGTTTCCTTGCCCGAATCCTCAAGCGGTCCGGCCGCATCCCCGAAGCCCGCGCCGAGTACGAGCGTCTCCTCCGCACGACCACCTTGTCCGTCGAAGACCGCGCCCAGCTACAACGCGAACTGTCTTTGCTCCCCAACTGATGCCCGGCCAGCCCGGTTATCCCAGGAGGTCATCCGGATCAATCAGGGGCTCGCCCTTTGCGCACAGGCCGCAGGAATCCGGATCCCAACTCTTCATGTTCAGCTTGGCGAGCGGCGTGAATGGGCAATCGAACGTGGCCTCGCCGGCGCTTCGGTCAATGAGCACCCCGACCCCTACGACATCGGCGCCGCGCGCGCGCAGGTGCTCGACGGTTTTCCGCACGGAGCCTCCGGTTGTGATAATGTCCTCGACCACGAGTGTGCGTGTGCCTTGCTTGAGAGCGAATCCGCGTTTCAAGGCTTGGCCGCCCTGCCCGTCTTTCTCAGTGAAGACCGCCCGGCATCCGAGATGCCGCGCCGTTTCGTAGGCCAGGAGGATCCCCCCGGTTGCGGGTCCACACACGAGTTTCACGCCGTCCCAGGCAAACTGGTCCGCCATGGCCGCGCACAGCGTTTCCGTTTGGTCGGGAAATTGTAGAACGCGCGCTGCCTGTAAGAATTGCGATCCGTGTCTGCCGCTGGCGTAAATGAAGTGTCCATCCAGAAGGGCGCCACTCTCCCGGAAGATTGAAATCACGTCTGCTGAAGTCATGCCGCTCCTTCGCTGTGGCCCGGCGCATCGAACCCAGTTCGCGCCGCCTCGATTTGTGCTATTCGGACAGTTCCCGCTTGATCAACGCCACGGCTTCGGATGGATCGCGGTGGTTCACGATGGGCCGGCCCACCACAACATGGCTCGCGCCCTTGCGCGCCGCGTCCGCCGGCGTGAGCACCCTCTGTTGGTCGTCCTGCGATGCCCAGGCCGGCCGGATGCCGGGCGTTACGACTAGGGCCTGGCCACCGATCGCGCCGCGGACGAGAGGTATCTCCTTCGGCGAACACACGACGCCGTGCGCTCCCGCGTCCACCGCCATCGTGGCCAGGCGCACGACCGCCTCCTCGGGCGATTCGGGCATGCCCACTTCTTCGCGGAGCATAGCCTCGGATAGGCTGGTAAGGACGGTAACCGCCAATATGTGGGTATCCGTGCCCTCGACGGAAGAGCGCGCGGCTTCGATCATGGAGCGTCCACCCGAGGCGTGTAACGTGAACATCCCCACGCCGAGATCCGCCGCGGACTTCGCCGCCTTGCCGACGGTGTTCGGAATGTCGTGGAACTTGAGGTCGAGCATGATCCGCTTGCCCATGGCCTGCACCTCGCGGACGACTTCCGGGCCCTCGCAGGTGAAAAGCTGAGAGCCGATCTTGAAGCAATCGCAATCGCCGCACGAGCGGACCACACGAGCTGCTTCTTCGCGGGAATCTACATCCAGAACCACTATGAGTTTCGTAGACAAGCGTTCCGACTCCTTCTCGCGGGCAACGCGGGGGCATTCGAGGGGGAAGTCTGCCAGAGTCGGCGAGGCACTATCAATGGTCTCTTGGCCATCGAGCTCGCGGAACGGCCACCGGCCGCTCCGCGGCTAGTGTGAGAAGCGGTAGGCATTGGCAGGGCGGCGCGTGTACAATTCGCGGTTCGAGGCAACAACGGGGTCAGTTACTTTGAACGGCGGCAAGCGGCGCTTAAGACTCGATGCCAACATGCAGATAGGAGTGCGAATGAAACTACGAATGAGCGTTTCGGAAGCGGTGGAGAATCGGAAATCGATACGAGTATTTTTGGACACGCCGGTAGAGGATCGACTGATCCGGGATGTCCTTACCAAGGCCGCCCGAGCGCCTTCGGGGGGCAACGTTCAACCGTGGCGTCTTTATGTGCTCAACGGAGATCCCCACGCCCGTTTCGTGGCCATGATGGAGCAGAAGCTGGCTGAGGGCGAATCAACAGAGACGCCCGAATACAATATGTACCCGCCGAGCCTCAAGGAACCCTACCGTTCCACCCGGTTCAAGGTCGGCGAGGACATGTACGCGCTCCTGGGCATCAAACGTGAAGACAAGCTCGCGCGCCTCGAATGGCTCAAGAATAATCTACGTTTCTTCGGCGCCTCGGCCGCCGTATTTTGCTTCACCGACCGGGTCATGGGGCCGCCGCAATGGTCGGATTTGGGGATGTACTTGCAGACGGCGATGCTGTTGTTTCAGGAGGCCGGTGTGGACACCTGTGCGCAGGAATCGTGGTCGAGGTGGCCGAAAACCGTCGCCGAGTTCGTGGGCGCGCCGGATGAACTGATGCTCTTCTGCGGCTTGGCCATCGGGTACAAAGATCCGGACCACCCGGTCAATACGCTGGTGAGCGACCGTGAACCACTTGAGAAATTCGCTACGTTTCTTTAAAACGGCGGAAGTCGGTAATTAAGAGAAATCGATGGACCACCCCGTAATACTGAAAGACATCGTCATCATCCTGGGAGCTACGCTTGTCGTGGCGAGAATCTCTTTGCTCCTCCGCGCGCCATCGATCGTCGGATTCATTTTTACCGGCGTGGCTATTGGTCCGTTCGGAGGCGGCTTCATCAGGCATGAGGATGTGGGGAGTCTGGCCGAGCTGGGTTTAGTCCTCCTCCTATTCATCATCGGCTTGGAGCTTTCGCCCGAGCCCCTGCTCCGCAAAGGCCGCAGCCTTCTGATCGCTTCAGGGCTTCAAATCGGAATCACAGTATCCGTTGCCGCCGTCGTCGTAAACTCATTCACGTCTATTTCAATCGTTCCCTCGGCTATATTGGGCATTGCCGTCGCGCTGAGCAGCACGGCCATCGTGCTTAAACAATTGAGCGACTCCGGCGAAACGGACACCCTCAAAGGGATGCTCATCACAGGCATCCTGCTCATCCAGGACGTCCTCGTCATCGCCATCATGCTGTTTCTTCCCATGCTGGCTAACGACGAAGAAGGAGGCGATTGGAGTATTGCCGCGATTCGTGGGCTCATCGGCATTGCCGGCATGGCCCTGCTCGTAGTCGTGAGTCGAGGCGTTCTCCCCCTGCTCATGCGCCATATCGTGCGGCCCGGTGGTAAAGAATTCGGCACCCTCTTCGCCATCCTGATGGCCTTTGGCGGCGCGTGGGCGGCCGACGCCGCGGGATGGTCGCGCCCTTTGGGCGCCTGCATCGCCGGCCTCCTGCTTTCGCGAACAGACATGCGCCACCAACTCGCGGCCGAAATCCTTCCCTTTCGAGACGCCTTCAACGCCCTGTTCTTCGTGTCTATCGGCATGCTCTTCAACCCCGCGCTGGCCTACGCGAACCTGCTCCCGTTCGCGGCCATCGTTGCGGCGACACTCCTATTGAAATTTGCCGTCAGCTCCCTCTCCGTGTTCGCCGCTCGATGGCCTTTGGTACCCTCTATCCAAGTGGGCCTCGGCCTGTGCACCGTGAGCGAATTCGGCTATGTGCTCCTTAACGAAGCCAACAATCTCGGCATCCTGCCCGCCGGCCTGCTCGACAATTTCATCATCTACGCCCTGGGGACCATGACTATCGGGGCCATGTTCTTTCCTTTGGCCAAGCCGATCACGCGTGTCGTCGCCGGAACTTTCGACCGCAACCGCAACCTCGACCTCGATAGCCTTGAAGATTCCGAGCGAGAAAGCGCTTCGTTAGGCCAATTCGTCACCATCGTAGGCTACGGCGTCAACGGGCGGAACCTCGGACGCATACTCCGGTCCACTCAAATCCCCTATTGCGTTGTCGAAATGAGCCCCGATCTCGCCCAAGAGGCCCGCGACAGCGGAGCGGCAGTAATTAATGGCGATGCGACGCGGGTTTCCGTGCTCACCCATGCCGGCATCCAGCACAGCGACGCCTTGGTGGTCGCGATCAACGATCCCCAGGCCACCAGGCGGATCCTTTCGCAAGCCAAGGCGCTTCGCCCCGACATGTACGTCCTCGCGCGCACCCACTTCGATGCCGACCTCGATGGGCTCTACGAAATCGGCGCCGACGAAGTCATCTCGGAGGACTTTGAGGCTTCCATCGAGATAGCGGCCCATCTCCTGCGCCGCTTGGATGTCCCCGACAACATCGTCGAGGGCCAAATTGCCTCTATCCGCGCGGGACGTTACGCGATGCTTCGCGGCATGCCCACCGGCCGCGTCGTGATCAGCGAGTTGGGGAAATTTCTCCAGACTACTGGTACCCGCACCCACTACGTCGAAGAAGATAGCCCCGTAATCGGAGACACTATCGCGGGCACCGATCTGCGCGCGCGAACCGGGGTCACCATCATCGCCGTGGTTCGAAACGGCAAACCCACCACCAATCCGGCCCCAGACTTCGAGATCGAGACCGGCGATATCCTGGTATTGGTCGGTTCCCACGCTCAGCTCGAAAAGGCCAGAACAGCCCTCGGCCCATAGGAGTGTTCCTCGCAAGAAAAGGGACAGACATGTCTCCGCTCGTGCCTCGCTGCACTTGCGTCTACTTTTGAAAGTGCCCAAAGGACCCTTTCTTGTTCAGTTTCGTGCGTTTTTTCTTGGCAAGAATGGCCTGAACGCTCACAAGTAATCCATGAGAATGCCGAAACGCTCCGATAACATCCCCCTTGATCCCCCTTCAAAGGGGGACATTCGTCTCTCGAATATCGTTCGTAGTCTCCTTTGAAGGTGAATCGATAGGCAATCGAGGTGCAGCGGCACCGTTGCGGATTTGCGCCATGGACCGTCCGCATGGTAGAACGCCTGCTTTCCCCGGCGCTGCTTTGGCGATGTAACATTCCAAGGACGCACGCCGTTCTTCTCCGGGGCCTCCCCGTCTACGAAAGGTTGTACCTCTACGCATGCGGCCAACACTGCTCTCGATAGGCAGCCTCGAATTCCATGCCTACGCCAGCTTCTTGTCGCTGGCCTTCCTCACCTGCACGCTCTTGGCATCACGCGACGGCGCGTTGCTTAAGAAACCTGTGTTCGTGCCGCCGCAGGGCGCGATCTTTGCCCTTTTCGGCGCCCTCTTCGGCGCGCGCATCTATCACATCCTGCAATACGGTACGCCTGCCGACCTTTGGCAGTTCGTATTCGTGTGGCAAAGCGGCCTCGTGTACTATGGCGGTCTTATCGGCGGCGTCCTCGGGGCGCTCATCTATCTCTACTTCACGAAGAACATCGACCTGCGGATCGCCGACTGCGTCGCGCCTTACCTTGCGATGGGCGAAGGGATCACACGGCTCGGCTGCTTTCTTAATGGGTGCTGCTGGGGCAAAGAATGCGACGCCAACCTGCCGTGGGGCGTCGTGTTTCCCAAGGACACCCTCGTTGGCGCTTACGCGAAACAACTAGAGGCGGGCCTCATAGACTCGGGCGCGGATTTGCCCTTGCCCGTACATCCGACTCAACTCTACATGACCGCTGGGCTCGTGCTCATCTGCCTTGTGTTGCGATGGTTCCTCAAGCGCAGCCCGTTTACGTTGTCCGTGGCGCTGGGCTATTTCTTCTGTTACGGAATCCTCCGCTTCACGGTCGAGATGTTTCGAGGGGATAGCGCTGTATCCGTTTACGGTATTACCGTGTCGGGGGCCGTAAGCCTTGGGCTCATAGTTTTCTCGTCGGTTCTGTATCTCATCTTGGAGGCCAGGGCTAACCGGCGCGGCGGGGATGGAGATGGGGAAGAACCCGCGCAGGCGTTGTGACTCAGAATCAACGCCCAGATCACGCCTCTTTCAACAGATCCGCCCGAAGCGGCAGCGACCGCAGTCGTACACCCGTCGCCCGCGCAACCGCGTTCGCGATCGCAGGCGCGACGGTAATCAACGGGGTCTCGCCGGCGCCCGCCGAGGGCAGATCTGCCCGGTCGAGCAGAACGATGTTCAGCTCCGGAAGATCCTTGGCGGTCGGAACGCGGTATTGCTTGAAGTTCGCGTTGATGATTCGGCCGTTCTCGAACAGGATCTCCTCGGTCAGCGCGCCGCCGAGCCCCATGATGACGCACCCTTCGATTTGGGATCGAAGGTTCTTCGGGTTCTGGATGGCCCCGCATTCGAAGGCCTGGCACAGGGATTCGACGTTCAAGGTGCCGCGTTTTCGGTCAACGGTTACTTGGGCGCAGGTGGCCGTGTAGGAGCCTTTGAGCGTTGCGCAGGCGAGGCCGATCCCCCTCGCCTCTTGCGCGTACGACTTCCAATCGTTCCAACCTCCCTTCATCGCGGCGGCCACCAGCACGTTGAAGAGCCGCGGGTTGTCAATGTGTTCGAGGCGAAACTCCAGCGGATCCGTTTTCGCGAGAGCCGCCGCCTCGTCCATGAACGCCTCCCGAGCGAACACATTTGCCGCGCCCGCCAGGGCGCGGTACGAGCCTTCGCGCAACGGCGAGTCGCATGCAATAAACTCGGTTCGTGCGTTCGGCACGCGGTACGGCGTCTCTATGGCCGAGGCTCCGGAATTGATATTCGTGTGCTCCCACGCGGTCAACGCATCGCCCGACACGCCAGCCGCCACGTTGATGACGCCCGCTGGGCGGAAGTAGGCCCACGTAAATTCCTCTTGTCGTGTCCATTGCACGCGCACGGGCCGGCCCGCCGCTTTGGCCAAACGCGCCGCTTCTACGGCCGCGTCGCCCGTATGCTTTCCGCCAAAGCCGCCACCGGTATCGGGCACAATAACGCGGACTTTCCCTGCGCTGAGGGAGAAAGCGCGTTCCAACTCCTGGCGCACCCCGTTGGGGCGCTGCGTACCAGTCCATGCCGTCAGTTTGCCATCGACCCATTCCGCCACGGACGCGCGAGGTTCCATGGGAGCGTGCTGAATGTAGGAAATGTGGTACTCCGCCTCGAGTGTGGCCTCCGCCTTTGCCAAGGCCGCCCCCGTGTCGCCGTTCTCCTGTACGCGTGGACGCCGACCGCGGGCGGCATCTCTAAGCGAGGTCTTGAGGTAATCGAACAACTTGCTGCTTGACGTATGGCTTTCCTGTTCGCGCCAGCGGACTGTAGTGGCGAGGGCCTTGAGCGCCTTCTCCGCATCGAACGTTGTAGTGGCCGCGCACCCGGCGAAGTCGCCGTCACGGACGGCGACTACACCCTCCATCGCTTGCGCCGGAGTCAGGTCAACCGATTCGAGAGTCGCGCCGTGCGAAGGCGGGCGCAACACTTTGCCATACAGCATTCCCTCGCGAACGATATCCGATGTATACCGGAGGCGGCCAGTGACAACGTCTTCCGCGGCAGTCTTCAACGCGGATTTGCCAAGGACGCTCCAGTCTTTGACCTGAGTGACTTCGATATTACCGGAAACACTTGCCTTCGCCGAGTTGATGAACTCAGGCAAACGGGCGAGGGCGCCATAGGAAACGCTTCTCTCCGAGCCACCATCCGTAATCTTGCCGTCCTCCACCGACAGCGAGCTGGGATCCCGGCTCCAGAGCCGGCCCGCGGCTTCCAAGAGCAACTCGCGCGCGGTCGCCGCGGCTTGCCGAACGGCCGGCACGGTGCGCGGAGTTGTCAGGCTTCCGTAGGTGCCCCCGTCGTCCGGGACCACATCGGTATCGGCCATGAGCATGCGGATGCGGTCCAATGGCAGGCGCAGCTCTTCCGCGGCGGCCTGGGTCAATTGTGTGCGCGAGCCCTGGCCCACTTCCACCTTGCTGGTGAGTACGGTCACGACCCCGTCTTCGCCTACGTGCAGCCTAGCGGCCACCGTGGCGGGCTGTCCACGGCCCCGTTGCGCGAAAGCCACGCGGCCCCGAGTCGTAATCAGAATGCCCGCGCCTACAATCTGCACGAAGGCGCGCCGGCTCAACTCGAATTCGTACCTGGGTTCCTCGACCAGCTCGTAGCGTTCCGGTTCCGGCAGTTCTTCCTGCGGCAGGATCGGGCTCATCATGATACGGGCCTCACCGCGTTCTCGTCGCGCGCCCTGCGAACTGCCGCCAAGATATTTGGATAGCCGCCGCACCGGCAGATGTTCCCGCCCATCCATTCGGCTATCGCGTCGTCTGAAGCGTTGGGATTGTTTTCGAGGAGCGCGACTGCCGTGAGAATTTGGCCCGGAACGCAGTACCCGCATTGCATCGCGCTTTCTTTCACGAAGGATTGCTGCATGAGATGGAGCTCGCCCCCCTTTTCCAGGCCTTTAATGGTCACGACCTCTTTGCCTACCGCCCGGCTCACGGGAGTCGTGCACGCGGTAACGGGCCGTCCGTCCATGAGCACCGTACACGCGCGGCAATGGCCATCTCCGCATCCATACTTGGCGCCCGTGAGGCCCAAGTCTTCGCGCAAGACATCCAATAGCGTGCGGGCCGGGTCGGTGGTAATCGAACGGGGCTCCCCGTTTACTGAAAGGGCAATCGTTTCGTTCATGGCCTCCTCCTGTGGCGCCCCTTGGGGTCGGGCGAGGTGGGATTCATGCGATTCGATCTATCGTAAGGCTTGTCGGCGGAAAGGTCAAGAGGAAACGTCAAATCGGGCTCTGCGCGCCCCTATTCTTTTCGCGCGGTCCATTGGGGCGTTGCGGCGCCTGCCTCTGGAGTGTCCGGGTTGTGATAGGATGGAACCGTGTCCAACCGAGGCGTATTTGGCGTTTCACGCATAGGAGGATCTGGAAATGAAGAGGCTTGCATATTTGGTAGCAGTCGTGTTTTCCGTGTCGCTGTCCATCGGTTTTTCGACGAACGCCCTTTGGGCGCAGCAAGCGGGCCCCGATCTTGAGAGCACGCCGTTGGCGAGCTCGGATGCGGAAAAGAGAATTCTCGATGTCCTCGATGACATGGACAAGAATCAGCGAAGGGGCAACATGAACGTTCCCTTGGCGGACGGACGGCTGTTGCGCATTTTGACGGAGAGCATCGGCGCCAAGAATGTTGTGGAAATCGGCACGTCCAACGGCTACTCGGGCATCTGGTTTTGCTTGGCGCTGCGGAAGACGGGTGGCAAGCTCACGACGCATGATATCGACGAGGGGCGCGCGAAACTCGCCCGGGAGAACTTCAAGCGGGCCGGCGTCGAAGACCTCGTCACACTGGTCATGGGCGACGCGCATGAGACGGTTAAGGACCTCACCGAGCCGATCGACATCCTGTTTATCGACGCCGACAAGCCTGGCTATCCCGACTACCTCGAGAAGCTGTTTCCGCTGGTCCGTCCCGGCGGGTTCATTATCGGCCACAACATGCGGTTCCCAGCCCCGGACCCGGCGTATGTCGAAGCCATCACGACAAATCCCAACCTGGAAACGCTGTTCTTGAACATGGACTCGGCGGGTATCGGAGTATCCCTGAAGAAGCGCTAGCCCTGGTCACGTCGCGGTAGGAGACCGGGAGTATCCGGGCTAATCGATATCTCCCATTTGCCGCAAATATTCGCGGGCGCGCGGAGCGGCGGCGTCGTTGGGG
Organism: uncultured Nitrospirales bacterium; assembly: GCA_964401695.1. Classification (GTDB taxonomy): domain Bacteria; phylum Hydrogenedentota; class Hydrogenedentia; order Hydrogenedentales; genus JAPYPO01. Next base: position 21,838 of record CAYNZS010000032.1, read on the forward strand.
TAATCGGAGATCGTCTTCTCGAAGAGGGCGCGCGCTTTGTCGTTTTGCCCGAGGCGGGAGCACGAGACTGCTTGGTTGATTAGGGCGAAGGGGACTTTAATGTTGCTTGGATAATCTCTGACCAGAACCTTAAATTCGGAAATAGCCTGGTCGAATTCGTCCATCTTTAGGTGACAGTGGGCTTTCCAGTACTGCGCGTTACCTGCGTTCTCCGTGTTCGGGTAAAGCCGCAAATACGAGTCGAACTCCTCAAGCGCCAGCGCAAACTCGTCCCTCAGGTACAACTGCTGCGCGTGCCTGTAGTGGTCCG
>CAYNZS010000033.1:0-13661 GCA_964401695.1 uncultured Nitrospirales bacterium
TAAACGATGCCGGCGGATCTGAAGATGACTCTTCCAAATGGGAAATCCGGGGTTAGGGTGGTTGAGCCGTGCCACCGCCTGGGCTTCCCGTTGGAAACGTTGGATCAGGTCCGAGTCCCGTGCAAACGCCGCGCCCAACACCTTCACCGCCACCAATCGGTCCAGCGCACGATCCTTCGCCAGATACACTTCCCCCATGGCGCCCAAGCCCAGCATCCGTTCCAGCTCATACTGCCCGAAGCGCCGTCCCTCGATCTTTTCGTGTCCACCTTCGTCCATACGTACACATCCTCGAGAAGCGCCAACGCCCAAGAGCGCTGACTAAAGGGCGCACGCAATTGTAGCCAGAAACTCTCTGCGTAGAATCGAGCGTGATGATCTCTGAGTAGAGCAAATTCGCTGTAGAAGTTCAAGCGAGACGCTGGACTACGTCCCTCGAACGCCGATGGAGAAGTAATTCCATCCGATTTCCATTACAGCAGGATCGGCTTCTCGATCCTGTGCCTCCTGAGAAACACCTGTGTGTTGGAAACAGCATGAATCAATACACCAGTAACCACGCGAAAGTGCTGAACCTAACCCCCCTCCCTGGTTTAGGGAGGGGCTGGGGGAGGGTCGATAGTCTACAATTTGCTCCGGCACGGAGGTGGGGCGCTGTGAGGAAAGTCATTCTCGGCAGAAGTACAATCCCCTCGACTGAAACATCTCGCACGCCCGTCGCGTCCACCCTAACCCCTCCCTGAAAAGGGGATTATCAGCTCCTCGGACCGCCAAAGTCACCCTTCGAAGGGGGAACGAGGGGGATGTCATCGGAAAATGCCGACGCTATCTACGAAAGTCCCCGCGGAACCGAAAGAGGCGCGACGCCAGAACGGCAGAGCCCGATGAATTCGCTCCGCCGGATCCGGTGGCTCGATGATGAGTTAGCAGGGAAAGTAGCAAGCCCAACTCCTCCCTTCTCAGGCAGGAGCTGGGGTGTACCGAATTACAGTTCCCAACCTGCGCGATTTTCCCGCCCGATGAGCAGATTGGCCTCTGGAGAATTCGTGGTTCTCACGTTCACCGGGTCCCACTCGAGCTTCTGGCCAACGCGATAGGCAAGCGTTCCCAACAGCACCGTCTCCGTCAGCGGTCCGCCATAGTCGAAGCTGCACAGGGCCGGATTTCCCTCGAAAGTACGTTTACCCGGGTCGTCCGACTTACATGCCTCGATCCACGCGCCGTGGTAGCCTCGACGGGTAAGGGTCTGCGCAGGGTACTTGAGATCGGCGAACTTCTTCTTCGGATGAAGCTCGTGCTTATTGAAGGTGGACAATATCATTCCTTCGGTTCCGACGAACACGATCCCTTCTCCCCACTCAGGCGAGTTTACCTCTACGGGCAAATCAGGCCGCTTGTTGCCGTCGTACCACGTGAGTTCGACCGGCGGCATGTCGCCCCGCGCTCCGAAGGTCCACCGGCTGACGAGCCAGGGAGGCGTCACCTCCAGCCCCACCGGGCGCGTTCCCTCCGCCTCCGCCGTGAGCGGGTATTTCAAGTCCAGCGCCCAGAACGGAAGGTCGAGAAGGTGGCAGCCCATATCGCCAAGCATTCCGCCGCCGAAATCCCACCAACCGCGCCAGTGCCGGGGATGGTAGGTGGAGTGGTAGGGGCGAACGGGGGCCGGGCCCAGCCAAAGATTCCACTGCATATTCTTCGGAACGGGCTGTGCCTGCGGCCGCTGGTCCCCGGCCCTGAGATTGCCGTCAGGCGCAACGACTCTCGGCAGGGGCTCCCAAGTATTATCCTGCCATATGTGGACCTCTTTGACCTCGCCTATAGTACCGGCCCGAATCAGTTCGACCACGCGGTGGTAGTTGTCGCCACCGTGCCCCGCAGATCCCATTTGGGTGGCCAGCCCGCTTTCCTTGGCCAAATCAGTTGCTACGCGGACTTCGTGGATGTTGTGTCCCATGGGCTTCTCGACGAATGCATGCTTGCCCATTTTCATGGCCATTACACACGCGGGGATGTGCGTGTGATTGGGTGTGGTCACGGCAACCGCATCGATACTCTTGTGTTCCGTGTCGAGCATCCTGCGGTAGTCGCTGTATCTCTTTGCCTTGGGAAACATGTCATACGCGTTGGCCGCCCGCTTCTCATCCACATCGCACAGGAAAGAGATATTCTCGCGCATGACGGCCCTAAGCGTATTGAAACCCATGCCGCCCACGCCGATACAGGCTATATTGAGCTTGTCGCTCGACGTGGTTTCTCCGGAGGCGGCCAGCACATGCCGCGGAACAATCGTAAAGGCAGTCGCAGACGTCGCGGCGCCAAGGAAGCCACGTCTTGTGATTCTTGATCGGACATTCTTCTTCATTTGTTTCGTCTCCGTCTTATGTCCGAAATTCATCTAGTTGACATCGTTCGCAGATCCATTGGCTCTGCCAAATACGCATTCTTTCAGCTTCCGTCGAAATCTTCCTGCAAGAGCTTACCCCCAGATGCTTTATCGGTAGTGGTACGGGCATCCTGCCCGTGATTCATGGGCTGGGAGCCCATGCCATCTTGCCCCGCGCAGCGGGTCCGAATTCACAACTACAACGTCCAACCTCTGCAATACTCCTCGCTTCGGAGGAACGGAACCGCCTCCCGGGTTAGATCCTATTCGATCTTCTTACCAACGCGATACGCAACCGTTCCCAACAACACGGCTTCTGACAGCGGTCCGGCGTAGTCAAAGGTCGTGCCGGTTGAACTGCCCGTCCTGGAAAGCATTGTTCTTCCCCCTGGCCTTTGTAGTCCCCATGGGCCTGTGCCCCGAAGGTGCCCGACTTCCGCATCATGAGTTCGTCAGGCCATCCCATGGCAGGTTGCTTCCAGCCGGAACAGCCTTCGCCTTATCAGGAAGTTCAGCCTAGCACGAAAACGATGTCTTAGTCACCACGAGTCATCCATTTAGTCCAACCTCCAGAAAGTCTCGTTATTAGGGGCTTTCTGGACGCCGGATCAGAGAAAGTCAGCCAGTTGACATCCCGCGAATCGCTTCGGCTGACACTCCATTTCTACCGTACCAGCATTCGGAGGAATCATGGATTTCGTTCTACGTGCCTCGCGAGAAGAGGGGTACGGGATGGCCATCTCGCTGCAATACTTAGAATAAACATGGCCGCTACCACGAGAGCCATCAGGACAATGTCGCCCGCGCCGCCGAAGGCCGCCGCGCCGTCTGTCCATAGAGCGCCGCAAAGGGGAGGCGGACCTTTGCAATCGCCTTCTCCTTCTGAACCACCCGCGACGATGGACGGATCAGTGGCTGCGTCGACGAAACTCTGCACGCCACCGCCTTGAAGGAGCAGTATCTCAGTGTACTCCGCCAAGTTATCGGTTCCGTCTGCGTCGAAGTCGCTGAGGGCGGAATAAGGCTCGTTTTCGGCTTTGAGGATCCCGTCGAATATTTCATACGCTTCCGAAAGCGCAAGCCCACGCGAGGCCGACGGCATGAACAGTCCCTCCTACTCGGTTACGGACTGATAGTCCCCGGCCAACGCGATTCCTGCCTTGGAGAGTTCCACACGGACCGCGTTTTGCGTATTGGCGCTCAAGCACAACAGGACAGCCAGCGTGTGCCAGAAATCGGTAATCCGATCGGAGTCTTCCTTAGCCAATATCGCCGCAAGATTGATGTCGAACGCATTCAGTGTGTTGCCTTGCAGGTCCTCTCGCGCGTCTTCTGTGCTGATGGCCGTCATGAGCGCTAACGCGAACATGGGCTCCTGAGACGCGGCGTGCGCCAGAAGTTAACGAACCACCGGGTCAGCCCCCATGTCGCCTCCGGTCACGAACCGGATGGGTTCTCCTCCGTCGGGAATCGTTCGAAACTTTCTCTCATCGGTAAACCCGGTGACTGGGTCTCCCGCGATAAAATAGTATTCCTGCCCCGTCAGGAGATCCGTCAATTCTACTACATGAATCGTCCTGGCCACGCCTTCCACCGCCTCAAGGCCGGGGACCTGATGGGAGTTTCCGGATGCTTGAAACATATAGTCGTCAGGAACACCGCCCCGAGAAACGATGTCGAAACGCACGAGACTTTGACCTGCATCCGACCGCGTGTGGTAATTGACCGTTATCGTTGTGCTCGTGTCATTTTGCCAAGTAAGATAACAGTGGAATGGGTCCGTTGCAGCCTTGCTACATTTCGAGTAAGCCGGCCCCACCTCGCCGTCGATTGGAGTGGCATCGGCAACGGTCTCTATATCGGTTCCGTCATTCAAGTTCAGGCGGATCGTGCCCACTTCCCCCGTTACGTTTGCGGCCGTCACGGTGAATTCTGATGGACCGCCGGCGATGGTGGGGGCGTCGGCTGCGGCGTCACCCGTCAGCGCCGCCGCGAAGTCGTCAGCCGTTACGTTGGCCATCGCTTCGCTGCAAGAAACCGTCCACTCCGCTGTCTCCGAGGTAAAAGCTTCATCCACGGCTCCGACCCGGCTAATGGATACAGTCGGTGGCGGCGGTCCTTGGTTCACGTCGGGGATGCCAACCCCCGTGGCCTCGATGGTGGATAAGCTAGCACTAATGCCTTCTCTTCCGGTCACGTTCTCGAAGAAAACGCGCGCAAATAGCCCCTCCGTATCGCTTGGGACCGATAGGGAACCAAGGTCCGCGCCATTCGCTGTCGCACTCATTTGACCTGCGAAACGCGTGAGAACAATCGTTATTGGAAGCGACACCGGGGTTGTCCCTGCGTCGCCGCTTCCAGAAACGAGACCCGCAAAAAACGCGCCACTACCATCCGGTGTGATCGTGACTTAAACTAACAGGCCCCTTTTAGGGGCCTTCCTCAGGCCACCAGCTATGCTGGTGGTTACTGACTTCGGAAACTCCTAACGTTTTTCGTATTGCTTCTTATAATACTCAAGAAATTCGCCGCTCTTAATCTTCCGCCACCAGTCTTCGTTTTCCCGATACCATCTTACCGTTTCGGCGACGCCATCGTCCCAGTCCATCCGCGGTTCCCAACCCAGCGCGCGGAGCTTAGCCGCGTCGATCGAATAGCGGAAATCATGCCCTGGGCGATCTGGGATCAGCCGGATGTACTCTTCTCCCCGGTCGAGCAACTCCAGCAAGCGTCGGGTGAGCACGATGTTCTCCCGCTCGTTTCCGCCGGCCACGTTGTAGATGGCGCCGGTCTCGCCTTTGGTCAGCGCGACATCGATTCCACTCGCGTGATCCTCGACATACAGCCAATCGCGGACGTTGTTTTCGCCGCCTTCGTACAAAGGAACTTTCTCGCCATCGATCAGGCTTGTGATGAACAGGGGCATGACTTTTTCGGGGTACTGATAGGGTCCGTAAGTATTCGAGCCGCGCGTGATGATGACCGGCGTGCCGAAGGTCTCGTAATGCGCGAGCGCGATTAGTTCGCCGCCGGCCTTGCTCGCCGAATATGGATTGCGCGGTCCCGGCGGGTCCGATTCCTTGAACGAACCTTCGACGATGCTCCCGTAGATCTCGTCGGTAGATACCAGAAGCACGCGAGACGTCTCCAGTTCCCTGGCGGCCTCGAGGATATTGTAGACTCCCGTCACATTCGTCGAGATGAAATCCGTCGCGCCCATGATGCTTCGGTCCACATGCGTGTCCGCGGCGAAATTCACGATGGCGTCCGCGCCCCTCATAGCGGCGGTGATCGCGCCCTTGTCCGCGATATCCCCTAGGATGAAGGTGTATCGATCCTCGTCCAGACCCGCCAAATTCTCGCGATTGCCCGCATAGGTCATCTTGTCGAAAACGACAATATGGATATCGGGAGCAGCGCCCAGCTTATAACGAACGTAACCGGAACCGATAAAACCGGCGCCACCCGTAACAACGATCCGCCTCATAGCCTCCCTTTCCTCAACCTCCAAGGCGCTTTACCACGCCCTTCAGGTATTCCCCGTATGCGCTCTTACCCATCTCCGCCGCCGCCTCTCCGACCATATCCGGAGTAATCCACGCCTGTTCCAGGGCGATTTCTTCGAGGCACGCAATCTTCAGTCCCTGCCGCGCTTCAATCGCGTGAACGAATTGCGCGGCCTCCATCAAGCTCTGGTTCGTGCCTGTGTCCAGCCACGCCACGCCGCGGCCCAGTTTTTCCACCTTCAGCCGGTGCTCATCCAAATAGATGCGATTCAGATCCGTGATCTCAAGCTCGCCCCGCGCGCTCGGCTTCAGGTTGCGCGCATACTTCACGACATCCGGGCCGTAGAAATACAAGCCCGGCACGGCGTAACTGCTTTTCGGGTTCAATGGCTTTTCTTCCAGACTCATAGCCGCCCCGCTCTCATCAAAGGAAATGACCCCGTAGCGTTCCGGATCCTGGACGTAGTACGCGAACACGAGCGCCCCGTCAGCGGTCGCCGCGCCACGCCGAAGCGTGCCTGTCAGGCCATGCCCGTAGAAGATGTTGTCGCCGAGAATCAGGCAGGCGCAGTCGTCGCCCAGGAAATCCGCGCCCAAAGTGAACGCTTGCGCCAGCCCTTCTGGAGCCGGCTGCTCTACGTAGGAAAGCGACATGCCCAGTTGTTTGCCATCGCCCAGTAGGCGTCTGAATTGGGGCAGGTCGTCCGGCGTCGAGATGATGAGGACCTCGCGAATCTCGGCCAGCATCAACGTGCTGATCGGGTAATAGATCATCGGCTTGTCGTACACCGGCAGCAACTGCTTGCTCACGACGCGCGTGATGGGGTGCAACCGCGTTCCGGCGCCGCCCGAAAGAATAATGCCCTTCATGTTCAGTCCCAAGTCTCCAGTGCCGATTAGCCTCGCCGCTCGACATAGCGATGAAGCGCTCCGCGCCAATCGCGAATGCGTGTCCCGTCGCGTCCGTAAGTTTAGCAGTAGACGAGACCGAATTCGTAGGGCCGCTCGCTTTCGAGGGAAACGCGTCCAATGCGCACGGTTCGACCGATCTGTCTATCTCCGCGCCCGCCAGTATTGCGCGCTCCCATGTATGCGCCGGCAATCTCGTGCTGGGGTGAGCGTTCAGGCCGTTCTTGCCCAGAAAAGAAGCAAGAGACTGAGCAAGAAAGGGGCTCTTGGGCACTTTCAAAAGTAGAAGCAAGCGCAGCGAAGCACGAGCCGAGGCGCGTCTGTCCCTTATTCTTGAGGTGGCAAGCGAAACAAAGGCTGATTGAGCGGGACAGAAGGAGCGACCTCCAAACTCCTTTCGCTATAATGCGGCCATGGATCCCCATCAGAAGAGCGTCCTCGAGAAGACTCGCGAGCGAGCCGCCGATTTGCGTGAACAAATTGAGCGGCATAGCAGTCTGTATTATGTCGACGCGCAACCGGAGATTTCGGATCCGGACTTCGACGCGCTCCTGCGGGAACTCCAAGACATCGAGACCCAATATCCGGAGCTCGCCACGCCCGATTCGCCAACGCAACGCGTGGGCGGCGAGCCGCTCGAGGGCTTCGAGACGGTGGAACATGCCGTGCCCATGCTCTCGATTGATAACACGTACAATTACGATGAACTCCGCAAATTTGACGAGCGCGTCCGTAAGGGCCTGAAGGAAGGCGACGCGCCGTCGTATGTCGTGGAACTCAAGTTGGACGGCGTGGCCATCGCGCTGCGCTACGAGGATGGCGTACTGACCAGGGCGGTGACGCGCGGCGATGGCGCGAAGGGCGACGATGTGACGAGGAATGTTCGCACGATACAGGCCTTGCCTCTCAAGCTGAAAGGCAATCCGGCTGGGACCCTCGAAGTGCGGGGCGAAGTGTTCATTCGCCGCGGCGCACTTAGAGATCTGAACGAGCTTCGCGAAGCGGAAGGTGAAGCTCCGTTCGCGAATCCGCGCAATACGGCCGCCGGAACGCTGAAGACGCTGGATCCGAGCGTCGCGTCTGAGCGACCCCTGGATATCTTCTTGTACGACATCGCCTCAATCGAGGGCGTGTCGCCTAAGTCTCATCAAGATACATTGAATCGCTTGAAGGAACTTGGTCTTCCGGTAAACGGCCTGCGCGAACTGTGCCTCGATATCGAAGGGGTCATCAACCAATGCGGATCGGAACAGCCTGAGCGTGAACACAAGGATCTATTCTCTCCAACCGAAACCTTGTGTGCGAAACGCGGCAATCTCGACTATGAAACGGACGGGCTGGTAATCAAATTGGACGACCAAGCCCAGCGCGACCGCCTCGGCGCGACGGCGAAGTCGCCTCGATGGGCTATCGCGTACAAATTCCCCGCGGATGTGGCGCGGACGAAGCTGCTGGGCATATCCGTTCAGGTGGGGAAATCGGGCGCCATCACGCCGGTCGCCGAACTCGATCGGGTCGCGCTGGCCGGAACCATGGTAAAACGTGCGAGTTTGTACAACTTTGAAGACTTGGCGCGCAAGGATCTGCGCGTAGGAGATACCGTGGAGGTCCAGAAAGCCGGCGAGATCATTCCTCAGGTGCTGCGCTTCCTCCCCGAAGAGCGCCCAGCGAATGCCGAATTTTTCGAGCCGCCCACGGAATGCCCCGATTGCCATACGGAGTTGCAGAAAGACCCGGAAGGCGTGTTCATTCGCTGCCTGAACTTGGCGTGCCCGGCGCAGGTGAAGGAACGGCTCGCATTTTTCGCCGGCCGTGGCGCGATGGATATCGAAGGGCTGGGTCCGACGATTATCGAGTTGCTGGTGGACTGCGGCCTCGTAAAGGATCCGTCCGATCTCTACAAATTAGAGGCGGAGCCACTGCAGGAACTTGAACGCATGGCGGAGAAATCGGCGCGGAATTTGGTCGGTAGCATCGAGAAAAGCAAGGCGCAGCCGCTCAGCCGTTTGCTGAACGGCTTGGGAATTCGGCATATTGGCAGCGTGGTGGCTGAATTGCTGGCGGACCACTTCGGCACGATGGACGCGCTCGCCAAAGCAACCGAAGACGATCTAAAGGACATACATGAGATAGGAGAAACGGTCGCGGCGACAGTGGTTGGCTTTTTTGAGACCCCGGAAAACCGCGCGCTCGTCGGCCGTCTACGGGACTGCGGTCTTACGCTGGAGCAGCCACTGCAGGCGGACAGGCAGCCGCAAGTATTCGACGGAAAGACGTTCGTAGTGACAGGAAAGCTGGAAGAGTTCACGCGCGATGGCATGCACAGCCTCATCAAAAAGCTGGGCGGGCGTCCGAGCTCTTCGGTAAGCAAGAAGACGGATTTCCTCGTCGCAGGCGCGGGCGCGGGATCGAAATACAAGAAGGCGCAAAAGTTGGGTGTGACGATCCTGACGGAATCCGAGTTTCTAGCCAAGGCCAAAGAGGCTTCGTCATGAGTGTGCAACGATTCGACTGTCCCGTGGCTCTCGACCGAAATTCGGGCAGGGGGCTGCTTGAGGCTGTGCGGCGCGGCGAGATTTCCGAGGGCCAAACGGTTCTCCTCAATCTCGCCGACACCCGTTCCGTCACGTCGCCGGGCGGCGCGTGGCTCATGGAGATCGCTGCATGGGTCCGCCAGCGCAAAGGAGAGTTTCGGCTAGAAGGGCAGTCAGGCACGGTGGCGGAATTCATGGAACTCATCCAGCCGGGTTTCGCCGCCGAGGGGCCGGAACCAATCGAGAATCCGTTGGAGCGTATCGGCGATTCGGCTCTCGACACTTTCGGCGAACTGCGCGCTTTCGCCGGCCTGGCTATCGATTCCATCTACTGGACCTTCATCGCCCCCTTCGATGGCCGCGGCTTTCGCTGGGGGTTGCTGCTGGACGAACTCTACGAGATGGGTGTGCGAGCGATAAACATCAACTTCATGATGAACTTCCTTCTCGGGTTGATAATCGCCATGCTGTCGGCCGCGCAGCTCGCCGATTTTGGCGCGGTGATCTTTGTGGCCGATTTGACGACAATCGCCTTCACCCGAGAACTGGCCGCTGTCATGACCGCCACTGTCGTCGCGGCGCGAACAGGCGCCGCCATCGCAGCCGAATTGGCCACGATGAAAGTACAGGAGGAAATCGACGCCTTGCGCGGGATGGGGCTAAACGTGAGTCAGTTTCTCGTCGCGCCAAAAGTCCTCGCCCTTCTCATCGCCATGCCGTGCCTTGTGGCGATGGGTATGTTCGCGGGAATAGCGGGCGGCTCGGTATGGGGCGTCTTGGTCATGGGAATCGACAGCGGCGCCTGGGGCCGAGAGCTGTTGGCCGCGGCACAGATGAGCGACGTCATGCAGGGCATGATGAAAGCACTCATTTTCGCGTACGTCATCGTGCTCATCGGCTGCCACAACGGATTGCGCGTGACGGGCGGCTCTAGGGGCGTAGGGCTGATGACAACCCGCGCTGTGGTGATGGATATCTTCGTGATTATCTCTATCGACATGGTATTTGCCGCGATCTTCTACTATGTGCTATAGGAACGAGAAGGCGGGTGCGAGGGAACAAAACCGCCCTGCCGGACATTGACTATACGATGAGCGAAGCGTTCATAGAGGTCCAGGACCTGGTTGCCCACTACGGCGAGCGGCTCGTGCTCGACCGCGTCTCCTTTTCCGTCGCCCCGAACGAGATCTTCGTCGTCATCGGGGGGAGCGGCTGCGGAAAGACCACGCTGTTCAAACATATGGCAGGGCTGCTGCGGCCCACTTCGGGACGAATCATCCACGAGGGCCAAGACATCACCCAGCTCGACGAGGATGGCTTGAGTAAATTGCAGCAAAACATCGGCATCGCTTTTCAGTTCAGCGGCCTGTTTAATTCCATGACGGTTGGCGAAAACGTGGCCATGCCGCTTCGCGAATTCGGAGACATGGACGAAGAGTTGATCCAAGCCGTCGTCGATTTGAAGCTTAGCCTCGTGGGCCTTGCGGGCGCGCAGAACATGGCGCCGTCAGAGCTGTCAGGCGGAATGCGGAAGCGGGCCGGCTTGGCGCGCGCCATCGCGTTGGATCCACCGGTCGTCTATTTTGACGAGCCGTCGGCCGGCCTGGACCCGATTATGGCGGCGGGCCTGGACGACCTTATACTTGCTCTGAAACGTTTGATGGGCATCACGGTAGTTATCGTTACGCACGAATTAGAGTCTATCCGGAAGGTCGCCGATCACGTTCTCATGCTGGATCAGGGCCAAGTTATTTTTGACGGAACCGCCGAGGAAGCGGAACACAGCGAAGTGGATCGGACTTGCCAGTTTTTCGAGCGCAGGCCCGACTAGGCGATTCTTCAACGCAGTTTGTGATTCTTTGGAAGGTAACCGATGGCAACGAAAGCTCAGAAAACGAAGGTGGGCCTATTTCTCCTCGTTTGCGTGGCGTTATCGGCCGGCGGTCTCTTCCTCATCAAAGGCGTTTCGACGGCGATCGAGACGGAGTATTGGGTCGAGTTCGAAGACTCGATCCTGGGCCTGAGCAAGGGCAGCATGGTCGAGTACCTCGGCGTTCCCGTGGGCTCTGTAGCCGATATTTATGTGAATGAGCAAGGAGTCGCGCGGGTGCATATTTCTGTCCAGGACGAGAAGGTAACGTTGCGCGAGGGGGTTGTGGCCACCCTCGTGTGGTTCAGCCCTGTTGCCGGAACAATGGCAATCGAGTTGCGCGGCGGCGAGGGCACGGAAGTCCTCAGCCCTGACTCTTTGATTCCGGTCGAGAAATCGGTGATCATCAGTTTTACGAACAGCCTCGAAAATCTTCTTTTCAAGCTGGACGGCGTGATGGACGATGTGGCGGAGATCGCAGAATCGGCGCGCGTCGCCACGGAGGGCATGAAATCGGGCGCGTTAACCGACGTGGTTGTCGATGTGAAGGCGCTGATCAATCGTTCGGACGAGTTTATCGGCCACACGGAAACGGTCGCGACCGAGCTTACGCTAAGCGCCCAGCGGGCCATCAACGAATACACGCAGTTGGGAAAAGATCTGCGCTATCTCGTCGAAGATGTCGGTAAGACGGTCGAGGGCGCGAACGCCTTCATCGAGACGGCGCAAGAAAAACTAGAACCTGTCGACTTCGCTTCAGTTCAAGCCGACTTGAAGCGCGCCATCGCCAACATCGCCGATTTCACGAAGAAGTTAGACGGGACCGTCGCCCTGGTCGCAGAAATGGGAGAGGCCGTCATCCACGAAACGGACAACATCGAACATTCGGTTCGCGACAGCCTCGATTCGTTGACGGAAACGGTCGATTCAGTAAACGCGCTGGTCCAAACCATCCAGCAAGACCCTTCCTCACTCCTTCTCGGGCGCGGAAAACCCAAGGCGAACGATTGATGCGCATGGGCAATGTAATAAGCAAAAGGGCAATTGCGCTGGGCGCCGCTTTGGCAGTCGTGCTTGCCGGGTGCCTGGGCACAACGTATACGCCGACCCGCTATTACACGTTGAACCCCGACCCCGATCCGGCCGGGCACGAACGAACTGGGATCTCGCTGGGGATCTATAAGCTAGGTTACGCGCGGATGTACAAACAGCCGATGGTGTACACGGAGCCCGGCCGAGCCCTCGGCTATGACGAGTTTCACCAGTGGGCGGAGATGCCCCGCGATACGATTACGCGCGCGGTCCTCGATGCGGTGGCTTCGGGGGGCGGTTTCGCCGACGTAGCGTACGCCTTTGAATTGTCGCGGCCGGACCTCGTCTTGACGGGTGAGGTGCGCAAGTTCGACCAAGTGCGGGACGCTCCGGAATGGCGGGCCTTGTGCGAAGTGCGCTTCGAGTTGCGCGAACGGTTTGGCGACGGCGTACTGTGGGGCGAAACGCTCTCAGCCGAATCGGCCCTGCCATCGAACGATCCATCAGGCTTCGCGGCGGCTATGAGCCTAGCGGTAACCGAACTGGCCGAACGGGCCGCGGAAAGGATTGCGAATTATGGGAGAATCGGTGCGACCTGAACTCTCAGCAAAGGCCTACGGCGAGGCGATAGTCGCCACTACCGCCACGCAGATGTTCGATGAATGGGTTCCGTGGATACTCACATGCCTCTCTAAAGTTTCTGAAGAAGAAGTGTGGTACCGCCCGAATGAGGAAACCGTCAGCATCGGCAATATGATCCTGCACCTATGCGGCAATGTGAGGCAATAGTATATTTCGGGGTTGGGCGGCGCCGACGACGTGCGAAAGCGCTCGCTGGAGTTCGAGGAGAAGGGCCCCATGCCTACCGCCGGTTTCGTGGAGCGACTCACATCCACCATGAACGAAGCCCGCGCCGCGTAGGAGGGCGTCGACCCCGCATCTTTGCTGAAGGGATGCGTCGTTCAAGGATACGATGTGACGATCATGGAAATCATCGTGGACACCTACGAGCACTTCACATACCACGCCAGGCAGATCACCTTCGCCGTCAAGTCGCGCAAGAACGTGGACATCGGGTATAACAAAGGAGTAGACCTCAACAAAACCAGCTAGCCCGGTGAGATATCCGGGCTAGAGCCAAATCAAGCGACCAATCCCCCTCCCTGGTTTAGGGAGGGGTTAGGGGAGGGTCGAACGTGCGAGGACCTTCGCGGTCTGACCCGTGCCGGGGACAAATTGTGAAAGAAACACGGCTCAGGTTAAGCGGAGTATCTGAATGTGGGATCGCCGCCTCGGCGGTCGTCGGGCAGAGAGAAGACTCCGGCATCGGTCGACCACGGGGGGGGGGGGGGGGGCCACCCCCCCCCCCCCCTGGTGAACAACAAAAAGCCAGGATAAACCAACCTTTGCTTAGGATGGGCGGCCAA
>CAYNZS010000033.1:13671-21315 GCA_964401695.1 uncultured Nitrospirales bacterium
CCCCCCCCCCGCCCCCCCCCCCCCCCCCCCCCCCCCCCCCCGCGGCGGGCCCGCCCCCCCCCCCAGCGATCCCGCATTCGTCCTTCTGAACAACAAGAAGCCATGAGATCACAAGCTTTTCTTAGGAGTGGCGGCCAATGGGATGTTTTCATTGAGTGAACGCAAATCGGCCGCGGTGGTTCTCCTGAGCGGCGGGATGGACTCGACCGTGCTGCTACATCATGTGGCGCGAACGTTGAGCCCGTCGCCGCTTATTTCCCTGAGCTATAGCTACGGGCAGCGCCACTCCAAGGAGCTGGGCAAAGCGGAGTGGCAGGCCGGCCGCGTGGGTGTGGACGAACACCGCGTCATCCCCATAGAATTTGTCGCCGATCTCGTCAGCGCTGGAACTTCGCTCGTATTCGGCGGCGGGGCCGTGCCCGATCTGAACGATCTTCCGAAGGACGCTCTCGCCCAACCCCCGACCTATGTGCCCAATCGAAACATGATGCTCCTGTCCATCGCCGCGGCCTTTGCCGAAGCCCAGGGCATCCACGACGTGTATTACGGAGCGCAGGCGCACGACGAATACGGCTACTGGGATTGCACGGCCGATTTTATCGAGCGCATCAACAGCGTCCTAAGCCTCAATCGGCGCGACGCCGTGACGATTCATGCGCCCTTCGTGTCCGAACGGAAATCGGCCATCGTTCGCATGGGCATGGAATTGGGCGTCGATTTCGGCCGAACCTGGAGCTGTTACCGTGGCGGCGCCCGGCCCTGCGGCGACTGTCCAACGTGTGTCGAGCGCCGCAACGCCTTCGGAGAAGCCGGTTTCGACGATCCGCTCGAGGGTGGCGAGGCCTAAAGCACGGATATGAGTCTAACGCCGCCATGCGCTCGACCGCGAGGCGCCTCATATCTTGGGATGGCGCGCGATTCTTCACCCCTCCGAGAACATCGTGAGCGACTTCGGGCCTGTCCAGATGATTTGAGTAGACGCTCGCCATGCGAAGGGCAAGTTCGCACCACACCTGTGAATCGTGCGAGAAGGCACGTGTCGCGCGCTGCAATTCTTCGAGCGACTGCCGGTGTTGCCTATCCAGTTCCAGCGCGGTCGCGGCCTCCAGGGAGGGCTTGGGATCCTGCGGCCGCTTGCGCTGACACTGCCGGTATAAATCCACCGCCGCATCCACTTCACCGCGTTTCACCAGGTGGCGCGCCTGCTCCATGTCGTGTACGGCATGGGACTTCGATTTCGGGCTGCGCACTATAGCGGCGACTTCAGGCGATTGGGCCTGCAAGAATCCATGCTGGGTCGTCGGGTTGCGCTTAAGAACCGCCGCATCGATGGCGTCCGCGCCCGCCGCATCGTCCAACCGCTCCCGCAGCGATTCCGACAGAAGCCCGCAGGCCCTCGTCCAGATAACGTCGTTGCTCTGAAAGCGGCGAACAATCTCGCGGCAAATGTCGGCCGCTTCCCGGAAGCGATTCTGTTGAGTCAGCAAAGATTGTATGGCAAATAGCGGGTCGGGGAATTCCGGGAAATCTCGGAGGATCGCCTTGTAAGCGCTGATAGCGCCCTCCACATCTCCCTTCTGCACGCACACGGTCGCAACGGACATGTCCGGACGCTCGGCCGCGCCTTCGCTATTCCCGTAAACCAAAGCCAGAGCTCTTCGCGAGAACGATTCGATGAGCAACTGCGCTGAGGCTACCGCGGGACCAAAGCCCGTGAGCACGGATAGTGCGAAAGCTACCGTGCGACTGTCCATGTAGTTCGCCGCTGCGATGAGTGCTGCCGCGTGAACCGCGAACGAGAGCACACAAAAGCCTATGGCCCAAGAGACAGGAAATCCCAGGGAAGATTGGGCGCGATCCGAGTCCTTAACCGCTCTGGCTGTGGCGTAGATGGCCCCGTCCAACGACCAGGACGATAACCCCCACAACGATGTCGCCGCTTATCGAGAAACTCCGTGAACACCGATTGCGTTCACGCGGCGGAGCGAGCTTCCCTTCGTGAAGGATGCCTCGATCCGCCGCGCTTCAAATTCAGTCATCTGTTCGACTTCAATAGCTCACTTTAACGTAGCGAGGTAGGCGAGAAGCGATTCCTGTTCGGCTTTGGGAAGCCGTGTAAACACCAGTGCGGGCATATTGGAGTTCGACGACTCCTCAAGCGATTCGAGTCGCGCCTTGATGTACGTCACCCAAGTCTGACCGGAGGGACTCAGTATCTGGAGCGTCACATCCGTCTCGTTGCGCACACGGCCTTCCGCGGTGCGGCCATCTTTCGTCACAGCCTTCTTAATTCGATAACCTTCGACGATAGTCGCAGACGGGTCTTCCAGCGCGGCCCGAAGTCCGTCTGCGCTAAGCCGGCTAGCCACCCCGTCCAACTTGGGGCCCAAGGTGCCCCCTTCCGACCCTACGCTATGGCATTGTGCGCACGCGCCTCTCCCTCTGAACAAGGCTTCGCCGGTCGCTAACGCTCCTGAGTCCGCTAGGGCTGTCACCGGCGTAGCTTGGGAACTCTTAGCCAACCGCGCCAGGCGTTGCGCATTGCGGCCTTGCAGCTCACGCACATACCCAGCGGCCAACGCGATCTCCGGGGCAGTGAGATTGCCGCCGAACCTCATCATCCCTTCGTCCTTCCGGCCATCAGTGATCATGACGATAATCTCTTCATCAGTCAGGGCGTTCGCCTGTTCGTCAATCAGCTTCTTTCCCAAGGCAGTACCTCGGCCCCGGGGTCCATGGCAGTTGACGCAAAACGCCCGGTACAGGTCGCGCCCGTCCAGGCCCTCGGTCGCCACCCGCGGGATTGTGGACACCCGGCCCGATCCGGCGTCCCCCTCAGTCGACGCGCACCCAACGACAAGACATGAGAGCGACAGAACAATCGTGGCAGAATAAAACTTCATCTCGTTTTAACCTCCTTTATACAGCAACTTCCGGAAGTTTGAAACTACCTAGCCCGAACCCGTTACTCGGGAAATCGGGGAAAGGAAGATCGCGTTAACGGTAATATGGCTCGCAGCCCCCGCATCTGTGCACTGCTCCAAAATAGAGTCTTCCCTAACAGCTCGGCCCTCCCTAAACCAGGGAGGGGGGGTTAGGTTAAGCATTTTCACGTGGTTACTAGTGTATTGATTCATGCTGTTTCCATCCTATCCGTCATGCTGAGCGAAGCGAAGTATCTCTCCATTTCATTGGGCTTCTGGCGTATCGAGATCCTTCACTTCGTTCACGATGACACAAAAGCGGAGCTAATTGTGAGTCAATACATTAGAGCCAAATCGAGCGATCAATCCCCCTCCCTGGTTTAGGGAGGGGCTGGGGGAGGGCCGAACGCGCAACGATCTTCGCGCTCTCGCCCGCGCCTCAAACAACGGCAATCAGATGCAACACATAAGAGTTTCCGAGGAGCATCAACCCCGAGCAGGAGTTGGGGCGTCTACCTTGCTTGCGACCAACGGCCGCGCTACCGTTCTCCCGGTCCACAGTACGGCACATAGTACTTCTTGAACACAGGAATGAACGCATTCTCTTCCACAAGGCGTTCGATGGCCTCGTTCAAGCGGTCAAGCAGAGTTGTATCCTCTGGCCGAAGGGCTACCGCGAGGTCCCACGAAAAGCCGTAGGTCTCCGGCACCGCGCGATGAATCTTCAGTCTTTCGCGCCACGCCGAATCGTGCTCGATAAGCCAGCCGGCGTTATTCCATAGCACGGCATACGAGATTTCTTCCCTAGCGAGGGCTGTCAGCGTCCGCTCCTGCGAAGGTATGGCGTACACAGCGTACCCTTCCTCCAACAGCCGTGCGCTGGCTACCGACCCAGCTTCCACCCCAACAGGCTCGAGGCCCGCGGCGCGGAAATTCGGAAGCTCCTGCACGTCCTGGCGCGTCACCATCACGAAGCGGGCCGACGCGAAGGGAAGGGAGTAGGCCACATTGCTGCCGACCCGTTCCTCGTCTTCGATGGTCTTCGGCTCGACCGCCACGCCCACGGCCAGATCCGCGGGATCTTCCTCGGCCAGCAATGGAGAAAGCAGGCCATCGCGTTCCGAATCGACCCACCGAATCCGCAGGTCGATTCCTGCCGCTCCCGCGATGAGGCGCGCGATCTCCACGTTCAGTCCGGGCAACTCCCCCTCTTCGCTCGAATAGGGAAGATTCGACTGGTCGAAGACCGCCGTGACAGCGCTCTCCGCGAACGCGCAACCGAAAGCAACGCAGAAACCCAGCGGCAGCGCAGCGCGGGTGAACAGCGCCATCGCATTTCTATTGAAGACTCGATGCACCTGGAAATCAGTTCCCGATCAGGCTGAAAAGAATGTAGCTGCTGTTCTGATTGCCACCGCCCACGCCGCCACGGTAAGCAGGGCTCTTCCATCCGACGGCGAGTCCGATGTACTGCTTTCCGTCGATGGAGAAGCTAGTCGGAGGCGCATAGATCCCGCTGCCCGTCTGGAATTTCCATAGGACTTCGCCCGTCTCATCGTTGAACGCGCGCAGGTAGCCGTCGGGCGCGCCTGCGAACACGAGTCCGCCGCCAGTAGCGAGCGTTCCCGCCCAAGTAGGTCCGCCGGGCGTCTCGAACTTCCACACCACCTTGCCCGAGGGAACGTGGTACGCTGTCACGTAGCCATGGGCCTCTTCGTCAGGCGCAAACTCCATCGAGCCGCCCATGTATGGGACTCCCTTGCGGAACACCACATCGCCCGGCGTAAAAACCGATCCCCGCTCCATGTCGGGGATATAGACCATGTTTGTGTTCGGATTGTAGGAAGCCGGCGGCCAATTCTTTCCCCCGAAAAGTCCTGGGAAAATCTCCTGCGGTTTCGGACCCAGCATCTCCGGCCGCAGCACCGGGAGTCCGTCGGCGTTCTTCTCGGCCCAGTTCACCTTCGTGTAGCGGTGAGCATACAGAAACTCGCCCGTCGCGCGGTCGAGCGCGTAGGCATGGCCATTGCGGTTCACCTGAAGGACAATCTTCCGAAGCTCGCCGTTGATCGTTTCATCCATGACGATAGGCTCGCTCGTTCCGTCCAAATCGAACACGTCATGAGGCGAAGCCTGGAAATACCACACCAACTCTCCCGTGTCCGCGTTCAAGGCCACGATGGAATTCGAGTACAGGTTGTCGCCCTTGCGCACATCGCCATTGAAATCGGGCGCGGGATTTCCCGTGCCCCAATAAATCAGATTCAATTTCGGGTCATAGGTGCCCGTCACCCAGGTCGGCGCGCCACCCCGTTTCCACGAATCGCCCGACCAAGTGTCGTTGCCCGGCTCGCCTTCGCCGGGAATCGTGTAGAACCGCCAAGCCCGGTCGCCGGTGTGGGCATCGTAGGCGTCCAGAAATCCCCGAATGCCGAACTCGCCCCCAGAAACGCCGATAACCACCTTGCCCTTAACGACCAGCGGCGCGACGGTAATCGTGTACGAATCCCGCGGATCCGCCACCTGCGTGTCCCACATCTGCAACCCCGTTTCCGCGTCAAAGCACATGAGCCGCGCGTCGAGCGTCGCCCAATACACGTTGTCCCCGAACGCCGCCACGCCCTTGTTATGGGGCCCGCAGCACGCCTGCACATCCGAGAACTCGTGATCGTAGCGCCAAAGCGTTTCGCCCGTGCGCGCGTCGACGCAAATCAGATGGCTGTTGGCCGTCGTAATAAACATGCGGCCGTTGTTGAACAGCGCGGTCGTCTGATACGCGCCGCCTCCTGCGCCAGAATGGTGAAGCCAAACGGGGGCCAGGCGCTTAACCGTCTCCCTGTTAATTTCGTTCCCAGGAAAAAAACGCCACGCGCCATAGTTGCGCCCATAGTGGACCCATTTATCTGGTTGATCCTGCGCATTCAGCAAAACCTCTTCCGTAACGCCCTGCCCTGTCGCCGGATTAGCGCTTACAACGGCAAATGCAAGCATCGCCATCGCCACAATCCGCCCGATGGGAAGCGGTGTTCGTCTATGTTTCAATTGAATCGTCATTTTCATCCCCCCTCGTTTCGCCAAGCCTGCCCCAGAAAGAATCGGTCCCAGGCGAACCACGGAGATTCGATACGAGAATCCCCAAATACCCGCAGCGCCCATGATCCCGAAAGGAAGCTCAAAAAGCAACCGGAGCCTCTTCCTCGGCAGGGAAAGCCGGGGAGCGAAACAGGTGTCTCAGCGGTATACTGTGTGTCGAGACCGAGAATTTCAGTTCCCCTATTCGGGGACTACACTGTCCTTACTTATCAGAGGAAGTAGAGGAATGCGCGAGAACTATGACGGATACAAGTAACAACCCGCTGGTAATGTCTGCCCAAGCCGGTGATACAGAAACATTTACGGCCCTTGTCGATAAGAATCACGCCATGGTCTACGGTTTGGTCTACAGCGAGATAGGCGATTGGAGCGTTGCCGAAGACGTTATCCAGGATGTGTTCCTGGTCGTTTGATCCAACCTCGACAAATTGCAGCATCCCGAAGCCTTCCTGGTCTGGCTCAGGCGGATCGTCCGCAACGCCGTCGTCAACTGGGTGCGCAAACAGCAGTACCGCCGCGACCTCGCGGATAGGCGCGCGGAGGAGGAACGGGTGTCGGGTGTGGACAGCGACGACCCAGCCAGCGAGGCTGCACGGAAAGAATGCCTCGATCAAATCGAAGAGGCCTTGCGAAGCCTGTTCCCCAAGCTTCGCGAAGCCATGCTCGTATACTACATTGAGGGAAACACGGCGCGGGAAGCAGCGGAATCCCTCTGGATCAATGTGGACACTATGAAAAAGTGACTACGCCTCGGCAGGAAAAAATACAGCGCTTCTACGAGCGAAAACGCATGGATGGCCTAGAGCCGTTGCTGCCCCAGAAGCCAAAACATCGAATCGAAAAGAACGCGTCCTGCGTCGCGATGGGACCCGTCATGCCCGAACTCGGCGCATCCATGGCTAACCCAGGCCCCTTCATGTGGCTTTCCGATTCATGGAACGGCGCGTCGTTCTCAAGCACAAAGGGCGCCATCGCCAATTCGGGAGCGAGCGCGTGGTCAACCGTCAAGACGGTCGCCGCCGTCGCTGTCGTGGGAATGATCGGAATTGGAGCGGGGGCCGTCTTGGTCTATTCGCCAGCCGACGCGCCCGAGGAAGCGACCGCGCCCGTCGTTGCCCCCGCCGCACCTCTCCTCGAAGAGGAGGCCTACTTCGTCGTGCCCGGTCCGGCTACCCGCGATGGCGGGGGCCTCGTAATTCCAGAGCGCTTCCTCCTCGTCAACCGCGACGTAAACGGATTGCTCGAGGGCGACCGCCTCGTCGAGGTGAACGGCCTTCCCATTTCCGCCAGCATCCTCGAAAATCCGAGAGCTACGCTTTGGAGACTTCCTGGAGACAAGGTGCTCGTGACCGTCGAGCGCAAACGGGCCGGAGGCACAGCAACAGAGCGGCTTGAACTCGAATTCGAGATCCCCTACCTGACGGATCGCTTCGGCGCACAATCCGCCAACTGAACCACGATTCACGTGCATCGTTGGCGAACTCTTGGGGCGCGGCGGATCTCAGGAACTCCACTGATGAGAATCGCCCTCATGAGGACCAGTATTTTTCGCATGAGCGCGCCGAGGCTTTCCACCCGGATTTCCCATTTGGAAGAGTCATCTTCAGATCCGCCGGCATCGTTTAAC
>CAYNZS010000034.1:0-21170 GCA_964401695.1 uncultured Nitrospirales bacterium
CAGTGTGAATCCGCCGTTTGCGTGCATGGCGTATTTCCTTTCATTCTGCGCATTCACCATGAATGCGCGACTCAAATTATCCGAATCCCAATTTGTTTATCGGTAAGCGTTCAGGCCAACGGAAACCCTCAAATAAACAGCTTTGGGCCGCGAGACGCAAGAAAAGTCGTCAGGGCTGTCACCTGAGCGAATGCGAAGGATCTTTTTCGTGCGTCAGTCACTGGCGAAAAAGAGATTCTTCACTTCACTGCTGTCCTAAATAGAACCTTCAACCGTCTTTGCGAGGGAGCGACTGCGGCAATCTTTCTCCGGTCGCCAAAGTCGCTCGCCTTCTGTCAGGCGTGACAAGTTGTTGGCAGTAGATTGCTTCGTCGTTCCTCCCCGCAAAGAGGGTGAGGTACAGGTCTCAATCAGAACAAAAACGCTTATGCCCAATGCTGCTAACACTAACCGCAATTCCCTTAGAGCGGTTTAGGACAACAGTGTCTTCACACAGTTCGTTCAGAATGACGGCGCAGCGCTCCTATCGAGATTGCCGACCTTTGTCGGTGGCGTCTACATAGTCAGGTTCTGGAGAAAAATCTTGTTACTCCTGTGAATCCTGCCAAAGCCAAGGGGTCAAGACTAGTCACGGTCTGCAGTCTCTGTGTCCTCTGTGGGTAGAATAGATCTCCAGATTCTACGGGCCGGCTGTATCGTTCATGCGTTCGAGCCACGGCGCTACGTCGTCGTCCGTTCCGGGGGTTCCATCCTCGCCCGCCGAGAAAACGTCGTAGGTCCTTCTGTGTTGCTGGCCAGGCAGGAGATACTCATACGGGTTGCCCCAAGGGTCCTTGGGCGGGTCGCGCAAGTAGTCCCGGTCTCCACCGATCAGTTCGTCCAGCGATGCGGGATACCGGTCGTTGTGGTCCAGCGCGAAAGCGTCGACCGCCGTTTCGAGCACTTTGATGTCCGAGAGCGCCCGATTGTAGCGGGCGTCCTGGGTCCGTCCCTGAAACGACAAGGTAACGGCGCCCGCGAGAATTCCGATGATCACCGTTACGAGGATCAATTCGATCAGTGTGAATCCGCCGTTTGCGTGCATGGCGTATTTCCTTTCATTCTGCGCATTCGCCATGAATGCGCGACTCAAATTATCCGAATCCCAATTTGTCTATCGAGTAACACAATGTGGGACCGTCGCCTCGGCAGTCTTTCGTTCATGCAACTATTGTTGCCGCCGAACAATCCTATTGAGCCCTTGACCGCCGGTGCGGCGCTCCCGCATTCGGTTCCGGGTTTTAGATTATAGCGGCCTCTAGCACATGCCGCGGTTTCGAGAATCACAATGTTTCAAGCTTATCGAATCTGAGCGCTCAGCGTAAGCATGGGCAGCAGCATCGAAATCACGAGCGCCCCAATAATCGCGCCCATAATCACAATCATGATCGGTTCCAGCAACGAGGTCATCGACTTGACCGCGCGGTCCACTTCCATGTCGTAGGCGTCCGCCACGCGCTTGGTTACCGAGCCGAGGCGCCCGGTCTCTTCGCCGATGGCAATCATATTCACGACGAGGGGCGGAAAATGCCGGCAGTTGTTTAAGCCGTCGCTGATACTTTCGCCCTCGGTGACGCGGCTCTGGACGTACATGACTTCCTTGGCGATGGCGGAGTTGCTTAGCGTATCCGCGGTGATGCGTAGGGCGGCGAGTACGGGAACGCCGTTATCGAACAGAGTGCCGAGGGTCCGTGCAAACTTCGCCACCTCGTAGCGTTGCACGACGCCGCCGATGACGGGGGATCGAAGCCACTGTTTATCGAGGCGCGCCCGTCCGCCTTCGCTGCGCGCGTAGCGTACGGAAACGTAAATGATCCCGGCTATGGCCAGGAGCACGGCCCACCAAAAGTTGCCCATGAATTCGCAAACCGCCATGACAATCACTGTGGGCACGGGGAGTTCGGAACCGAAATCCTCGAAGACAAGGACGAATTTCGGAAACACGAAGGAGACTAGAATGAAGATTGCGGCGCTGCCGATCACGAACAGGAAGACGGGGTAGACCATGGCGGAGAAGGCCTTGCCGCGCAGCTCCTCGTCTTGTTCGCCGAAGGACACCAATCGCCATAACGAGTCCTCAAGGCTTCCGCCTGTCTCGCCGGCCCTCACCAAGTTCGTATACATGGGCGGGAACACTTTGGGGTGTTTCTCGAGGGCGTCGGCGAAGTCGCTCCCCTTTTGAACCGAATCCAGCAGCCCTTCGATGATATCGCTCATCTTGGGGTGGGATGTCTGTTCGCGCAACGTGCTCAACGCGCGAAGGATCGGCATTCCGGATTCGATAAGGTTCGCCAGTTGCCGGAAGAATACGTTGCGGTCCTTGAGCTTGACGCGGATGAATGCCTGCTTCAGAACGTCTTTTTTTCCCGGGCCTACGTATTCTTCAACGGAGATGGGGAAGAAACCCATGTCACGCAACTGAGAGACGACAGCGCGCTGGCTTTCGGCTTCCATGACGCCCGTGGTCACGTCGCCGGGTCCTTTTTTTACTTTGTATTCAAACTGAGGCATGGCGTTCCGACTCGTGTGCGCCTATTCAAAAATTACGTCGGTATCGGAAGTGACTCGGAAGATTTCATCTATAGTCGACAGGCCCTCTTTGACGCGGAGCCATCCCGAATCGCGGAGGGTTCTCATGCCGAGTTCTCTGCCCTTGCTCTTGATGACGGCCGCGGGCGCGCGCTGTACCGTGAGTTCCTTGATCTCCGTGGAGAAGGGCAGGATTTCGTAAATGGCTACACGGCCGCTGTAGCCGGTGTGGCGGCACTTGTCGCAACCGCCGCCCTTCATGAATTTCGCCGCCGCGATTTGTCCTGGATCCATGCGCAGCTCGGCCAGTTCTTTGGCTGTGGGCCGATAAGGCGCGGCGCAGTTGCGGCATACCCGCCGAACCAGGCGCTGGGCGATCGAGGCGATCATGGTGCTCGCGATGAGAAAAGGCTCGACGCCCATGTCGGTGAGCCGGGTTACCGCTCCTGCCGCGTCGTTGGTATGCAGCGTGCTAAAGACCAGATGCCCCGTCAGGCTGGAGCGAATCGCCATCTCGGCGGTCTCGTAGTCGCGGATCTCGCCTACCATCATGATATCCGGATCGTGACGCAACATGCTGCGCAGCCCCATCGAGAAATCGAAGCCGATCTGCGGCAGCACCTGCATCTGGGTGATGCCTTTCAACTGATACTCGATCGGATCCTCGATGGTGATCGTCTTGCGCTCCATGTTGTTTATCTTATTCAGTGACGCGTAGAGCGTTGTCGTCTTTCCGCTTCCGGTCGGCCCGGTTACCAGCACGATGCCGTGGGGGCGGCCAAGAAATCCGTTGAATAGCTCGAGATCTGCCTCCAGAAACCCGAGGTCTTCAAGCGTCATGAACATGGATGCCCGGCTCAGTACGCGTATATTGATGGACTCGCCGTGGGGCGTGGGAAGGATGGATACGCGCAAATCGTACTTGCCATCCCCGATGTTGGCGATAATCTTCCCGTCCTGTGGCATGCGCTTTTCGGCGATGTTTAGATTCGCCATGACCTTGATGCGCGAGACGATCGCGGTGTGAAAGCCGCGAATGGTTGAAGGGGTTGGCACCTGATGGAGGATTCCGTCGATTCGGTAGCGCACTCGGAGTTCGTCCTCGAAGGGCTCGATATGGATATCCGTTGCCCCCGAATCAATGGCCTCCGTAAGCACTTCGTTCACGAACTTGATGATCGACGCGTCGATGGTTTCGTCGCCCAGATCCATGCCCACGCCGGCGGTCTCGATGTTTATGACCGAACCGACGCTGTCCGAATCGCTCAAGATCTTCTCTACGGTGTCCGCGCCCACACCGTAGAGAACCTTCATGGTCTTGCCGATTTCTTCCGGGGTTGCAACGACGGCTTCGATACGCTTCTTGAGAACGAGTCGGATATCGTCGAGCAAATGCGAGTTGAGCGGATCGCTGACGGCCACGACGACGGTCCCGTTTTGAAGGCTGAGCGGCACAAAATCGTAGTGGGACGCGAAACGGGCAGGGATCTCTTCGGTGACCTCCGCTGGAATGTTCTGTTTGGAGGGCACGACGTAGGGCATGTCGCAAAACCGGGCCAACGACTGATAGAGGGCTTCCGCCGTGACGTAGCCGAGCTGCTGCATAACCTCGACGAGGGGCACACCGTTCTTTTCGGCCTCGGCGAGGGCTCGATTCAGCTTTTCCTGGGTGACCAACTCCTCGCGGAGCAGGTGTTTTTCAAAGGCGGTCGAAGCGGGCAAGCCGGATGCTCCTGAAATCACATAACATCATTGTGTATCAACATGTTACCACAAATTCGCGACACCCAACAAGCGCTCCTGGAATGGGTGGGAACTAGCCCGGATATCCCACCGCTTTTCTAGTGCGACGGCGGATAAGGCCATTCTAACGAGACTCTTCTCGCCTTTCGACCTCGACGTGACCCGCCACGCGGTCGTCCGCAGGTCTTGCCTTGTAACGCCTGCTTCGGATAAGTCTCGTCATAGCAACCTTCCCCACCGTCTCGCTACGAAAACCGGTGAGATATCCGGGCTAGCGGCTTGAGTCGGTTTGCATGGCCGTGAGAGACACCTGTGCGCGGCCCGCGAGGGCCGGATTGGTATTGTCCTCAGCGACTTGCTTCAAAAGCGTCTGGGCGCGACCGGGGTCGTCGCCGCCGTTGCGAATCAAATCGCCGAGTTTGTATCTTAACATGGCGATAGCGGCTGGGTTCGAGCAATTGTCGAGCGCGGCTTCCATGGCCACGGCGTAATCGTTTCCCGAGTGGCCTCCGTTCGCCTTGAGCATCAAGAACGCCATTTCCTCCATCGCCAGATCCGCAACATACGTCAATTGATTTTGGCCCACGATTTCCTCGTAAGCCTCGAAATCGCCCGAGGCCCGCGCGGCATCCAATCGGTAGAGCGAAGCGAAGGGTTTCTCCGCCATCCGGCTTTCCTCGAGCAAATTCAAGCGCATGAAATTGTGCTCCACATTCGCGCGCCACGCATGGCCATAGTCCGAGCGCAATTCTTGGTAGGCCTCCAACGACTGCTCGTACATTTTCAATTCAGCAAAGGTCAGGTCGGCCACAACTTGCTGGGCGTCACCAGCGCGGCTGTCTTCGGAGTGGGCAGATTTGCCTTCGAGCAGGGCGAGGTAGGCGGCCATGTAGTTTTGCTCGTCGATAAAGCTCTCCGCCTCGGCAAAGGCCGCGTCGAGCGGGGATCCCGCTGGGGAGGAGGCGATGAGGTTCACAGCGTCCGAGGGCCCCGAGGCCGGGTACAGCACGAGAGCCGATATGCCCACAATGGCAAACGCGGTCACCGCGGCAGCCATGGGCAGGGGGCGAAAGATAGATTCCTTGGAGGGCGGTCCATCCAGTCCCCTTCGGATGCCTGGCATGAGATCGGTTTCGAGACGAACCAGCTCGACGGGAACGGCGGACTTGACGGTGCGGAATGCCGCCAGTTTTTCTCCGCACCGCGCGCAACCGCCCAAGTGCGTATCGAGGAGTGCCTGGTCATCCGGGTTCAATTTTTCGTATGTGGACGCGGCAAGGATTCCGCGAACCTTCCAGCAGCCGAGCATTTGCAACCATCCTCCGAGCATCTTCAAGCATCTTGTCGAATCAATCGCGGAAATCCGCGAGTTCTCTTCTCATCTTCTTCAAGGCCCGGAATAGATGGACCTTCGCGCTCCCCACGGTGCAGCCCAATACGGGCGCAATTTCCGCGAGAGCCATGCCCTCATAATGCCGCAGAACGAATACCGTCTTCTGCGAGGGCGATAACACGCTGAGAGCATGCTGCACTCTTTCCCCAATCTCATGACCGCGCGCATCGCGTTCGGTCGTCTCACTGGATGCCTCGATCAGAGGGGGCCCGTCATCCTGCCCGCCCCCGTCGGAGAGGCGTTCATGCCGGTGGCGTTTGCCGCGGCGCAACTGGTCGATGGCCTGGTTCGTCGTCAAGCGCAATAGCCATGCCACAAAGCCGCCCGAAGGCTGCCATAAATCGATTTTCCGGTAGGCCTTATGAAAAGCCTCCTGGGTCACGTCCAGCGCGTCTTCGCGGTTGTTTGTGATCCGGTAGGCAATCGCAAAGACGCGGCCCTGATGGCGGCGCACCAGTTCCTCGAAGGCCTGCTCGTTCCCGCCTTGAAGCGCGAGCGCGAGGGCCCCATCCGACAACTCCTTCATATGTGCCGTATTTTCCAGGTTCACCAAGTTAACGCAGGCCTTTCGCAAAAGGTTTACATTGGGGATCTTCTTGACCCTTTCTTTCGACAGGATAACAGGGTGGACAGGATTGTTTGGAGCTGAATTATTGGGGATTGAGATTCCGCATCTTACGTTTCACTTCAACTCTTCCTTCGGCAAAATTCAATAACAGCCCAACTGGCTTTCCCGTTGCTACTAGCCCGGCTATCTCGCCATGCTCCATATCCGCGCCCGCATCCTGTCCATCGTGTCATCCTGTCAAGAGAAGTCACTCTCCAAAGGCTACCGCATTTGATACTATATCGCCAGCAGTTTCAATCATAGCCTGGAGAAGCAGCCATGAGCCAAGAATTCTTCAACGGCATCGGAGTTATCCCCTACGAAGGCCCCGACTCCAAGAACCCGTTGGCTTACCGTTTCTACGACGCGCAACGAGACGTTCTCGGCAAGCCGATGATCGACCATCTGCGCTGGGCGGTTTGCTACTGGCATACCTTCAACTCGCCCGGCCTCGATATGTTCGGAGACGGCACCTTCGGCCGCCCCTGGATGGCGGAGGGTGGCGACCCGATGGAAATGGCGAAGCAGAAGGCGGAGGTCGCGTTCGAGTTCTTTACGAAACTCGGCGCGCCGCATTTCTGCTTTCATGACCGGGACATTGCGCCCGAAGGCGACACGCTGGCGGAATCGAACGGCAACGTGGATCGTATCGCCGAGCTGCTTCAGTCGAAGATGGATGAATCGGGCGTCAAGCTGCTGTGGGGCACAGCCAATCTTTTCAGCCATCCGCGTTACGCCAGCGGCGCCGCCACCAATCCGGACCCGAACGTCTTTGCTTACGCGGCGGCCCAGGTCAAACATGCGATGGAAGTTACCCAGCGGCTTGGTGGGGAAAACTACGTGCTGTGGGGCGGGCGAGAAGGCTACGAGACTTTGCTCAACACGGACCTCGCCCGGGAGACGGCGCAGATTGGGAGATTTCTGCAACTGGTCTTCGAGCACAAGCACAAGATTGGATTCCAGGGCACGATTCTCATCGAGCCGAAACCGCAAGAACCCACGAAACACCAATACGATTACGATTGCGCATCGGTCTACGGCTTCCTCCAGAAATTTGGCCTCGAAAACGAAGTGAAGCTCAACATTGAAGCCAATCACGCCACGCTGGCGGGGCACACTTTTCAACACGAACTCGCCTTCGCTATCGCCAACGGCATTTTCGGCAGCGTGGATGCCAACCGCGGTGATCCCCAATCCGGATGGGACACGGACCAGTTTCCGAACGACTACGCGGAAGCGACATTGGCCCTGTATACCATTCTGAAAGGCGGCGGATTCACCACGGGCGGGTTCAATTTCGATGCGAAGATCCGGCGGCAAAGCATCGACCCGGCCGACTTGTTCCACGCGCATATCGGCGGGCTGGATACCCTCGCGAAGGGGCTGCTCAACGTCGCGAAGATGATCGAGGACGGCAAGCTGCAAGCGGAGTTGGACGCCCGCTACGCGGGCTGGAGCGAGGGCGCGGGGAAAGCGGCGCTCGCCGGAGAATTGTCCTTGGCGGACATCGCCGATTCCGTTCACGCGAATAACATCAACCCGGTGCCGCAGTCAGGGCGTCAGGAAATGCTGGAGAATCTGGTTAACCGGTATTTGTAACGATTGCGAAGAATCGTCAAGCGGGCGAAACTGATCGACTTGCGGGCTTCATCTCGTTCCCACGGTCCTCTGTGGGAACGAGGTTGTTGAATGGAATGCTTACGACCTGGCCCGTTGCGCCCTACCCCTTAAACTGCCCCACGAGCGCTTCGATGCTCTGCTTCGCGTCGCCGAAGAGCATTCGGGTGTTCTCATTGAAGAAGAGGGGATTCTGGACGCCTGCGAAGCCGGTGCGCATCGAGCGCTTGAGCACGAAGACGGTCCGCGCGTAGTCCACGTTGATGATGGGCATCCCGTAGATGGGGTTGCTTTCATCGGTGCGGGCCGCGGGGTTGACGACGTCGTTGGCGCCGATGACGATGGCTACGTCTACGTTTTCGATGACGGGGTTGATGTCGTCCATCTCGACGAGTTGCTCGTAGGGAACGTTGGCCTCGGCGAGAAGCACGTTCATGTGGCCGGGCATACGTCCGGCTACGGGATGCACGGCGTATTTCACTTCGGCCCCGTTTTCTTCGAGGAGGTCGCCCAATTCGCGGACGGCGTGTTGGGCTTGCGCCACGGCCATGCCGTAACCCGGAACGAAGGCGACGGTGCTAGCGGCTTCGAGGACGTAGTAGGCGTCTTCGGCGACGATGGGTTTGGCTTCGCCCTGGACGGCGCCCGCCGCGCTTGACGTAGTCGTGCCGCTGCCGAATCCGCTGAACAGCACGTTGGCCAGCGATCGGTTCATGGCTTTGCACATGATGCTGGTCAGGACAATTCCGCTCGCCCCGACAAGGGAGCCGGATACGATAAGAACGGTGTTTTCTATTACGAATCCCGCCGCGCAGGCTGCCAAGCCGGAGTAACTATTCAACAGCGAGATGACGACGGGCATATCGGCGCCGCCGATGGGGATAGTGAAAAGAACGCCAAGCACGAATGATGCGCCGACGGCGACGAGGAAGGGCACATACATGCCAGCTGGATCGAGCACAAAGCCTACGCCACAGGCCACGATTCCCAGTACAAGGATGCCATTTACGATTTGCTGGCCCGTATACAGAACGGGTTTGCCATCTATTCTTTCGGAGAGCTTCAAGTAGGCGATGATGCTGCCGGTGAACGTGACGCCGCCGATAAGCACCGCCAAGTATATGGCGATGACGGGGATGATGTCGTCTCCTTGTGGCACACTTTCCGCCCAGCCGGCTCTTCTCTTTTCGTACTCGGCCCAGCCGACGAGAAGACTCGCCAATCCGCCGGTGCCATTGAACAACGCGACGAATTCGGGCATAGAGGTCATGGGCACACGGATAGCCGCGACAAGGCCGATCACGGCACCCACGGCCGCGCCAATGAGGATGAACTTGTAATCGAGGCCTTGCGCCACCGTCGCAATGACGGCGATGAGCATTCCGAGCGCGGAAACCATGTTGCCGCGCCGCGCCGTATCGGCGGAGCCCAGCATCTTGAGGCCAAAGATGAAGAGGACGGCGGAGACGATGTATGCGAGTTCGACGAGGGATTCCACTTAGCTCCCCCCCTCTTTTTTTTTGAACATGGCGAGCATGCGGTCGGTGACGAAGTAACCGCCAACCACGTTAATCGTCGCGCACGCCACGGCGACGGTTCCGAGTACGGTCACGAGAATTTCGTTTTCCGAACTACTGAATATGATGAGCGCGCCGACGATGCTAATGCCGGAAATGGCGTTCGAACCGGACATCAGCGGCGTGTGCAGTTGCGAGGGCACCTTCGCGATGAGCTCGAAGCCCAGGAAGATGGCCAAAACGAATGTGAAGAGGAGGAGCATTGGGGGTTCCTTTGCCGGGATCGTCGAATGAAATTTGTTATATCGAGGTTGTGAAGCCGACTCTTATTTTCTCGCGTTCTTGATCATTTCGTTATACAGCGCGCCCTCGTGGGTGACGACGCAGCCCTGTATGATTTCATCCTCGAAATTGAGGTTAAACGTCTTCTCCTCGTCATCCCAAAAATGCTCGACGAGGTTGCCCAAATTGGACGAATACATCTGGCTCGCGTTCGCGGCCGCGCGGCCCGGCAAATTGCCCAGGCCCACGATCGTTACACCGTTCACATCGACTTCTTCGTCGACCTTCGAGCCTTCCACGTTGCCGCCGGTTTCCACAGCTAAATCGATGATAATGCTGCCGGGCTTCATCGATTCGACCATTTCCTTGGTGACGATTACGGGGGCTTTGCGGCCGAGAAGCTGCGCGGTCGTGATGACCAAATCGGATTGGGCGCAGACCTTCGCCATGCCCTCGCGCTGCATCGCCTGCTGCTCTTCGGTGAGTTCCTTGGCGTAACCGTCCTTCGTTTCGCCCGTTTCGCCCAGATCGACTTTGACGAACTTCGCGCCGAGGGACTGGACTTGCTCTTCCACCACAGGCCGCGTGTCGAAAGCTTCAACGCGGGCACCGAGGCGTTTCGCCGTAGCGATGGCCTGCAGACCGGCGACGCCTACGCCTATGATGAATACGCGAGATGGCGCGATCGTGCCCGCCGGCGTCATCATCATGGGCAAGACCTTGTTCAGGCGGTCCGAGCCAAGAATCACCGCGACATAGCCCGCGAGATTCGCCTGCGAACTGAGCGCGTCCATTTTCTGAGCGAGCGTGGTGCGCGGAATCATTTCCATGCTGATCGCCGTGACACCGCACTGGGTGAATTCATCGACAAGCGCGTCTTCGTTGAAAGGGTCCAAGAAGCTGACGTGGATGCACCCTTTCTTCAACGTGGCAATCTCTTCGAGCGGAGGCTTGCGCAGCCTCAGCACCATGTCGGCCTTAGCGAGGCTGCCGCCGCGCGCCGATGTAACCGCCGCGCCGACAGATTCGTAGTCGGCGTCGGTGTGGCCGCATGTTTCGCCCAAGCCGGCTTCAACCGACACTTCCGCGCCGCGTTTAACCAATTTCCCGACGGTCGAGGGGATGACAGGCACACGCGGTTCGCCCGGATGCATTTCCTTCGGAATAAAGATGAGCATCGAAAAACCTTATGTTCTGGAGCGTGGGGTATGACGGATCGTCTACACGAGAGCACGGAATTATAGGGATCTTGTATGCCGGGTGTCAAAGACGAGTTGTGGGCTATTCCAAGGAGTACCGTACCTTGCTCCGCGCTACGCAACACAAGCTCGCGATGAACTCCAGATGTCAGGATGGCGCAAGATAGCCGCTTATGGAAGTTGTGACGAGTGCCGAAGAGTTTGCCAATGTTCCGCAGGCCTTCTGCCGGCGTGCGGCGCGTGAACAAACGAGAAACTCTGCCACGGAACATGGCGCGTGGGCAAACGAGAAACCCTGCCCCGAAGGGGTCGCGGCATGTAGCCGGGGAATGAGCGGAGCGATTCCCCCAGTAAGCGTTTCTCTATATGGACTTCTCCGAAGGAGATGCGACGATTCCCGCCCCGCGGATCGCCGAATCCGTTTCCAGATCGTCTCGGGGCTGCAATCGATGTCATGGGCCTTTGGCAAGGTGGCAAATCTCGTTTCGAGTTTCTCAGCCGTCGTATCTCCTTCGGAGAAATATCGAGTGGCCAAGTTGACCGGGGGAATCGCTTCGCTCATCCCCCGGCTACAACCCGAAGTCCCTTCGGAACAAATCCTGCCTGCGTCATCTGGTCCGATATTCCGGCGTGGTCCCCTACGCAGTCCGCAACCGCCATAAATTCCAGTGGCCAAAATGCTGCGTTCGCCCCTATCGTCAGGACAGCCTTGTCCGCCGTCGCAGTTGAAAATCGGCGAGATACGCAGGCTAGCGATAACGAGGTCCCGGCGCGAATCGACCCTGGCACCGGCCCTAGGATGCGGGGTTCGCGACCGCTCTACACTGGAAGCGATGTCGGATGTCACCGGCAATCAGAGGCATTCTTGCGGGTACAGAGTCATTTAGCTTCATGTAGGGGGTTTTGCGCAGCGGTAGATTATCTCTTTCTCCGGGATGGCGTAGCGTTGGCGCTCTTCGGGGTTCAGAACCGCACCGGGAGAGATCTCTTCATACTCGAAGGGCGAGAGTTTCCCTTTGGAATCGAATCGCGAATACGCCCAGATGTGAGAGAAGACATCGGGGTCTGCTTTCTCCCATTCCACCGTGGCTTCGAGGCTCATATCGAAAGGCACCATAATATAGGCCACGCCGCCTGGACGCAGCACACGGTGGATTTCGCGAATGGATTGGGCGTCGCGCCGCACATGCTCGAGCACATGCAGGCAAAAACCACGTCGACGGTTTCGGAACCTATGCCCAAGGCTTCCAAATCGTGGGCCATTCCCGGGCCGTGGCAATTCTCGGCGCGCATCGCGTTGAAGTCCAAATCCGAATGCAAGCTGTGGAGGCGGGCGTTCTTGCTCACGATCGCGCGCACTTGCGCCTCCGGCGCGAAGTGGAGGACAGTGCCTTCGCGCACCGCGAACGTCTCGTCCTTCTCGTCTAGATAGAGGGCAAGAAAACGTTGCCGTTCCTGCGCGCCGCAGCTTGGACACAGGACGTCGGGAAGCCAGAATCGCATGACATCGATTGCGTAGAAGCGATGCCCCTTCCAACCGCAACATGGACATTCGGCCGTGTCCGCTCCCGTCCGCTTGTTACGTTGCTGAATGGCTAGATTCAACAGGGCCACGCGCACGAAGATGCCCGCCGAACGCGGCCCCTTGACGTACAGCCTCAGGAGGAAGTTGCGCGAAAAAACTTCCCATGAATCCCAAGAGATGGACCGCTCTTATCACAGCAGACTTCCCCCCAGGCGGACTGGGGACGCGTCGCCGGCCGTCCAGCAAACTACACCATCTTCGCCGAACGGTATTCTTTCGGTCGGATGCCGTGCTTGGCGACCCGCAAGCCCATGACGCGTTCGGAAATCCCCAGCTTCTTTGCCGCTTTCGTCTTGTTGCCGCGCGTGCTCTTGAGCGCTTCGATGACCATTTCCTTCTCGATGCGGTCGACCGTCTCATCAAGGGTGCCGCGCATGACGGTGTTGCTGGCCTCGGCCGTTTGGAGCGTGGGGGGCAAGTGGTGGCCGTAGAGCACGTCATCCGTGCTCAACAGGACCGCGCGCTCGATGCTGTTCTCCAACTCCCGCACGTTGCCCGGCCAATGGTAACTGGTGAGCATGTCTATGGCCGGCGTGGATATGCGCCTGACGTTTTTGCCGTTGGCCTTGTCGTATTTCTCGACGAAGTGGTTGGCTAATTCGAGGATGTCCGTGCGCCGTTCGCGCAACGGGGGGATATGAATGGGAAACACGTTCAGTCGGTAATAAAGATCCTTGCGAAACTCCTTCCTCTCGACCTGTTCTTCCAGTTCTCGGTTCGTCGCCGCGATGACCCGGACATCCACCGTGATCGTGTCGTTCCCGCCTACCCGCTCGAATTCCTTTTCCTGCAAGACGCGGAGCATGCGAATCTGCGTATGGGGCGACAGGTCTCCTATTTCATCCAAGAAGATGGTACCGCTGTGCGCCAATTCAAAGCGGCCTTTTCGTTGGGAGGTCGCGCCCGTGAAGGCGCCCTTCTCGTGCCCGAAAAGTTCGCTTTCGATGACCGATTCTGGCAGGGCCGCGCAGTTCACGCGCACGAAGGGCTTCTTCGAGCGCAAACTGTTGTAGTGGATCGCATGCGCGACAAGCTCCTTGCCCACACCGCTCTCCCCGAGGATCAACGCCGTGGCTTCGCTCTCCGCGACTTGGCCGATCATGTCAAAGACCGCCTGCATCGGGTTCGAGCGCCCAATAATATTCGCCGGTCGGAACCGGTCGCGCAACTCTTCCTGGAGGCGCGTGTTCTCATCGAGGAGTTGCTGGCGGCCGCGTTGCGCGTCCTGGCGCAGCTTCATAGCCTGAGATATCATCGAGGCGATAATAGACAACAGGCGGATGTCTTCTTCGAGGGCCACATCCGCTGAGAACAGCGTGGCCACGCTAAGCGCTCCGAGCGTCTCGTTCCCTACCTTGATGGGCACACAGAGAAAGGAAATGTCATCCTTATTCAGGTCTGCGCGCGCCTTCGTGCGATTGAGGAACAGAGGTTCTTCGGAAATCTTGGGAACCATCATCGCGCGGCCCGACTGTACAACCCGCCCCGTTATCCCTTCTCCGAGCGCATAGCGGCCCCGCGACCGCTCGCTGCTCGAAAGGCCATGAGCCGCTTCGATAACTAACTCGCCACTTTCTTGGTCTAAGAGGGTGATGGTGCCGCGTACCATCCCTGTGTGCTTGGAGATTGTCTTGAGCACGGGACCCACTACATCGCGCAAATCGATGCTCTGATCTAGGATCTGGCTTATCTCGAAGAGGAGCGCGAGTTCGGAAACTTCGCTTTTTACTCTGGGTTTGGCCATAAAACCTTCCGGACGACGCCTTTACCGGCATCTTTACATATTGGTAGAGCGTCGATGTAATTACGACAATATTGTAAGATATTTCGAGCGGATATTCAAGGGAGGCGATCCTATCTGCCGGGGCTGAGTATGGCGGGCGACTGGACGTGGCGTGCCCGCCGTGCCCTCCATATGACGGAACGCTTGAACGAATTGCTGCAGAAGCAGGATTAACCGACCCGCCTTAGCCTTCATGCGCTCTTAGCCCGGATATCTCACCGCTCTTCAACTGCGACGGTGGGTAAGGCCACTCTGACGAGACTTTTCTCGATTTTAGGCCTCGACGTGGCCCGCCACGCTGTCGTCCAAAAGCCTTCGAATATGTCTCGTCATAGCAACCTTCTCCACCATCTCGCTACGAAAATCGGTAAGATATCCGGGTTAACGCGAAGAGGCGATCACAGGTTCGGATGGAGTATGATCGTTGCCTTCCGACACCGGGGAATTTTATTGGGCCTTTGGAGGGTACTATCTCCGAGAGAATGAGCCGTGACCGACATGCAATATCCAGAACGCGGAGCGACCATCGAGGTTGACGACCGCCGCTACCAGCGAGTTCTCCGGTGGGCTGTGGCCATCGTATACACGGTCCTCGTTTTCTGTTTCGCGCCGCTCGTGATCCCCATTTGGAAGGCGATTATCGCCCTCGCTGGAACGGAAAACACGGGTTTCTTTGTCGACAAGGCCGTCGCCGTCTTTGGCGTCTTCGTCGCGTTCCGCCTTCTATGGAAAGTGCGTAAATTGCCCACGGCCACGCACGCCTGGATCGTCGGCGTCGCCGCCGGATACGCCTATCTTCTGACGCTCCACTGCATCTACCCCGTGGAACGCATACACCTTATCCAATACAGCCTCGTTGCCTGGATATACTTTCGCGCGTCGCAGGTCGATCTCGGACGGCGCGAGGCCTACTGCGCCGCGGCCGCCGGCGTGTTTGTCTTGGGAGTTCTGGACGAGTTGCTTCAAGGGCTCATTCCGGAACGATCCTGCTCGCTGCAAGACATGATCACGAACTGGAGCGCAGGCGGGCTGGGTCTGATCGCCCTGATGGCAATCCGCGGCGAAGGCCTCTGGGGTTGGCTTGGCGGGCGCGGCCTCGTCCTGCGACTCGCCGCGGGCTACGCCATCCCGACTCTGATCGCCGCACTCGTCGCGCAGCAAATTTGGGCCCGCCACATTCACCCTCCGCTCAATTTGGTCATCATTACCGTTGACTGCGCCCGGCCCGACCGCATGGGTGTGTATGGTTACGAAAGAGACACCACTCAGTGGCTCGACCGGATCAAGGGCAACATGGCCGTATTCACGAACGCGTACAGCCAAGCCGCGTGGACCAGTCCCGGCGTCGTTTCCACGCTGACCGGCCTCTATCCCCCAACCCACGGGGTCGTGAAACAAGGCGAAACGCTCCCCGAAACCGTCACCACTTTGTTAGACGCGTTTCAAGAGCGGGGCTACAACGTCCCCGACATGTCCTATCTGACCGAAGTGCCCAATTTTCAGAACCTCGCGGACTTTAGCGAGTCCACCTTCGACACAGACAGCACAGACGAAGTGGCAACGATGCGCGATTGGATTGACAACAATCAGCGAGATCCTTTCGCGATCTGGTATCACTACCGCCACGTCCACCTGCCCTATGACGCCCTAGAGCGGCATCAAATTTATCCGCCGGCGGATATTCGCAGCGCGATCCTGCTGGCGCCCTCCGAAATCGAAGTGTGGATTCAACAAGAAGTCATCATTCCGCGAGGGGAGGCCCAATTCACGCAGGAGCACCAGCCTTGGGTCGATGCCCTCTACGACGCGGAGATAAGACAATTCGACTCCATATTCGAAAGTATCCGGTACCGGCTATCCCTCCACCACAAGCTTCGCAACACCATCATCGTCATCACCGCCGACCACGGCGAAGAATTGATCGAGCACGGCCACGTCGGCCACGGATCGACGGCGCTCCACTCGAAACACTACGACGAATGCCTTCACATTCCGCTGATCATTCACTGTCCACGCGAAATCCCAGAGCATCGCGTCATCGACACCATGGCGCAGCAGGTCGACATCCTTCCCACCGTGTTCGACATGATGGGCTGGGAAATCCCCGAGGAGGTCCAGGGCCGTTCGCTTTTGCCCGCGATTCGAGGCGAGGAAATGGCGGATGTGCCCGTGTTCGCCGAGAGCATCGAAGGGGGGTATCAGTCGAAGCCGGACATGCAGTCAACCTTCGTGCGAAGCGTCCGGACCACGGAGTGGAAATTCATCGCACGCATGGCCCCCGAATTCCACGAATACGAACTGTACAACCTCGTTGACGACCACGGCGAGCAACGCAATGTGTTTGCCGAACATCCCGCCATCGGCGACAGCTTGTTGGGTCAGCTTCTCGATTGGCTCAGCGACAACGCCATAGCCCGCGAACGCATCGAGGAGCGCGAAGCGAAACTGGTGCGGGAAGTCGCCGCCCTCGACCCCGCCAACCTCACCGTGCCCGAGGTGCTCGAACCCGAGGACGGAACCATCCTGTTCTATGAGAGCCTCGGCGGCACCGTCGAAGCGAAGTGGACCGGCAACCCCGACGCGGCTTACGTCATCGAATACGACATCGGGGAGGGGTGGCACAACATCAAGGGCACCTATCCCGTTGAAATCGGTACCGAGCACACCTTCGGCCCTATCCCGCCCGACGGCTGGAAGCCGCTGCATCAATGGAATCCTTACCGTCTCCGCGTTCGTCCGAAGGGCCTTCCCGACGGCTGGAGCGAGTGGATCACGATCGAACTCGCCCCGTACAAGGAATAGCGCATTGACCGCCGAATCCAACTGCGTCAGAAAGCATACCGCCTCGCCGTCGCTATCCCGGTTAACAGGATCAGGAAGGCCAGCCCCACGGGTTTGCAGCAGGCAAGCTGCCTCTCTCTATAACGGTAACGAGGATGGGGCCGTGAGTGAGTTCCCTTCCCGAGTGGTCTTGGTAGGTGGTATAGTAAGAGCCGGAATCCGCGATGTCCTCCAGGTCTACCGTCAGGGCAGTGGCGGTCGCGCCGTTCAGAGTTCCACCGTCAGAAATCGCGGCGCCGTCCTTCTTCCACTGTATCGGCATGGCCTCGTTCGCCTCACCGGGTATGCTCAGGGCGAAAGGCTCGCCGACAAAAGCCGTTAACCTCAAGCCCGGCGCTCCCCCGACGGGAACGAGCGTCCAGACGATGGCCTCCGCCATGAGGCCGCCACGGTCGTTGCGCACAAGAGGGTGTTATCCACGGCCACCGCCTCAAGGGTGTGCGTTCTGCCGCCCAGGGCATTGGTGTCCAGTATGATCGTCTCTGCTCCGTCCTCATCGAGCCATACTCCATCAAGGTACAAGGACAGTTCGAGGTCATGGTCGTTTGGCGTCTTAGGGAGAACGTCAAAAAACGCGAGCGTCCCCCGTGCGTAGTCGACGGCGAGTTCGGCGGGAGCCCAGGATTCGATAGACGATACACCGGCGGCGGCGTAGAAACTCAATACGTGGGCTTCCTTGCAGACTTCGCAGAAGGGCAGGCCGAGAGTCCGCATCTTGCCTCTTGGACCGGTACATGCCGAGACTCTGATAACGTGCGCCTTCGAATAGCCCCACCTCGGACGCGTAGAAAGGATCGTCCGGCGTTGGGATGGGCGTGTAGTCTTCGATCCACACGCGCCAGGGGATATCCTCCAACACGGTCGTATCCGTAGCATTCGAATCGCCCTCGAACGGGTCGCACGTGGGACAAGGAGCCTCGTATTCGTCTGTGAGTTGGGCGAAAGTGTGACCCATCTCGTGCAAGGCCAATTCCGTGGCGGCGGCCGCCAGCACGGCTTCGAAGTCCACCGTAAGCAGCTGCAGGACGAGGGGGTCGGAAAACGACGCGCCAAAGGCTGTATCGACCATGAGTCCGTCCGACGGATGGTCTGCCCCGGATTCGTTCGAGGCCGTGTCCAAGGTGTAGACGTCCAGGTAGCTGCTGTAGGCGTCGAATGGCGGCTCGGCCAGGTGGTCCACCATGATGTCGGCCGCGTCATCGTGAAGGAGGTCGAGGTCGGCCGCGGTGTACCCGTCGCCAAGAACAATGAAGACGGCATTTGAACTATCGGGACCGCTGTCGAAAATCTTGTTGACGTCGCCATTGGCTTTGGGGAACCCGATCTTCTTCCCGCGCCATTCGAGGGCGCCCCGTTTCGCGCCGCCGGCGCCCGGCCACTCCAATACGGCGCTGTCGCCCGGCCACGGAATGCCGACAGAGAAGTCGACGGTGTCCAAGGCTATCGAGCCGCCCTACAGGGAGTTCGTTACGGGGTCGAGTTCATCGAAGAAGAGACGATTAGGAATTTCGAGAGGAACTTGGGCGAGGAGCCCGCCATCGTCGAAAACAGAGATGCCGTCGAGGGTTGTTTTTCTTCGTGCAGCCGTTTGGTTTCGCCGGGGAAGCCGGCGACTCCCGTGACGCTCAACGCGCCCTCTTCCCAGCGGAGGTTTAACTTTGCCGATTCCTGGGGATGCGCTGTGGCCGTGATCACGAGAAGAAGCACCGCGCCCATTCGGGCGGTGCGAAACTTTACCGATACCCACATTCCACTCACAGCGGCACTCCATTCAACGGGCGATTCCTCAGAGATCGTACCATATCTCAACGAGATGGTTGGGCGGCTGCTTCCCCCAGAGACTGAGAACCGTGCAAACGAGAAGAAAGGGGACGGCGGGCGTCTTGTCCGCCAGTTCTCGGGGAGGGCGTGACCTGCGCAACTTTCCACGGTCCCAAGGCAGGGCTAAGCCATTACACTTCGGGTGGTAG
Source organism: uncultured Nitrospirales bacterium (assembly GCA_964401695.1). Taxonomy (GTDB): domain Bacteria; phylum Hydrogenedentota; class Hydrogenedentia; order Hydrogenedentales; genus JAPYPO01. The sequence goes on from CAYNZS010000034.1 coordinate 19,106, forward strand.
AAATCTTTGGGGCGAACAGATGACTGTGTTATAGTTCTTCAACTTTGCATCATGGCGATATCTCCGCTGCGCTTTCTCTCTTTCGCTGTTGACGGATTCGGCGGCGGAACGTGCGCGGCGGTCTTAGGTCAAGCGAACTAGATTTCTTGGGAAGTGCGGCATGAGGATTTTTGGAACGATTTTGACGGCGATTCTAGTTGTGGCGCTGAGCTCGCAAACGATGGCGCAGACGAGCGAAGGCCCGGATCGCAAAGCGATGTTCGGCGAGTTGCATATACACACCCAGTGGTCGTTCGACGCGTATTACATGTCCACGAGGCGAACGCCTGAGGATGCCTATGAATTCGCCAAGGGCAAGCCGATGAAACACTCGAACGGGCAGACCTATCAGATTTCGCGGCCACTCGATTTCATGGCCGTGACGGATCACGGGATGTTCCTGGGTGTCTTTGCACGAATTGCCGATCCCACTCACCCGCTGTCGGAACTGCCTATCGCGGACAAAGTCACCAGCGGCAGTCTGACGGAAGGTAGCAAAGCGTTCGGCGAAATGATAGGGGCGCGCAGCAAGGGTACCCCGATGAAAGGCACGGACACCCCTGAAACTAGAAAGGAGGCGTGGGACTACACCATCGCCGCCGCAAACCGGCATAACGACCCCGGCACATTCACGGCCTTCATCGCCTATGAATGGACGAGCACTCCGGACGGCCAAAACTTGCACCGCAACGTCATCTTCAAGGGGGACACGGCGCCCCCGATATACACGCGCCTTGAATCGCAGAACCCTGAAGACCTGTGGACTTGGATGGACGGGATACGCGGGGACGGGCACGATGTGCTCGCGATCCCCCATAATGTAAATCTCTCGGATGGCCGCGCCTTCGAACGGGAGGACAGTTTCGATAATCCATTTACACAAGAATACGCGGACACGAGGAACCGGAATGAACCGCTGGTGGAAGTATCTCAGATCAAGGGAACTTCGGAAGCGCATCCCGCGTTGAGCCCGAACGACGAGTTCGCGGATTTTGGTTTGCACGAACGGTACGTCGCCGTGAATAAGCCGATCACGAACTTCAGGGGCGGCTATGTCCGATACGCGTACGGCACAGGACTCGAGATTCAGGACGGCCAGGGATTTAACCCCTATCGCTTCGGGCTGATCGCCGCCACTGACAGTCATTCCGGAATCGTCCCCGTCGAGGAAAACAATTACTCAGGCCCCCGGGGAGAGGGTCCCACGCCTGAAGATGCTGCACGGCAAAGAGTGGGAAGTAAGAGATCCCGTGAATTTGGTTCGTCCGGTCTCGCGGGGGTCTGGTCGAAGGAGAATACGAGGGAGAGCATATTCGAGTCGCTCCGCCGCAAGGAGACTTGGGGCACTACGGGACCACGCATTCAGGTTCGCGTCTTTGGGGGCTTCGATATGGCGGGCGTGAATCCCGGCGAAGCGAGCTGGCTCGAAGCGGCGTACGAAAAAGGCGTCCCGATGGGTGGGGCACTGAAATCCGCCGATGCGACCGGCGCGCCCACGTTTGCTCTCTGGGCAATCAAGGATCCCGACAGTGCGAACTTGGACCGGGTTCAGGTCGTGAAAGGGTGGTCCTCGGACGGGGTTAGCCATGAGCAGGTCTATGACGCGCTATGGTCTGGGGGCCGGGTGAAGGATCCCGAAACAGGCAAAGTCCCGGCTGTTCAGAATACGGTAGACCTTGAGACGCTCGAATATTCCAACTCGGTCGGTGCAGTGGAACTGAAAGGCACTTGGACGGATCCTGATTTTGACTCCGACCGCAATGCGTTTTACTACGTGCGTGTTCTGGAAATTCCAACGCCCCGCTGGACCTCGTTCGACGCGAAACTATTGGGGATTCCCTACCCTTCAGATGTGCCCAAGACGATTCAAGAACGCGCTTACACGTCGCCGATCAGGTACGATCACCATTAGTGCCTCAAACCCGGATTTCCCATTTGGTAAAGGTCATCTCTAGATCCGCCGACATCGTTTAACTCCTAAGGCTCAGATTGGCTGACCCTACCGTTCCGACGTTGTTTGACCTTG
>CAYNZS010000035.1:0-20946 GCA_964401695.1 uncultured Nitrospirales bacterium
AGGCTTCATGCCCACACTATACCACCGTAGGCATGATAAATTAAAACGCTCTAATCACCGTACTCGCGGTGAGCTGTCTCTTCTTGGGCTGTCCTCCACGCACATTCACCGTTCCCGATGTAACGGGGCAGACCCAGGCCGCCGCGGAGACCGCGATTACGGACGCAAGCCTGTCTGTGGGCACGGTGACTCAAGAGTATAGCTCGACTGTGGCGGCGGGAACCGTGATCAGCCAGAACCCCCCGGCGGGGACCGAAGTGGACTCGACGGGCAGCGCGGTCGCTTTGGTCGTGTCGCGGGGGACTCTCGCCGTGCAGGGACAGGTTCTGTTCGATGATGGGAATCCTGTCGTAGGCGCGTCTGCCGTCGTCAGCGTGGGTCTTCAGGATGCCGCGAAACTTGCGCAACTGGAATTGCGGAAACAAGCGGCGCTGAACGATTGGACCCGTCCGGACGCAAAGTCGACCCAGCCCGCTCCCGACAATACTCCTTCGGCGGTGTCGCGACTCATGGCCGAAGCGAAGCAACAATCCATCGTTACAGACGCGGAAGGCGGTTTCAGCTTCGAGGTGACGCCAGCCACAATTCCGGCACGGGTACTGGTCGAAGTCAGCTATGACGCGGACCCGCTGCCAGTGCTGGAGACCTCCAAGTGGGGCGATGTCGATACGTTTACGAACACTTTCGACATGGGTGTCATCACCGTTCCCAACCCTCAGGGCGCGGATGTGCCCTTGGCAGGCGGAGGGGGCCAAACCTCGGACGGCTCCATCGTGGTCGAGGACTTGCCCGCTGAGATCGATACGTTTTTCGCGCGCTCTTACGACCCTGACGATGTCCCCGAGGTGTTTCCAGGCGAATTCTCTGAAATGGGCACGGTTCCGCTCAATTCAACTGTCTTCATGTGGATGGAAGCGCTGGATGTCGATGGAAATCCCGTCGATGACCTCGCGCAGGCCGCCACGATCCGCTCGCAGGTGCCGCGCGCGCAATGGATCGATCTGGAGGATATCAGCGCCGGCACCGATTACATAGAAATACCAATCTACACGTACGACGAGGAACTCAGCATGTGGGACCAAGAGGGGATCGGCTGGCTCGAGGACGCGAACCGGACGGTGCTCCCCGAGGACGCGGAGTCTGTGATTTTGGACGGCACCTTCGCTGGCGAAGTGTTCGCCACGTTCACGACGGACCACTTCTCCTGGATGAATGTGGACTATGCGTTTATCGGGCCGTGGACGCTCTCCAGGATGAGCCGGGAGAACCGCAATACCGATTGCCTGTTCAATGCCATGCAACTTGCCAAGAAGATCGCCCTGTCCGCATCGGGACGCGCGGCGTACGCGAGGGTGAATCAGGCGGACGCCGACCTGGCCGTCGAATTGGGCGACGGCAAAGGCCCCGAATTGAAGGATGTCGTCCTCGCGAAGGAATATGGCGTCTATAAGGGCGACTCTGGCGGAAGTGAGGATCAGTTCGAGATCGCCAGCGGCATATGGGATGGCTGTGGTCCGGAGGCCACCGAGGATCAGAAGAAGAACACTACCCTTATCATGGCGGTAACTATCTTGCATGAGACCGCTCATTGGAAAGATGACGTCAAGAAGAATCCAGACGACGACACGGACACGGATGGCGAGGAGGGGAACCAGTTAGAGAAGGATCTCTTCGGGGGCATTATCACCGGGGGTGCGGGCGGGTTGCAGCGTGACGGCAAGCCTGTCACCACTGCCACGCGCGATGGCTGGCTTAACGCGGCCAACTGGCCGGCGCCTGGGGGGAAAGTTTTCGAACTTGCGGCGGCTCCCAAACAAGCCCCGGCGCTCGAAGTCACGATCGAGTTGGCAGCGACAGCGTTTGAATTGGGCGAGGAAATCCCGGTCGTGGTCACCTATCGGAATGTATCGAGCTCGCCGATTGAAGTGCTGAACGACGTTGTGCTCGAAGGGTGGCCGCTGTATTTCGACATTACGAGACAGTCCGACGGCGAGCGGGTCCGCTTTCTTGGCGATGAAGTCAAGCTAAACCTGGCTGACGAGGATTTCGATACGCTGGAACCGAATGCGACGTTAACGCAGACCGTGAATCTACTTCGCGATCCGGATTCCGCCCCGCGGTATCAGCTTATCGGCTCGGGCACGTACGACATTACCGCCGTGTATGAATCGTTCCGAGGTGTGGACGAGGCGGCGTCCAACACGCTCACAATCACCGTGTCGCCCGGAGGGAGCCTCTCCGGAACGGTGACGAACGCGACAGACGGGTTTGCGCTGGCGGGCGCCACCGTGAGCGCCATCCAAAACGGTTTTGTACTGACAAGCGTGACGACGGACGCGAGCGGCAACTACAGCATTCCGGAGCTTCCCGCCGGCACCTACGCTCTGGAAATCCAAGCATCCGGATTCTTGCGGAGTAGCGCGGACGAGGTACAGGTGACAGCGGGAGAAAATGCCGTGGTCAGCCTCAGTCTTTCGCCTCTACTCGCTTTGGGCGAACTTCGGCTGGTGCTGACTTGGGGGGGATCTCCGAGAGATCTCGATTCGCATCTGTGGTTGCCGATAGAGACACCTTACCATATCTACTATAGCAGGCCCGGTAATCTGGATGACTGCCCGTTCGCTTTGCTGGACGTGGATGACACCTACAGCTTTGGCCCGGAAACCATTACGATCCGGGAGCGTTTTCTACAGGGAACGTATGTCTATTCGATTAACAATTACAGTGGATCGCCAAGTCTGACCGAATCGGAGGCGCAGGTGCAGGTGTTCGACTCCACCGGGTTGATCGCCACGTTGAACGTTCCCACCGAAGGTGAAGGCTTGTTCTGGAACGTGCTCAGCATCGACGGGGCCACGGGCGCCATCACCGAAATCAACACGCTGGGCGGCACGCCGGAGCCCTACCCGGACACGACTATAGGGTGTGAGGCGCCCGCCACTCGGTAACGCCGATCCTCAACGGCAGGTTTGTCCTCAAGAGTTGGGAGACCCGGGCCAGCTTGGATTCCGTCGAGCGTCACTCTTTCGTGATTGCTTCGAGTCCGCCCATGTACGGCCGCAGGACTTCCGGGACTTCGACGCTGCCATCTTCGCGCTGGTAGTTCTCGAGGATAGCGATTACGCAACGGCCAGCGGCGATCCCCGAACCGTTCAGCGTATGGACGAATTCCGGCTTCTTCTCGCGGCGGAACCGGATGTTCGCACGGCGGGCTTGGAAGTCCGTGCAATTCGAGCAGGAGCTGATTTCGCGGTAAGTGTCCTGTCCGGGGAGCCACACTTCGAGGTCGTAGGTCTTCGCGGCGCTGAAACCGGTGTCGCCCGAGCATAGCGTTACGACCCGATACGGCAGCCCGAGGCGTTGCAGGACAGCCTCTGCGTTCGCGGTCAGTTTTTCGAGTTCGTCAAAGGAATCCTCGGGCGCGCACAACTTCACCATCTCGACCTTGTTGAATTGGTGTTGCCGAAGCATGCCGCGCGTGTCCTTTCCGTGCGATCCGGCTTCGCTGCGGAAGCAAGGCGTGTACGCCGTGTAGTACAACGGCAGTTGTTTCGCGTCGAAAATCTCGCCCGCGTGGATATTCGTTAGCGGCACTTCCGCCGTGGGAATCATCCAGAGGTCAGAGTTCTCCAAGCGGAATAAATCGTCCGCGAACTTCGGAAGCTGTCCCGTTCCTTCCAGGGCTTTTGTATTTACCGCAATGGGCGGCAAGACCTCCGTGTAGCCATGCTCGTTCGTTTGGAGATCGAGCATGAAGTTAATTAGCGCGCGCTCCAGCCGCGCACCCGCGCCCAGCGACAACCCAAAGCGCGCGCCCGACAGCTTCGCCGCGCGTTCGAAATCCAAGATCCCCAATCCTTCGCCGATATCCACATGATCCTTCGGCTCGAAATCGAACGCGGTCGGTTCGCCCCACTTGCGCGCCTCGATGTTCGCGGATTCGTCCGAACCGACCGGTACGCTCTCGTGCAGAATGTTGGGAATCTGCATAAGCAACGCGTCCATCGCCTCCTGCGCTGCTTTCAAGCGTTCGTTGCCCGCTTTAATCCCATCGGCCAGTTCCTTGACCGCCGCCATGGCCTCCGAAGCGTCCTCCTTCGCCTTCTTCAGGCGCCCGATGTCCGCGGAGGCCTTGTTCTGCTCCGCACGCAACTGTTCGACTTCATGTTGAAGCGCGCGCCGCTTAGCGTCCTTCTCGAGCAGCGCGTCCACATCGATATCCCGCGCGTTCCGATCTGCAAGCGCATCCTTGAGCGCGTCTGGGTTCTCTCGAATGAATTTGATGTCAAGCATAGCTCCTCGTTTCGCGACGCGTTGAACAGAAGTCCAAGAACACACCTTCTGCGTCATTGTTCCCGTTAAGGACACAAATTCTCGGCGCATTGGGTGGCGCCTTCAAACAAGTTTGAAGGCGTCGCCCGTTCTTCTCGTGTTCTTCTACTTATATCCCGCGTAGCGGGTTCTGACTCCTTAGAAACACGTGCGATCCCATAGCTTCTTGTTGTCCAAAAGCACGAATGTTGGACCGCCGCCCCCGTCGACCGACTTGTGCCGGAAGTCTTCTCTCTAACCAGCGACCGCCAAGGCGGCGGTCTCACATCCAGATGGTCCACTTAACCTGAGCCGTGTTTCTAGCCCAATTCGCCCCGGCACGGGGGGGGGTATTGGGCTGTTAAGGACGCGCTCTTCGAGCTTCCGGTGAAACCTCGCTTCGAGTCCTCGCTCCTGATTGCTCTATCGGATTTAAGGTCAGCCTCGTGATACGGGCATCCTGCCCGTGATTCATGGGCTGGAAGCTCATGCCACGTTACCGCCGCGTTCTTCTCCCGATTTCCCGCGAAGCGGGTTCTGACTCGCAATGACCGGTTGCGAGACTTTTGTTGGTGGTGTCTTTCATGTGGTTAACAAAGCCCTTGCAGGGCTTTTGGCCTGTGCTTCCAGTACCTACGGCGCGCGGGGCTAGGGGTTCGTCTCACCTGCCAGCTAAAGTCCGCTGCATGATGCATACATCCAGCAATTCGCCAAACTTCTCGCCCACCCCGCGTAATATACCCACTTCCTGAAATCCGGCGTTCTCGTGGAGGCGTAGGCTTGCTTTATTGTCTTCCGTGATGCGGGCGATAACCGTTAACAATTCCGTATCGCGTCCCGCCGCGAGAATAGCCTCCATCAGTTCGCGACCCAGCCCCTCCCCTCGTGTTCCGCTGGACACATAGATCGAAAGCTCCGCTGTGTGGCGAAAAGCGTCCCGCGCATCGTAAGAGTTCAGCGAGGCCCAACCCACGACGCGGTCCTCCCGTTCGGCCACCACGACGGGATGGTTCGATTGGCGCACCGCGAGCCACTGTTCTCGAAAAAAAAAGCGGCTTGGGCTGCGTGTCGAACGTGGCGTTCGTGTTTTTGATTGCGTCGTTGTATATGTCGTTGATGGCCCGCGCATCGTCAAGGGTCGCGGCCCTGATGTGAACCATGAAATTACTCTTTCTTGTTGCGATTCGGGAATTCCGTGGCCGGGCTTATGGCGAAAGGCGCCATGGATGCTTCGGTGCGCTTTTCAAGGGTTGAGCATATCCAAAATCCGCTCGAGATCGTCCAGATTGAAGAACTCGATTTCAATCTTTCCCCGGTTCTTCGCGTTGGACTTCAAGTTCACGCGGGTGCCGAAGCGTCGGCGGAGGTCGTCTTCAATCTTGGATACGTTCGCGTTTTTTGGCTCCGTTTCGGAGGAGAGCTTCGACTTCTTCGGCGCGGAGAGCCTCTCGACTTGGCGCACCGATAGCCCGTCCTTGATGATGGCACGGCAGGCTGCGCTTTGCTTCGCGGGCGAGTCCAGCGCGAGCAGCGCGCGGGCATGGCCCATGGAGACTTCGCCTTCTTGCACCTTCTGTTGAACGTCACTGGGAAGGTTGAGGAGGCGCAACGTATTCGTTATCGTCGCGCGCTTCTTGCCGATGCTCGCCGCCAACTCTTCCTGGGTCCAATGGAACTCTTTGATGATTCCTTGGTACCCCAGAGCCGTTTCGATGGCATTCAGGTCTTCGCGTTGGAGGTTCTCGATGAGCGCGTTCTTCAACATGTCGCGGTCGGAAACGTGGCGGCAGATGGCGGGGACCGAATCGAGCTCGGCGAGGATGCTGGCCTTGACGCGCCGCTCTCCGCTCACCAACTCATAGCCGTCTTGGCCTTTGCGAACGAGGACGGGCTCTAGCACTCCATCCTGCCGAATGGATTCCGCGAGTTCTTGCAGGCTCTCCTCGTTAAAGACGTGGCGCGGCTGCTGGGGGTTCGGCGCGATGGTCCTCGGATCCAGCAGAACGAGGCGGGAACCATCGGGCAACGTGTCAGGAACTTTGGGGATGTTCTCGGCCACGCGCGGTGGCGCTGCCTTCGGCAGCGCTTTCACCGCTTCCGCGCTAGTCGGCCCGATTAGCGCACCGAGTCCCCTGCCCAGCCCTTTTCTCTTAGGCTTAGCCACGGGCGATGACCTCGTGTGCGAGTTCTAGATACGCCTCCGCGCCAGCCGATTTTGGGTCGTAGTGAATGATGGGCATTCCGAAGCTGGGCGCTTCGCTGACGCGGACATTTCGGGGGATGACGGTCTTGTACACTTTCGCGCCGAGATGCGAACGCACGTCCTCTACAACCTGTCTAGAAAGATTCGTGTGCTGATACATGGTGAGGAGTACACCCTGAAGCAGGAGTTCGGCGTTCAGATTGTCGCGCACGAGAATGATCGTTTGCAACAGTTCGCTGAGGCCCTCGAGCGCGAAGTACTCGCATTGAAGGGTCACGAGAACTCCATCGGCCGCGCACAGGCCGTTGACCGTCAGCAGGCTCAACGATGGCGGGCTGTCGATGATGATGTATTCGTAATCGTCCCGAACCGGCCCGAGCGCTTCGCGCAGCCGATACTCGCGCCGCGGAACATCGACCAGTTCCACCTCGGCGCCTACGAGATCTTTATCGGCGGGAAGCAGCACCAGATTGTCGACAGTGGTTTCAAGGGCCATTTCCACAAATGGGACGTCATCGATCAGCGCGTTGTACAGGGAGTTTTCAAGCGCACCCTTGTCAATGCCGAGTGCGCTCGTGGCGTTGCCTTGCGGATCGAGATCGAGCAATAATACAGAATAACCGGCCGCGGCGATGCACGACGAAAGATTGACGGCGGTTGTCGTCTTGCCGACGCCGCCCTTTTGGTTTGCTATGGCGATTACCTTGCCCATATAGTTGCAGTCAGAGCCTCGGCTATTCGCGAAGTTTTTGGACGCATAGGCGCTATGCCTCGCCGCCCGGTTTGTCCCCCAGTCACGGCCGAGCAGAATCTCTCGAAAGCCACCGATCCCAAGCAAGATTTCTCCAGAGGGCACGGTGTATGATACGGTTTGGCTCGCGGACATGTCAACGCGCGTGGTGGACGCATCCGGATGGCAAGCCTCCGGACTTGACGTTTGCGAAAGGCTGTCTCTACCATGGCGGGGCCGCGGTATCGCGGCCACAAAGAGGAGAACCGATGAAGTTGTCGATGCGCGAGCCGCGCCCCGGCGCACTTCTCAAGATCGGAGCGCAAGAAGCGTGGCGGAACTCGCAAAGCTAAAGAGCCTGGGCGATTGGCCCAAGATGCGGCGTGGCATCGAAGGCGCCGTGACGGCCGTAATGGGCAAGCCGCCGAAGAACCCTATCGACCTTCAAGTCAAGGTCGTAGAGGATTTAGATGTCGGCGGCGTGTCCCGTCAGCGCATCAACTATTTCGTGGATGACTGGACCCGCGTCGCAGCCTGGCTCTTCGTACCCGATACGCATGACGAGAAGCCCGCCATCATTTGCTGTCACCAAATGACGGCCAAGGGCAAGGATGAACCGGCCGGACTCGATGACAATGGGCTCATGGCCTTCGCCCGCCATTACGCCGAGCGCGGCTACGTCACCATCGCGCCTGACTGCATCACCGCGGGCGAACGCGTCTCCTCCTCACGCGAGCCCTACGACACTTCCGCCTTCTATAAGGACAACCCAAAGCAGTCCGCTCTCGGCAAGATGCTTTTCGATCACATGCGTTGCGTCGATCTCCTCGAGGAGATGCGCGAAGTGGACTCCGCGCGGATCGGCGTTCTCGGCCATGACATCGGAGGCTACAACGCGCTGCTCCTCGCGGCATTCGACGAACGCGTCCAGGCCTGCGTCGCCAGTTGCGGCTTCACGCGCTTCGCCGAAGACGCTCGGCCTGACCGGTGGTCTGGTGCCTCCAAGTTTGTGCCGCTGCCCAAGCTGTCCGCCTCGGTGGCCAAAGGCGAGTACCCCTTCGACTGGGATGATGTGCTCGCCCTCCTCGCGCCGAGCCCCACGTTCATCGTTACCGCGCTCAACGACGAAATTCTCTCGAACACCAAGAGCTGCGCGAAAGCGGTCAGCCGGGCACAAAAGGTCTACAAACTCCTCGGGGCGGAGGAGGCGATGCAAGATCTCACGCACGAGGATGGGCACACGTTTACGCGCGAGGCACTGGACGCGGCGGATGACTGGTTTGACAGATGGCTCTGATCCCTGTTCGCGATTGGCAGAGAAGAATTCAACAGGAGGCGGCGTCCACACCAGAAAAGTTATCTCTCGAAGGATACAATTCGACAGCCTGGTCGTTAACCTTGAAACGCAATCCCGGGTTGTGCGGAATGCCGCACTCCGTGGCACTTGGCGACAGGTGGTCTGGAGGTATCTGTTTTGGAGGCACCTAGTTTGCAGGAAAGCGCGTCGCCAGCGGAGCGCCCCGTAGACGATTTCGCCCAGCGCCAAGTCGCCGCGTTGCTCGAAAATATCGAGAGCGTCTTCTTCGGCAAGCGAGATGTCGTCAAGCTTTGTATCGCCGGCCTGCTGGCGCGCGGACATCTTCTGATAGAAGACGTGCCGGGCATCGGCAAGACAACTTTGGCGCAAGGGCTCGCCCACTCGCTCGATACCTCATTCAACCGGATCCAGTTCACCAGCGACATGCTCCCTTCCGATATTATCGGTGTCTCCATTCTCGAACCCAACACCAACGCCTTCGAGTTCCGGCCCGGACCCATTTTTGCCAGCATCGTCCTCGCCGACGAGATCAACCGGACGCCGCCGAAGACGCAGAGCGCTCTGCTCGAAGCGATGAGCGAGGCCCATGTGACATCCGATGGCAAGACGAAGGCCCTGCCCAACCCCTTTATGGTCTTGGCCACGCAAAACCCCATCGAATACGAAGGTACATACATGCTCCCCGAGGCGCAACTCGACCGGTTTCTCCTCCGAGTCGAGATTGGCTACCCTGACGGGGAGGCGGAGCTGCGCATCATGTGCCGTCCCGATGGATCGTCAGTGCTGGACGACCTGAAGCCCGTTCTGAGCTCCGAAGAGGTTGTTAGACTCCAGGACTACACGCGGGCGGTTCATGTAGATGACAGCGTTGCCGAATATATGCTTTCCATTGTGCGCGCCACGCGAGAGCACGACTACATTCAGTTGGGCGCCAGCCCGCGCGGCTCGCTGGCGCTGTACGAAGCGTGTCAAGCGATCGCGGTAGTCGGAGGCCGCGATTTTGTTACGCCGGGGGACGTCAAGAGAATGGCGGTCCCCGTCATGTCCCATCGCATTCTGATCAAATCGCGCGGGAGCACCCCGACCGCCCCCGCCCTCGAACGAAGCCGGATCGTTGGGGAAATCCTCAACGCCGTACCGGTCCCCGTATAGGTCGGCCCTGACAGCCCGTGGTAGAAGTATCGCGATAGCGAGGCCGAGCCATTTTCGGCGGGGTCGAGGCGCGGAACCGCGCTATTCGGTTCGTAGGACGGAAGGATCTTCGTGAAAGAGGAGAAGGCAGAGTGGGTTTCGCCTATAACCCGGCACCGTTGCACACACGATACCACCTGAAGATTCGGCCATCCGCCTGGGTTTTCGCGACAGTCGCGTTTCTCGTCCAACTTTCCGCGTGGAACACCGGCACCAACATCCTCTACCTGGTCGCTTCCGCGATCGCGAGTTTCCTCGTGGCTGGATTCGGGCTCACGTGGCTGTCCTTGCGGGGTGTGAAGATACGGCGCGAAGCGCCCAGCGCCGTCCATCGCGACGACAGCTTCGGTATCTCCCTCTTCGTAACGAACACGCGGCGATACCTCTCGCTCGTGTCGCTGCGTGTGACGGGTGGGATCGGCGGAGTAGAAGATATGGCCTATATTCCAGCGCTCCCGCGAGGTACGGCGGCTCACATCCGGCTCTCCGGCGCATTCGCCAAGCGGGGCGTGCGCCCGCTGCGCCCCGTCGTCGTCAAAAGCGCTTTTCCCTTTGGCCTTTTCGAGCGAACGATTATCCTTTGGGACGGGGCCGAAGTCGTCGTGTACCCCAAAGTTCGAACCGTGCGCATGGGAAAGCTTGACGAGCTTCAAGGTATGGGAGAAACACCCAGGCTGCGCGTAGGCGATAGCGACGAATTCTTCAGCCTCAGGGATTACGTGCCGGGCGACGACCTTCGACGCATTTCCTGGCGCGTCAGCGCGCGGGCCGGCCACCTGGTCGTCCGCGATCTCGAGCCGAGTACGTCGCATAATATTATCGTCGGCCTGGACACTCGGCGCGTCGAGTCTATGGCGGATTTTGAAGATCGATTCGAAGACGCCATCGATCTAGCCGCCTCTCTCGCATTGACTTTTCTTAACCGACAATATTCCGTGGCCATCGCCACGCCGGACGGCGGGATCGCCATCGGCGACGGCAATTCCCACGCGCTGAAAATCCTAGACATGCTCGCTCGTGTCTTGCCCGTTGACCTAAGGCTATACGGCGATGACTGGTTCGACCCGGGCGAGGAAAGGCGAAGCATGGGCTACGTCATCCTTTCGCCCGATCCATCCCGGTGGGGGCGCTCCGCCGGATTCCGAGGCGCGCGAATCTTGCACCCTAAGGAAGTGATCCGTGCGTAACGAAATCTCCGCGGGGCTCCGCGTGGCCACCGCCGCCGTGCTCTTTACTAGCTATATGGGCCTTGCGGCCACGGATCGCTACGAGAACAGTTTGTTGCTCGTCCCCCTTCTCGCACTGCTTCTGATGCCAATGGCCGAAGTCTGCGACCGGCGTTTCCCCTCTTACCGGAAAATGACCTGGGCTGCTTCCTTTTTGTTTGCTCTCGCGCTGCCCTTGTTGTACCGGCGAATGGATTTCCTGGTTCTCGTTATCTACCTAGTCGCCTTCATCCAACTGTATACCGTTTTTCACGAAAAGAACGTAAAGAACTACAACCATTTGATCCTCATGTCGTTCTTCTTGCTCCTGGTCTCGAGCGTCATGGCGCCCACGCCCCTAATTGCGGTAGCGTTCTTCCTGTTTGTCGTGTCGTCGGTTTGGCTGTTGTTTACTTTGGAAATCTATACGGCCTACGACAGCGGGGCCCCGGCCGCCAGCGTGGAAATCGTAGATTCGCCGGAACGCGGCAGCGGCGCGGAAGCAAAGCCCTTTCGCGTGTTCGGCCCGCGCATGATCTTCGGGGTGGGCGCTATCGCCACACTGGTCCTCGTTTTGACAGGAACCCTTTTCCTGTCTATTCCACGCATGGAGGCGGGGTTGTTCGGCACACCGGATTCGTCGAACTTCCGCTCAGACCTATCGACCGATCTCGAAATCGCTTCGGGCATGATCATCCAACTCGACACGACCGCCGTTATGCGCGTCGAGTTTCCCGAAGAGCCTGATGGACGCTACTATGGCACGATGTACTGGCGCGCGTCCGCCCTCGACCACTATGACTATGTCGGTCACACCTGGACCCGCCGCGGCGCGTCCCCGCCCATCTTTCGGACCTCCGCAAAGCAAAGAGAATCCTATCGAAAGTTTTCCGCCATTGACGGGATTGTTAGCGAGAACGGGGTCTATCGCCCACGCCTTCACGCAGGCCGCCCTGTCGTCCAAGACATCTTTTTGGTGCGGGCGCCTGACAGCGGCCTGCCCACGCTGCCGCTCGTACGAAAGGCCCGCGCCGTGGCAGGACAAAAGAGCCTCCACCTCAGGTGGAGCAGGGCGCAAGATTTTACGATCGCCTCGGGGAGGCGGACCAAGTCGGGTTTGCAGTACCTTGCCGAATCCGAAGTGTTCAAACCAACAGACGAGCAGCTCCGGTACTCGTCCGCGGATTATTTGGACGTGATCGATCGAAGAACCTACAGGCACCTGACAAGGCAATTTCTACTGCCAGAAACTCGGCAGCTCACTGAAGAAATCGCGGCCGACTCAGAATCGGCCTTCGATCAAATGGCCGCCATCGAGGCATGGCTCTCCTCCAGTCGCTTCACTTATTCGCTCAACGTGCCTCAATTGCCCGAAAGCAACCCCATCGATGAGTTCATCCGCGGCACCCGCACAGGGCACTGCGAACTCTACGCCAGCGCCCTGGCGCTCATGGGACGAAGCCTTGACATCCCCACGCGGCTCGTCAATGGATACCGCGGCGGCGCATGGAACGACAGCGATGGTTCGTACACTGTCACCGCCGATATGGCCCATGCTTGGGTGGAGGCCTACTTCCCCGATTTTGGCTGGATCGCTTTTGATCCATCGCCGGCTTCCTCCACCGAGCCGGGCCTCTCCCTCGAAAACATCCGTCGCCGTCTCTCTCAATTGACTCTGTTCGGAAAACTTTTCTGGTACCGCAACGTGATCGGATTCAGACCTGAAGCGGGCGCGGCCTTTCTCAAAGGCTTTGCCCTTAGCATCGTCGGATGGGAACAGGCCCCCAACAGCCGGCAGGCCAGCGAGAGGACCACTACCCCCCTCGACCACGCGACAGGGGCCCTTCGCGCCGTGGTGTTCCTCGCGGGTGCGGTGTTGATGGCGCATACGGCCGTGCGCCTGACGCGCGCCCGCGGAAGAAAAGGCCGCGCCCTAACCCGAGATCAGGCGCGCGCCACTGCCCTGTACATGTCCTTCCGTCAACGGTTAAGGAAACGAGGAATCGACTGCCGCGGCAAGACGGTCGAGGAGCTCCGGGAGGCTATCGCCGCGGAAGCGTGGATAGACGAACCCGCCGCCCGGTCTATCCTCTCCTCGTACAACACTGTGCGCTTCGGCCGGCGCCCGCTCGACGCGGGTCCGTACGGCGCGCTGCAAAAGAAGATCCGTTCGTTCCGCGGCCAGGCTTAACTCGGTGAGATATCCAGGTTAACGCGACAACCTATTTGCCTAAGAGTAGCGCGACGCGGTCCGCTTCCCACAGGGCAACGCCCAAGTCGCGCTTGTTATCGTTGTTGAAATCGGCGATACACAAGGCGCGCGGCTTTCCGTTGGTATACGAGTGCCGCTCCTCTTCGAAGGGTTGCGGCAACCGCGTGTCTTTCGAGCGGTTCATCAAGACCACGACCTCGTTCGAGGCGTAACAGGCTGCCGCGATATCCGGGCGCCCGTCCCCATCAAGATCCCCCACGGCGATGTCTCGTATTTCCGCTTCAACCTTTTCTCGGTCGCTGCCCAAGAGAATCTCGCGCGAAGAGCCAAACCGAAAATCGCTCTCGCCGTAGAAGATAACGATGCTATCGTCCGCCGCCCAATGAGAGATAACCAAGTCTTGCTCGCCATCGCTGTTCATATCCGCCGCGCGAATCCGGTGAGGCAACCGCCCTCGCGACGAAAACCGTGTGACCGGTTCGAATCCACCTTCCCCGTCGCCCTTCCATAGGGCCACCTGCTCCGAAGAATACATAGCCAGCGCGAAGTCGTCCCAGCCGTCACCGTCAAAGTCGGCCACGGCAATATCCCGGGGGCCGCCCTTCGCTTCGATAAGTTCGGGCCGCTCGAAATACCCTTCGATCGCTCCCTGCATGTAGACGATGACATCGCTGCTCCAGCCCGTCGCGATGATATCTCGGTAACCATCGCGGTTGATATCCCGCACAGCCAGCGCCGTAATTCCTGGCGTGGTGTACACGGGCGAACCATCTCCATCGAGGCGTTGCGTGTACGCCAGGCGCTCGTCATCGACCGTAAAGTGGTGAGGTTCGAAAAGGCGGTCTCCAATATTCCGAAACAGCGTCACGTCACGTTGCCGGGACGCTAGAAAGCTGCCCACAACGATGTCCGGAGCCCGCAACTCATCCAAATTCGCCACTGCCAGGCAATAAGGGCCAAATCCAGTGCGCAGTTGGGGTTGCGGTTCGTACTCCAAGTTTTCTTTCGCCGCCAGATAGGAGAGCTGATCGTGAGCCGGCCGCGATTCGCGCGGATTTACCAGGCGGCCCCGATCCGCCGTGACGATTTCCGGAAGCTCATCCCCATCCAGATCGACCGCGACAATAGCCGTGGGGTTCGGGCCAACCGTAAGCCATTTCGAATGCTTGCGAAAAACCTGCGCGTCGCTCGTAGCGCACACTCCGACCACACACAGGAAGCAGAGGACCGGCCTCATCGCGCGATTCCCTTTCTCGACGAGGCGAGCTGCGACGCCAGCTCCAACGCGGCGAGCAAGCTTGCGTGCCGCGCCGTGCCCGTGCCGGCGATATCGTAGGCCGTTCCGTGATCCACACTCGTCCTCACGATAGGAATTCCAAGCGTTATATTCACACCCTCGTCCATCGCCGTCAGTTTCAACGGAATGTGGCCCTGGTCATGATACATGGCGACGACCAGATCGAACTCGCCTTCCTTCATCCGAAGAAAAACCGTATCCGCGCTATGTGGCCCAGAGCAATCGATACCTTCGATACGGCATTGCGCCACCGCCGGCGCGATCTCCTTTGCCTCCTCATCTCCGAACGCACCCCCTTCGCCCGCGTGCGGATTGAGCCCGGCTACGGCGATCCTCTGCGCCGGCACACCCATGCGAACGAGCGCCTCGTGGCCAAGTCGGATCGTCTTCGCGATTCGCTCCCGTTCCACTCGCCGAAGCGCTTCGGACAATGCGAGATGCGCTGTGATGTGGACGATTCGCATCGGACCCGCAAACAATCCCATTCGATAATTCGGCGCGTTCGTGAGCGCCGCGATATGATCCGTATGGCCCTGAATCGTATATCCCGCCAGATGAATACCCTGCTTATTGAGCGGGCACGTGACGATAGCGTCCACCTCATAGCGCTGCGCCGCCTCAACCGCCGCCTCTAACCAGAGGATCGCGCATCGCCCAGCCTGCGCGTCCAGTTGGCCAGGGCGCCGCTCCGGAATGGGCGCACCCGCCTCGATAAACGGAATGACATCCACGGTTTTCGCGGCCTCGGCCGCATTGGATACGACGACGGAATCCGGCGCTCTAGGAGCCCAGCGCCTCGCCGCCACATAGTCCTGGCTGCTTCCATAGACCACAAAGCGCCGCCCGCCGCCCAGGTCGATTTCCGCGAAGGCTTTCGCCAGAATCTCCGGTCCAACGCCGTTTACGTCTCCCATTGTTATGGCAAGCAACTGTTTCAATGACCTCTCGACTTTCTTGGTTCGACCCCACCGCGTCCACCGAACCCCATTCGCTATAGAATATCAAAGCCCATGCCAAAAAGTCGTAGCGGACCAAGATCAGAGGCTGGGCCTTGCGCTACAAACACCCCACCGCCGGAAGTTACAATGCCATGAACAGGCCAAGACTAACTCAAGAGGTAGCGAAACACGATGAACACCGATCCCTTGTCCGAGTCCTACGTCCTGCAAGAATCCGCTTCGGCCAAGGGTTTCGATTGGCCAGACATCTCCGGCGTCCTCGACAAGGTCGCCGAGGAACTCGAAGAGATCCGCGAAGCCCTGCGCGACCGCGACCG
This sequence comes from uncultured Nitrospirales bacterium, assembly GCA_964401695.1. Lineage (GTDB taxonomy): Bacteria > Hydrogenedentota > Hydrogenedentia > Hydrogenedentales > JAPYPO01. The sequence continues at coordinate 15,744 of CAYNZS010000035.1, forward strand.
CGCCCATGCGCGTTCCGAACTCGGCGATCTTCTCCTGGCCACCGTAAACCTATCCCGGTTTCTCGAGGCCGATCCGGGCGAAGAACTTCGCAGAGCCGGCGCGCGGTTTGGCGAACGCTTCGCGCTGTTGGAAGAGCAACTGAAAAAAGAGAACGTAGAAATGAAATCATGTTCGCTTGAGTTTCTAGACGATCGGTGGGGAAAAGTCAAACGGACGCCAAGACAAGAAAAAACATCTTGACAAGTGGGGCGTTTGTGGTGCAAACTCATTGCTTGCTTTATCGAGGAATCGCCTTATTTTACAGGTATTTTATTGATAGGTGGATATCTTGTGGATAAGGTGTGAGCTTGGGTTTTGCGCTGGGATGCGAAGCGTGGGAGAACGCCGCAAGCATGGGGTGGTTCTACAGGCTTAGGTTGCGAAGAACGTTGTGGAGAACTTTTCCACAGTCGTGGCCAGGGCGGCAGAAATCCCGCGGCCATGGGCTTCGCGGATCGAACGAAGGCGGCAGGCGCGTCCTCTTGTCGTGGGATTTGTTTTCCGTTGCTGCGTGCGCCGTACCCGGAACATCGTCCGCGAGGTGGACAATGGATGCCTTGTAGAATATGGAACTTGGGAGGGGCTATGGTTGTCGAAGAGCGAAATCCTTGGGAATTGGCGCAAGAGCAGTTGAAGACCGTACTCGAAAAGCACAACTATAAGAACTGGTTCTCTAGGACACGATTCGAGTCGCTCAAAGACGGCAGGCTCGTCGTACAGGTCCCCAGCGCTTTCTTCGCATCCTGGCTGCGCGACCACTATCTAGACGCGATTAGCGAATCGCTCCGGGAAGTCGTGCCCGGCTTTCGCGAAGTATCGTTCAATCCCACGCGCGAGGTCGAAGAACTGGCCGTGCCCGAGCCCGGCAATCCCCAAGGCGCGGGCGAGGCTGCGCGGCGGAAGACTGAGTCCTACAAAAAAAGCCAGGCCAGCGAACCGCGGTTCAACGGATTCAATCCCAAATACACCTTTGATCGATTCGTTATCGGTTCCAGTAACCGATTCGCCCACGCGGCAGCGCTGGCCGTTGCCGAATCGCCAGGGCGCGCGTACAACCCACTCTTTCTCTACGGCGGAACCGGCCTCGGCAAGACCCATCTGATGCAGGCCATCGGCCAGGACATCCTCGACCGTATGCCGGGCGCGCGCACCGTGTTCATCTCTTCGGAGCAATTCACGAATCAACTCATCGAGAGCATCAAGAGCAATTCAACGGATCGGTTCCGCTCGAAATACCGCAAAGTCGACGTACTCCTCATCGACGACATTCACTTTATCGCAGGAAAGGAAGCGACACAAGAAGAGTTCTTCCATACCTTCAACGAACTTTTCGACATGCGCAAGCAAATCGTCCTATCCAGCGACCGCGGCCCCAAGGAAATCCGGGGCCTTGAGGAGCGGCTCGTCTCTCGCTTCGAATGGGGACTAGTTACCGACGTGCAGCCTCCCGATATCGAAACCAGGGTCGCTATTTTGCAGAATAAGGCCGCCGAAGAAGATCAGGCTATATCCGCCGACATGACCCGCTATATCGCCGAGAGCGTAACCAGCAATATTCGAGAGTTGGAAGGGGCCTTAGTCACCGTCCTCGCGTACAGCAAGCTGACCCAACAGCCCATCTCCATTGACCTGGTGGAAGAAGTCCTACACGACCTCATCGGTCGGAAGAAGATTCGCCCGATCACCGTCGAGGCCATCCAACGCGCAGTGGCCGAGCATTTCGACGTGCGCATTTCCGACTTGCGGGGCCAGAGTCGCCAGCGCCAGGTCGCCTACCCCCGGCAAATGAGCATGTTCCTGTGCAAGGCCCTCGTCCCCTCGCTATCGCTCAGCGAGATAGGCGAGGCCTTCGGCGGAAAAGACCATACGACCGTCATACACGCGTGCAAGAAGATTCGCGCCGAAGAGGAAAAGGACGAAACCACCCGGCAATTGCTGAGTCAACTCGAGAAGGCGATCCGGACGTAGCCTCAATTACCAGTAGCGTGAGGTCGCCAGCTCAGAACTCCGGGTTAGGACATTGCCGGGGCCTACGGGCGCCTTCCGCGCCAGTCGGCTCGGCTTATCAAGGACTTCGTGTTCGCCAAGATCATCTGTTAGAATTGCCGCCAAAGTGGGGCCTCGGATTGAGTTGGGTGCGGCTTTCAGGGCAGCAGCGAAGGTTGGACAGCATTCGCCGCCACATGAAAAACCGATCCAGTGGCCCACTCCCGCAACGCGCAACCGATTCACACACCAAAGGAGAATCCATGCATCGTCGCTTTAGCAGCAAGTCCGCCGGCTTGTCCCTTGTCGAAGGGCTTCTCGTCCTCGTTTCCACATTTATAGTCCTCTCCATCATTCAGCGGGAGGTCGTCGAGTCCAGAGACCGGGCGGCCCGGCTCAACATCGAGGAATCCGTCCGCAATGGCGATGCCGCGCAAGTCAAGCGGGGACTCAAGACCCGGATCTTCGTCGATATGTCCGTCTACGAGCCCTGGACCGACGCAGAGGGAAAGGAGACAATCCTTCAAAGCTCTCTGCTTTCGCTCGCGGTAAAATTGCAGCATCCCAGCGTCGTCGATGTGCTTCTGGAAGAAGGCGCGAATGTCGACGGCCAGGTCTGGGGCAACGCGCGGCAGCCCATTTTCTGGGCGGCATACAACAGCGACGCGGAAATGTACGACAAGCTCGTCGGCGCTGGCACCGACCTTAGCGCACTCGTCGAAGGTAAAACGGCCCTCGCCCACACTAGTGCAGGCCACGAGGGGGCCGCGAAATTCTTTGAGGCCAGGGGTGCGGAGTAACATTTGACGCGCCCCTGGGCGTCGACTCCGTTCATCCAAGCAGCTCTGTCAACATGTAAGTCCCCTACCCCTAAGGACATGTGCTAACCCGGATCTCTCGCCGGGCTAAGCGTACGCCGTGAGCGCCCGTGGAAATATCCGGGATAGTTTTCTTCCAGCAACTTTACATCTCCTTCCTAAAGTGTTAAAATCGCAGAACTTTGATACCGTTGCCCCAACCGTGCGGTCGAGTTCAGCCTGTGTTGGCTTCCGTACGAGCGGGTGTTTATCCGGGTTCTCTATATCTGCCAACTGCTTATGTACAAGAAACTTACATGAATTTTCTGGGATCTGAATCTCGGTAGGCTTTTCGTACACTGTGCTCGAAGAATGAGGGTGCGCAGCGCTCTTTTAATTCTATTTATCTTACTGTGAGACAACGCGTTACAGCGTTGAGCTTCTGGCCGATGGACTCAATGCGGGGCAGGCATGGCATCAAAAAAGGCAAAGAAAAAGAATAAGGGCGCGGCCAAAAAGTCGCGCCGCGCGGCGAAACCAACCAAGAAGAAGGTTGTCAAGAAAAGACCTGCCAAGGCTGGGTCGGCAGTTCGGCCGAAGAGAGCCGCCAAACGCGCGGCTTCGGCGAAGAAGGCCGTGAAGAGGAAGAGCCTAGCAAAGGGCAGGGCCCCCAAGAAGGCCGCGACCAAATCGAAGGCATCCAAGAATTTTATATCCAAAGCAGTGTCCAAGCGCGCCCCAGCCACGAAGAGTTCAGGGAGATCGAAGGCATCTTCGTCCAAAAAGAAATCGGCCCCCAAGACTTCCGCGGTGAAAAGACCCGCAAAGCGGCTTGCAGCTAATGACACCGTGGCGAGCCCGAAAGTCAAAACCACGAACGCCTCCCTACCGCTCTCCAAACCGGTGGTCCGCCCCCCGGTAAGCGCGCTGCCCCGGAAGGTATCCAAAGCCAAGCCCCTTCAACGCAACTTTCTGATGGATCTCGCCAACGCTATCAAAGAATCCGTGACTCCCCTGATAGTGGCCGGAAAAGGACGCGGAGTCGTAGGCACCACGTCTAGCGGCGACGCCTGCTTCGAGTTGGACAAGTCGGCGGAAAAGACCCTGCTCAACTTTCTCAAGAGCGCGAAAATGCCAGTCGCCTACTACAGCGAAGACGCCGGGTACACCACCTTTATCAGCGGCCAGCCAACCTACTTGCTCGCCATCGACCCGATCGATGGAACCCGCGCCGCCAAGTGCGGTTTTGAGAGTTGCGCCGTTTCCATATGCAGTACACGCATCATCGAACGCCCTACCATTGGCGACGTCGACAACGGCTGCGTGGTCGAGCTCTTGGGGAGTCGGTCGTTCTTCGCGGAGCGGGGAAAGGGCGCCCGCATCTACGTAGACGGCCACATCCGGAAGACTCGTCTTTCGGAAAACACCGATCTCGAATCCGTTTCGTGGGCCATGACCGTTCCGGCCAGGCCCGCCGACCTGATTTTCCCTACCGTCTCCAAGCTCATCGACATCACGAGCCTCAAGGGCGGCTTCTTCGCGTGCAACAGCACGGCCTATTCGTTAACGCGCCTGCTCACCAATCAGTTGGATGCCTGCATAGATTTCGCGAACCGGTACTACCGCGACATTCCGAGCGTGGTGGAAGATTACTTCATCAACGCCGGGCGCGGTTCCGTGTTGGGCGTGTGCCCCTACGATCTGACCGCGGCGCTTCTCATCGCCCAGGAGGCGGGTTGCGTAGTGACCGACGCCTACGGAGACGGCTTCGACGACGTGCTACTCCTCGATTCCTCTGTGACCAACCAGCGCTCAGTGGTCGCGGCCGCCAACCCCAAACTCCACAAGTCCCTTCTCAACTTCATCGGTACCCGCATCGAACAGTACGAAGCCCTTCTCAAGAAGCGGGCGGGGCTGTAGCGCCCGGTTCCACGGCGCATGATGGTTCTCTCCCCGTTGAACCACGAATGGACCCCAAGAAAGCTTTATCTGGGTTTGGCAGCTTCGGCCTTCTCGTGTATCTTATACCTCGAAAATCGAGGTATAGATAGCCGTGAATCTCAAAGGCACATTGCCGCCGCTCATTCTTGAGGCGCTCGCGCGCGAGCCGAACCATGGCTATCGCATCGCGCAGCAGATTAAGGCGTGCTCGACTTCAAGGAGGGAACCCTGTATCCCGCGCTGCACAAGCTCGAAAACGAAGGCCTTATTGAGAACTAGGAAGGCGCGGAAAAGGGGCGAAAGCGGCGCTACTACCAAATCACGAAGTCGGGGCGCGGCGCGTTGGTCAAGGCTCGGAATTTATCGCCCAAGCCGTCAAAACTCGGCTCGGCGGGATGGGTGTGCAAACCCACTACATCGAGCCCGCCAGCCCCTGGCA
>CAYNZS010000036.1:0-20509 GCA_964401695.1 uncultured Nitrospirales bacterium
AAACCCGGCCACGAGGGGCCCACCCTCATCTCGCGCACAGCTTCCTGGCGCACCCCCTCGGTTGTACTCCGATGACGAGTTCGCCGGCGACGACGGGGGTAGGAATGAGCCTCCCTGTGTTGCCTTTCTTCGGACTATGGAATTGGCGCCAGAGTTCTTCGCCGGTCTCGGCGCCGTGACCAGTCAGATAGTCACCCCCCTGGACGATGACCGATTCCGCGCCGCCGTACTCGTAGGGAACGGCGCTGGCGTAGGAGTCGAAGGATTCGCCTTTGGCGTCGCTGGGGCGGTGAATTTTCCAGAGGAGATCGCCGGTTGCCGCGTCGATGCAGACTAGAAACGAATCCTTGTCGCTATACGAATTGAACTGGATTGAGGAGCGCCATTGCCCGCGAAGTATGGGGAAGTAGAGTTTCCCCTTGTAGAGCAGGGGGGAGCCGCCGTAAGCGAATTGGGATGAGGTCGGCCCGACTTCGCGATCCAGGTTTTTTGACCAGACCACGTTTCCGTCAAAATCCAGTGCGAACAGGTCTGAGGTGCCGTAGAAGAAATAGACCAACTTGCCGTCCGTCACGGGAGAGGAAGCGCACATGGTGTTGCGTACCGGCAGCCAGTCCGCTTCGGCCAATTGTTTACCCCAGAGAAACTCGCCTGTTTCGCGGTCGAAACACAGGGCCATGAGTCTTTTCAAGGTGGTGTCGTTGGAGGCGATGAATACGCGATCGCCGAAGATGACGGGTGTGGCCGCGCTCGGTCCGGGCAAGGGGGTTGTCCAGCGGATATTTTCCGTGCCGCTCCATTGCGAGGGCAGGTTGGATTCGTCAGTGGTCCCATTATGGTTGGGTCCGCGCCAATTGGCCCAGTCGCCCGCTGCGGCGGGAATGGCGAGGGACGCGGCGATAACCGTGACGGTTACGATGCTCCGCGTCGCGGCTCGCCTGGGTCTGTTGAACATCTGGTTCTCCTTTGTTCTGGACTCTCTTATCGACATACGGCATACTAATCGGGAATAGACGCAAAGCGCAACGCCGTTTGGTTCAGAGCGACTTCGAGGCCAGGACAATATCGCGGGTTTCTATGGCAAACGCCGTTTGGCTTTACGCAGAGCGGCTCTTTCGATGTCGCATTTTTGGGCTCGAATGAAACGGACGATGCGTCAAGATTGGGAGAACGGCATAGGCCGGACCACATGAAAATTGTCTACATTGCCCCAGGCACGGGCGGGGCATTCTACTGCCAGAATTGCATGCGCGACGTCGATATGGTGCGCGCGTTGCGCCACCATGGGCATGAGGTCGTCATGGTGCCGGTTTACCAGCCCATCTTAATCGATGCGAATGGGCTTAGTAAGGACGTGCCGGTCTTCTTCGGTGGCGTTAATGTGTATCTCCAGCAGAAATTTGGAGTCTTCCGCAAGACGCCGCGTTGGCTCGATAAATTTTTCGACAGCCCGTGGATGTTGCGCAAAGCCGCCGCGCGGGAGGGCACAACCGAGTCGGCGGGGCTCGGCCCCATGATCCTCTCGATGCTCGAAGGCGCAACGGGAAACCAAAAGAAGGAGCTTGACCGCCTCGTAGACTGGATGGTCGAGCACGAAAAACCGGATGTGGTTCATCTATCGAATTCGCTGCTGCTTGGCATGGCATCCGAATTGAAAAGCCGCCTGAACGTGCCCTTGGTGTGCACCTTGCAGGACGAGGCAGCGTGGCTGGACGGTGTCGACCCGGCTTACAGCGAGACCTGTTGGCAAGCCATGTCGGACCGCGCTGCGAATGTGAGTGCATTCGTTGCCGTGAGCGATTGGTATGGCGGGGAGATGCGCGAACGCATGGGCCTGCCGGACGACAAGGTGCATGTCGTGCCCGTCGGCATCGATTTGTCCGACCGGGGGCGCGCGCCGTTGTCCTTCGATCCGCCGGTTATCGGGTATCTGTCTAAGATGACCGAGTCGCTGGGATTGGGGTTGCTTACCGATGCTTTTATCCAGTTGAAGAAGAATTCCAAGTTGAACGCGCTGAAACTTCGGGCTACTGGCGGTCGATTGGGCAAAGATATCGAGTATGTTGCGAACCTTGAAAAGAAGCTGGCGAAGAAAGGCTTGGACGGCGACGCCGAGTTCATGACAGAATTCGACGGCGCGAAACGGCGGGAATTTCTAGAGTCGATATCGGTGCTTTCCGTTCCCGCGCCGAAGGGCGAATCGTTTGGCATGTTTATCATCGAGGCGTTGGCCGCGGGCGTTCCGGTGGTTCAGCCGAGCGCTGGCGCGTTTCCTGAGGTGGTCGAGGCGACAGGCGGCGGCGTCATTTACGACGTGAATGATTCCGGCGCACTTGCGCGCGAGCTGGAGGCGCTGCTTCTCGATCCACCGCGCGCGCGCGCGTTGGGGGAACGGGGCCGCGAAAGGGTGTTCGAGGAACTTGGCATGGAACAGACGGCTAGAAAAATGGCCGCTCTCTATGAGGCCGTCGTATGAGTGAAAAAGAGAACTCTTCGATATTGGTTCCGCTGATTGTCGTCGCGCTGATGGCCGTCGTTTGGGTTGGGGAGGGTTTCTGGCCGAAAGCGCCGAAAGTGCCTGCGGCGGTTGCGCCGGCGGCTGTGGAAGAAGTCGACGAAGTGGACTCGGCCGCGCCGGGCCATACCGCGGCGAAGGATCGCGCCGTTTCCGAGGCTCCCGAACCCGGGCCGACGCCTCCCGGGCGCTCGGGGGAACCTGTCGGAACGGAGTGGTCGATGTACCATGGCGGCCCGACGCTTGCGGGTGTAGTGAGTACCACGTTGCCCGAACAGCCAGTCGAAAAGTGGCGGTTTCAAGCCGACGCGCCCATCTACAACACGCCCGTGGCGTCCGAAGGCCAGATATTCTTCTGTACCTCGAAAGGTGGCGTGTACGCCCTAGATTTCGACGGGAACGAGGTGTGGTCGAAGCATATCGAACTTGGCTTGAAACGCGATGGCAGCCCGGACAGGGAGCGCTTTGAGGCCCCGGCTGCGTGTTTTGACGGGACTTTGGTGGTGGGCTCGATGTCGGGAAATGTCTATGCCTTCGATGCCGGGACGGGCGAGGAGAAGTGGAAGTACGCGGTGAGGGGCCCGGTCTGGGGGTCAGCCAATCTGCACTGCTCGGACGAACCCGAAGATACAGGCCGCGTGTTTATTATCGGCCAGGTCGATGGGACACTTCATAGCGTGGACCTGGCGAGCGGAGAAGGGCTGTGGGAATCGGAGCCAATCGATCAGTGCGACGGCTCTCCATCGGTGATCGGCGATGAGATTGTTTTTGGAAGTTGCGCGGCGGCGATTCATGTGTTCTCCGCGCTTGACGGAAGCCGAGTAAGGGACATCGAGATCGACCCGAATTCCCAAATTGCTGGAGGTGTAGCGCTCGCCGGCGTTTCGGCCTTTTCCGGAAGCCACAGCGGGATGTTTATCCACGCGAACATCGAGACGGGAGAAATCGTCTGCCTGAATTCGGACAACAAAGACGAGATTTTCACGACTCCGGCGGTTTACGGCGACTGGGTGGTGTACGCGTCGGAGGCCGGAATCGTGTACGCGCTGGATCGGGACACGTGCGAGCGAAAGTGGGAGTTCGACACGGATGGCGGGCTTCCGTCTTCGGCGGTGATCGCGGGGGACAAGGTGGTATTCTCGGCGGATGGCGTTGTCTATCTTCTCCGATTGGAGACGGGGGATCTGCTGTGGTCGAAGGAAGTGAGCGACGAGATTAGCTCCCCGGCGATTGTCGACGGGATGATCGTTGTGGGGAGCGATGACGGAACCGTCACCGCATTTGGCGCGGAATAGGGCGGCAGGGGAATCGGATGGTAAACGCGCTTCTTGAGCTTAGGGGAGTTACGAAGGAATTCGAAGGGGCGGAGGAGCCGACGCTCGTCTTGCGCGGGGTCGATCTGTCGGTTTCGGCGGACGAGACCTTGGCGATTGTTGGTCCGTCCGGGTGCGGGAAGAGCACGCTACTGAACTTGGTCGGCGCTTTGGACCGTCCCACCTCGGGACAAATCTCCTTTGACGGCAAGGATCTCCTAACGTTGAACGAAACGGAACTTGCCGAATTTCGGAACCGTTCCATCGGCTTCGTTTTTCAGTCCCACCATCTCCTTCCGCAATGCACGGCGCTCGAAAATGTTCTCGTTCCATCTCTCGTAAACAAGGATGCGAAGAGTCCATGGGAGCGGGCGGAACACCTGCTCGAACACGTGGGGCTAGCCGAGCGCATGCATTCGCGCCCCGGTAAGCTGTCCGGCGGCGAACGTCAACGGGTCACGGTCGTGCGCGCGCTGATTAACGAGCCGAAGCTCCTGCTGGCCGACGAACCCACGGGGTCGTTGAGCCAATCGGGCGCTCATTCGCTTTCGGAGCTGCTGCTCGAGATCAATCGGGAGGAAGGGGTCGCGCTTGTCGTGGTCACACACTCGGACTCGGTGGCGCGGACGATGGGGCGGGTGCTGGAATTGGATGAAGGGACGTTGGTCGCGGCGGATGTCGGCGGGGCTTAACGTTCGGCCTAACATCAGAAAACGAACCCGAAGGAGGCGCACATGCTTAGCCTGATAGCGAGTAGCCTTCGCTATTACTGGCGCACACATCTTGGCGTGCTCGCAGGAGCACTGCTCGCCTCGGCCGTGTTAACGGGTGGGTTGCTGGTGGGCGATTCGGTCGATTACTCCCTGAGGACCTTCGCGTCGCAGCGCCTCGGCGATGTTCAGTACGCGGTAAATCTCCGCAGCCAGTACTTTCACCAAGATCTCGCTTCCGAGCTGCAAAGCCGCCTGCCTCGCCTGGTGCGTCGGATGGAACACGCTGGGCAGGCTACCAACAAGATTGCGACGATTCTACAAGTTCGCGGAATGGCTATCTTCCAAGGCGATACGAACAACGACCGGAAGCAGATAAACCAGGTGGAAGTCCTGGGAGTCGAGCCAGGCTTCTGGTCATTCGGGCGCGGCGAGGCCCCTGAGCTTAGCCCGAATGAAACGGTTATTAACGAGAAACTGGCCGCGGCGCTCGGCGTCAAGGAAGGCAGCAAGATTTCGTTGCGCGTGGCCCGGCCTTCGCTCTTGGCGCGAGACGCGCCGCTTTCCGCGCGGGGCGAGGATCGCTCGTGGCGGACGCCGCCGTGCACGGTGAAGAAGGTCGTGCCGGATTCGGAAATGGGGCGTTTCAGCCTTTCGCCGAGCCAAGTCTCGCCGTACAACGTGTTCGTTAGCCGCTCCTGGTTGCAGGAGCGGATCGAATTGCCGGGCCGGGTCAATCTACTGCTGCACGACGGTGGTTCGAGCGCCAAGGAACTTGAGACCGCGGTGGCTGCCGCCTGGTCGCCGGATCATATCGGCCTGGCCTTTCGGGCGCACGAAAGCGGAATCGTTCAACTCGAAACGGACCGCATCTTTCTCGATCCCGAGGCGGCGCGGGCAGCGCGAACGCTTCCGGGTGGGTCGGGCGCGCTGACGTACGTCGTGAACTCGTTGTCGAAAGGCGATCTCTCGACGCCTTATCCGTTCGTCATGGCGGGCCCCGTTCACAAGGACATGGCCGACGATCAAATCGTGATCAACCGTTGGCTCGCGGATCTGTTGAAGGCCGGTGTGGGCGATCGGATCGCGCTGGCGTACGCGGAGTTGCTGCCCTCGAACGACTTCGTCGACAAAAGCCGGAACTTTACGGTGCAAAGCGTACGCGAAATGGAAGGCCTAAGGGCCGAGCGAGATCTCATGCCGACCTTTCCCGGCCTGAGCGATGCGAACAGTTGCGCGGATTGGGACGTGGGCGTGCCCATGGACAGGGAATTGCTAAAGGACGAGGCCATCGGCAAATATTGGAAGGCCTATGGTCAGACGCCGAAAGCCTTCGTGACGTTGCGCGCCGGGCAGGAGATGTGGGCAAACCGGTTCGGCGACCTTACGGCCGTTCGCTATCCCGGTAGCGAAGAAGACGCCGCCCGGTTGCGCGAGGCACTCAAGGCGGAGATGGACCCCTCGCTCGCTGGCCTGTTTTTCGTCCCGGTGGGCGAGCAAGCGGATGCCGCCGTGTCGCAAGCGCTAGACTTTGGCGGGCTCTTCCTTGGGATAAGCTTCTTCCTGATTATCGCGGCGCTCATGCTCACGGGGCTCCTCTTTGTATTCGGTGTGCAGCAACGGGCTTCCGAAATGGGGGCTCTGTTGGCACTTGGGTACACGCCGCGCCGAGTACGCCTGCTGATGTTGGGCGAGGGTTTCGCGATAGCCCTTGCCGGTTCGATAGCCGGAGTGCTGGCATCTACAGGGTACACCCACGCGCTCATTTACGGCCTCACGCGCTACTGGCAGGGAGCGGTGGCGAACGCGCCGATCCTTTATCATGCAGAGAACGGCGCACTCGCGATGGGCGGCGCTATCAGCCTGCTGTGCGCCATGTGCGCCGTGGCTTTGGCGATGTGGCGTCAATCCAAACGCCCCGCCCGTGAGCTTCTCAGCCTCGATTTCACCCAAGAGCAAACCGAGGCCGGTGGCGCTCGATTCCGAACGCAAGGCCTTGTTCTTTCGGTGGCGGGCGCCGTGTTGGCCGTCGCCGTTATCGCCTACGCGCTCTTGGCCGGCGTGACCGCGATGATGGTCCCCTTCTTAGCGGCGGGCTCACTCTTGCTTCTGTCTGGGATGGGCCTGTGCCGGCATACGCTGATTGTCTTGAATTCGCACGGTGGCGCCGAAGGGTTTTCGTTGCGCAGACTCGCCCTTCAGAACGTGGCGCGGCGCCGAGGGCGCAGCCTCGCCGTAGTGGCGTTGCTTGCCTGCGGGTGTTTCATGGTCTTCGCAGTCTCATCGATGCAGGAAGACTTGCGCGCAAACGCTCGGGAGCGATCTTCGGGTACGGGCGGGTTCGCGCTCGTGGCTGACTCTACCTTTTCCCTCCTGAAGGATCCTTTCGAGAGCTTGGGGGAGCCTGGCATTTCGGGCACAGCGATAAAGGTTCGAGACGGAGACGATGCGAGTTGCCTGAATCTGAATCGGGCGCAGGCGCCCCGGATTCTTGGTGTGAACGCGAGTGAGTTGGCTTCGCGCGGCGCGTTCTCGAAGAATGAAGATGGTGCCTTCTGGGACTTGCTCGATCTCGAACTGCCGGGAGGAGCCATACCGGCGCTCGTGGGCGACAGCAACACAGCCATGTTCAATCTCATGAAGAAGACAGGTCCCGATGACGGCGATGTCTTATTGTACACAGATGCCGGAGGAAACAAGATCCGCGTGAAACTCGTCGGCGCATTGCCCATGCGGCTATCCGTGTTCCAGGGGTCCATTCTGATTTCGGACAAGGAGTTTACGCGCCTCTTTCCTTCGGAGGATGGCCACCGCATGTTCCTCGTTGACGCACCCGCCGACGCCGCGGAAGAAGCCGCCGCGCAATTGGGCCGTGCCTACGATCGATTCGGATTCGATGCCGTTCCAGCGGTAGACCGTCTTCTCGAATACTACGCCGTTGAAACGACGTACCTGGCCATGTTCCTCGTGCTGGGCGGGCTCGGCCTAGCCGTCGGAAGCGCGGGCATGGGTGTGGTCGTGCTGCGCAACCTCCTCGAACGGCGCGGTGAATTGGCCATGCTCGGTGCGCTCGGCTTTGGCAGGCGGCCCATCCACCAAATCCTGTTCACCGAATATGGCATTCTGCTCGCGGCGGGCTTGGGCGTTGGCACGCTCGCTGCCGCCGTATCCGTTTTGCCCACGATTCTCGCGTCCGAATCCAGCGTTAGCCTGGGCGTTCAGCTGCCTCTCGCATTTCTCGTGCTCGTGGCCAGCGCGTCGTGCATGTCGCTCGCGATTCTTATCGGGTTCCGGCAGGGCGACGCGGATGCGTTGCGCAACGAGTAGACAGGGGAATCAATCGCGTACGAACGTGGCGTAGCGCCTCTTCAGATACTTGCGGCTGTCCTTCTCCGTCCAAGTTCATGTATCCTTCCGCGCTGACCAGCATGGACAGCCCAACTCCGAAGGAGAAAATCTCATGCGCACCTACAAGAACTCGCGCCGCCGAATCGTCGGGATGTGCGCGTTGGCTGCAATCCTGGCCGTTGGCGCGGCGTTCGCCGAAGATACTTGGCCCCAGTTCCGCGGGCCAACGATGAATCCGGCGATTGAGGACAACCCCAACCTTCCCGATACTTGGAGCACGACGGAAAACGTCGAATGGGTAACGGAGATCCCTGGCCTCGGTTGGTCGAGCCCGGTCGTGTGGGGGAACAAGGTATTTCTGACTGCCGTGGGCGCCGCGGAAGACTACGAGCAGCCGAAAGCGGGCATATATAACGGCGAAGGCCGCCCCTTGCCGCCCGATATCGAGCATGCGTGGATTGTTTACTGCATCGCGTTGGATTCGGGCGAGGTGATCTGGAAAGAGCATGTGCATGCCGGGAAACCGGTCACCGGCAGGCATCCGAAGAATACCTATGCCACGGAGACGGCCACGACTGACGGCGAGCGAGTCTATTTCCTCTTCGGCGATGTGGGCATTTACTGTTTCGATATGGACGGCAACCGGGTGTGGACTCGGATGATCGAGCCGAAGAAGACGATTACCAACTATGGCCCGGGGACTTCGCCCGTCTTGCATAAAGACAAGTTCATCATAGTGTACGACAACCTCGAGGCCTCGTATATCGCAGCCTACGACAAGGTCACCGGCGAAGAAATGTGGCGGGTCGCCCGCAGCGAGTCGATGAGTTGGGCGACTCCCTTTGTCTGGGAAAATGAGTTGCACACCGAAATCGTGACCGCAGCCAAGAATCGTATTCGTTCATATAACGAGAACGGGAAACTTCTTTGGGAAATGGACGGCCGGATGTGTGGGCTCTCTATCCCAACGCCCTTAGTGAGCGACGGCCTGTTGTACGTCGTTTCGGGGTACACCGGGGATCCACTCCAGCCTGTGTACGCCATCCGCCCCGGCGCGAGCGGCGACATTACGATGGACGAGGGCCAGAGGAGCAGCGAGTTCGTTGTTTGGCATCTGCCGCATGCGGGAACCTACAACACGTCGCCGCTCGTCTACCGCGGCCTCTACTACAGCGTCTACGACCGCGGATCCTTCGCGTGTTACGACGCGCGCACGGGCGACCCGGTATACAGCCAGCGGAAGATCGCCGAAAAAGGCCGCGCCACTTTCACGTCTTCGCCCTGGGCCTACAACGGTAAGGTTTTTTGCCTGAGCGAACAGGGCGATACCTACGTCGTTGAAGCCGGCCGCGAATTCAAGCTGCTCCACAAGAACAGCCTGGAGGAGCTGTCCATATCATGCCCCGCTATCGTGGGCGACAGACTGATCATTCGAACTGTATCGAAGCTCTATAGCATCAAGAAGATGTAGGTTCCAGCAAGAAGCGCCTGTCCCTTTTCTCGCGTCTCCCGCCCCAAAGCCTCGTGTCTTGGGCTTCCGTTGGTCTGGACGTCTACAGCGAGCGATTAAGAGATGGAAGCGAAAAGCTGAACGAGAAGGAGTATCGACTTCCAGAAGCCCGCTTTTGCTGCACAGCCTACCGGCGAAACGGCCGTTGACTGTTTCAAATAAATGTACTAGACTCGATGTGAATCAATCTTGAATGGTCCGCATTTTGGCCAAGCTTCAATCGAAAGGACTAAGAATGAACGCTGACCGCTTCTTCGACACGAACGCGTGTGTAAAATTCGGGCTGGCTGCGCTGGTGGCCGTCCCTCTCACGGTGGCTTTGCAGCCGACTGCCCACGCCCAATCGCCCGCGCCCGTTAGCCGGGCGGAGTTCGATCGTTGGATTGTGGAAATCTCGAACTGGGGCCGTTGGGGCGACGGCGACGAACTGGGAACTCTCAATCTGATCACCGACGCGAAGCGGGCGGCCGCGGCGCGACTGGTGCGTGATGGCGTGTCGGTGTCGCTCGCTCTCGACCTGAATAAGAAGAAGGATGCGTTGAATGGCAACCCCTTCGAACACGAACTGAGCACTTCAAAGTTCAGCGGCCATGAAGTTGCCGGCGACACCTACAGCGTTCAGTACCACGGCTTCGCGCATTCCCACATGGACGGCCTGCCGCACTTCGCGCACAAAGGGAAGTTGTACAACGGATTCTCGGCGGACGTGCTGAAGCCAGACGGTTCCAAGCGGCTTGGAATCCACAACGCGCGCAACGGCGTCTTCACGAAAGGGGTTCTGATCGACATGCCCTGGTTCCGGGGTGTTGACTTCATCGAGCCGGGCACCGCTATCACCGTCTCTGACCTCGAAGCCTGGGAGCGGAAGACAGGGATTCGCGTCGGCAGTGGTGATGTGCTGCTCATCCGAACGGGCCGCTGGGAATGCGTCCGGCAGAGGGGGCAATGGAACTTCTTGGAGAAAGCGGCCGGCTCCCATGCTTCGATAGCCAAATGGTTGAAGGCTCGAGACGTCGCCGTGATCGGCTCTGACGGGGTTAGCGATGTCATGCCCTCCGGCGTCGAAGGGCTCGCGAACCCTTTGCACGAACTGGTGCTGGTCGGCCTGGGTATGCCGATCTTGGACAACCTCGACCTCGATGCCGTGGCCGCGGCAGCCAGAGAACGAAACCGTTGGGAGTTCCTGTTCGTCGGCGCGCCTCTGCGTGTCCCGGGTGGAACCGGCTCGCCGCTCAACCCGATCGCCGTCTTCTAACGGGCCTATTCCACTGTCACGCTCTTGGCCAGATTTCTTGGCTGATCGACATCGCAGCCTCGGTTCAGCGCGATATGGTAGGCGAGGAGCTGTAGCGGGGCGGCGACCACGATGGGGCTGAAAGCTTCGCTGCACTCGGGCACATAGATGACATCGTCGCAGTGCTTTGCGATTTCGCGGTCGCCGAGGGTCGCGATGGCGAGCATGATGCCGCCGCGCGCCCGTATTTCTTGAATATTCGACAAGATCTTTTCGTAGACGGCGCTCTTGGTGGCGATGCATATCATGGGGACGCGGTCGGTAATCAGGGCGATGGGGCCGTGTTTCATTTCGCCTGCGCCGTAGCCTTCCGCGTGGATGTAGCTGATTTCCTTCAGTTTCAATGCTCCTTCGGGCGCACTGGGCAGGTTGTATCCGCGGCTCATGAAGAAGGCGCTTTGGGGGTCCCGGTAGCGGGGGTCTTGGGCGCACCGGACGATTGTTTCTTGGTTGTCCAGGCACCACTGCAATTTACCTGGAATCTCCCGGAGGCTTTCGACATACTCGGCTGCGCGGTCCTCGTCCATCGTGCCGCGCAGCCTTCCGAGGTAGATGGCGAGCAGGGCAAACGCAGTTATCTGGGAGGTGTAGGTCTTGGTCGAAGCCACGCCGATTTCGGGGCCGGCTTGGATGTAGATAACGCCATCGGATCCGCGGGTAATGCTGGAGCCAACGGTGTTGACAATCGAGAGGACTTTCGCGCCTTTGGCCCGCGCGATTCGGATGGCTTCGAGCGTGTCGGCCGTTTCCCCCGATTGAGAAACGGGTATGACGATCGAGCCTTCGGGAAGGATAGGGTCGCGGTAGCGGAATTCGGAGGCGGTATCCACTTCCACGGGGATTTCGACGAGAGATTCGATAAGCCGTTTGCCGACCAGGCTGGCGTGCCAGGCCGTGCCGTAGGCGACGACGAAAAACTTGGCGCATACGCACAGGTCATCGTCCATCGAGACGCCATCCAATTCGACCGTTCCCGAAGCGGCGGAAACACGGCCTTGGAGGGTGTTGCGCAATACATCCGGCTGTTGGTGAATCTCTTTGAGCATAAAGTGGTGGTAGCCGTCTTTCTCGGCGGCAGCGTCGTCCCACTCGACCGTTTCGATGTCGATTTCCTGTTCTTCGCCATCGATGCTCTCCACGCGCAGGCCGTCCCGGCGCACTTCGCACACCTGGCCGTCGTCGAGGTAGAACACGCGGCGTGTGTGTTCTATGATGGAAGGCACATCGGACGAGATATACGCTTCGCCATCGCCCATTCCGACGATGAGGGGGCTGCCGTTGCGCGCCGCAACTAGGACATCTGGGTTGCCCGGGGCGACCGCGCCGATGGCGTACGAGCCCTTGAGGCGGCGCACGGCCTGCCGGACCGCGTCGAATAGGTCGTCCCTGTAATAGTTTCGGACGAGGTGGGCGATGGTTTCCGAATCTGTTTCCGTTCGGAATGCCACGCCCTTCGCCGACAAGTCCTGGCGGATTTATTCATGATTTTCGATGATGCCGTTGTGAACAACAGCAATCTCGTTCGCCTCGTCCGTGTGCGGATGGGCATTCGTTTCCGTAGGAGCGCCGTGAGTCGCCCACCGCGTATGGCCGATGGCGAGGTTGCCGGAAAGCGGCGTCTTGACAAGCGCTTCGCCGAGACAGACGAGCTTGCCTGCACGCTTCACCGTGGAAAGGCGGCCATCCGCCACAACACACACCCCCGCGGAGTCGTAGCCGCGGTATTCCAGCCGGCGCAGACCCCCGAGAACGACCCCAACCCCGTTGCCTGGACCGATGTATCCAACGATTCCGCACATGAAACTTGGGTCCTCTAGAAATTCGTATTCTGCGTCCGTCACCCGCTTGGCGCCGCCAGCGATGGTCCTCGTGATAACTCCGTTCGCTTCTGCTTCTGGCCAATGCCCAAAGGTCTCGATTTCGCCGCTTCTTCCAACTGACGGATCGAGTGGATTGGCACGCGAGACCTAGCGTGAGCTTATACTATAGCGCCCCGAGAACAAACAAGTGTTCGGCCAGCTACAAATCGCGCACTTGCCGGATCCCGGCGACGTGATCTACTATCCGTCAATCCGCAATCTTTGGTAACCACCAAGAAAGGCTACATCCATGAGCGAATTCGAAAACATCGTCTATGAGAAAGAAAACGGCCGGGCTCGCATCATCCTTTCGCGTCCGGCGAAAATGAATGCGTTGACCATGAAGTTGATGGAAGAGTTGAATGAGGCGCTTTGGGAGGCCGACAACGACACGGAGGTGCATTGCGTGATCCTCAAAGGCGAGGGCCGCTGCTTTTCGGCAGGATACGATCTAACGGGGGCGGACTCTCATATCCCCACCTCCAGGGTTAGCGACAAGGAGACGAACCAGTACAGGAGCGGCGCAAGCCTCGACGACGACGCCTGGAACCTCGAGCGGGCGCAACGGTACCGCATGGCGATCTTCGATATGCACAAACCGGTCATAGCGCAAATTCATGGCTATTGCCTGGCGGGGGGCACGGATCTCGCCCTACTTTGCGATATGATGATCGCCGCTGACGACACTCAAATCGGCTTCCCGCCTGCGCGGGATCTGGGCGCGCTCCCCAACAACATGTGGCTCTACAATGTTGGCCCACAGTGGGCGAAACGGATTACGATGACGGGCGATCTGATCGACGGAAAAGACGCGCAGCAAATCGGACTAGTCATGAAGGCCGTTCCACTCGAATACCTCGAAGCCGAAGTCGAGCAGTTGGCCGATAGAATGGCCCTGATCGATCCGGACCTTCTCACCGTAAACAAGCGAATTATCAATCTGGGCATGGAGTTAATGGGAGCCAGAACACTACAAAGGCTCGCCTGTGAAAACGACATGCGCGGCCACAACGCGGCGGGCGCCAAGGAGTTCTCCAAACAGCTCAGGACCGAGGGTCTTCAAGCGGCGCTCAAAGGCAGAAAGGAGAAATTTCCCGACAGTAGGATTCGCGTCAACGGTCCCGAAATCCGCGATGAAGAAGGGTACCTGATCGATCTCGACAAACTCCCTTCTCAGTAACTTACTCTTTGTTGAAGATAACGAAATACCGATCCGGGCTGCACACGCCTCCAGGCGCGATGTTGCTTGAGAGCGGACCAATCTCCTAAGATAGGCGGGAGAAACTGAGGAAGAACATGGAGATCGCCAGAATGAATTATGCCGCTTGCTGTTATGCTCCCAGCCGCTTGTTAGTGGGAGTGTTCGTCGCTCTCGGGGCTGTTGCCGCCTATGGGGAAGAGAAAAATCAGCAGCCTTCATGGCCCTATTTTCATGGTCCGTTGCGCGACAACGTTTCAAGCGAAACCGACCTGTTGAAGGAATGGCCGAGCGAGGGGCCAAAGCTCCTGTGGGAATTCGACGAGTGCGGCAAGGGATTCTCCGGCGTCTCGATCGCCGATGGCATGATTTTCACAGCAGGCGACTTCGATGATGTCGAGATGGTTATCGCCCTGGACATGTCCGGAAAGCTGTTGTGGAAGTCGCCCAACGGAAAAAGTTGGACCCGTGCCAACCCCGGCTCACGCACGACCCCCGCGTACGATTCTGGCATGCTCTATCATATGAATCCCTTGGGTCGGCTTGCGGCCTTTCGCGCGCGAACCGGTGAAGAGGTGTGGGTTGTTGACCTCGTGAAACGATTTGGCGCGCGCTACGGCAACTGGGCCATGACCGAGAATGTGGTGGTCGATGGGGATCTGGTGTACTGCTTGCCGGGAGGGCAGGGAGCCTTGGCCGCCGCCCTGGACAAAACCACCGGCGCCACCGTCTGGACGAACGGGGAACTCGATGAAGCCACGGGCTATGCCTCACCCATCGTGGTCACCTATCGCGGCAAACGCCAGTTGCTCGCCGTAACCATTAAGTCCGTGGCGGGCCTGGATCTGGAAACGGGTAAGATGCTCTGGTCCCATCCACACGGGGCGAAAGATTCCATTAACGTTAACGCGCCGATCTTCTCCGACGGCTACGTCTTCGCCACTAGCGGACACTCCGGCGGAAGCAGAGTGCTCAAGCTCAATGCGGAGGGAAGCGCCGCGAGCCAGCTCTGGTTGGACACGGAGATGGACAACTGCCACGGTGGCGTCATTCTGCTCGACGGACTCCTCTATGGCAGCGCCTGCCGGATAGGCGGCAAGGGCTTCTTTGTTGCCGAGCTTGTGTCGGGCAAGACCCTCTACCACGACAAGGACATGCCGAAGCTGTCGCTCACTTCCGCGGACGCCATGATCTACGGCTTCGAAGAGTACGGCAGATTCATGTTGCTCGAACCCGTGCCGGAGGGGGTCCGCGTGGTGAGCGAAGCCCGCGTACCGCACAAAAGCCCTGGCAACTTGGCCTACGCCCACCCCGTCATATGCGACGGGAAGCTCTACCTGCGCCAAGGCCCGTACGTCTACGCCTACGACGTCCGCCAATAATGTCAGACTTTCCAGCCGGTTGACGGCTCTGTGGGGCCCTGCAGCGCCAACTTGATTGGCGATCATTGCCACCTGATGGTGGATCCGGCTGTTTAGAGACAGCTTTTACGATGCTCGCGCCCACGAAGAAGTCATCACGATTCAATTGGAGCTGGGCGACTATGTTGCGGCAGTAGCAACCACGCTGGCGCTTGCTGACTACAGATCCATGATGGCTTCGACATCTTTGCCGAGTTTTGGCGGGGGCGAGGCGAGGGAGATGCCGAAGAACAGGGTCAGGGAGAGAATCAGCGAGATGGCCCCGCCGTGTATGCCGTGCGAAACTTGTATATCGAGAAGCTCGATGGTGAGGTTCACGGCCAGGCTACTGATAATGGCGACGTTAGCGGCTGTCGCCGTGGCCCGTTTCCAGTTGAATCCTATGGCTACGGCAGGCACCAGGGCCGCGGCGAAAGTTCCCCAGCCAAACGTGCCGAGCAACGCGACGAGTTCTTCTTTGGAGTAGAGGACGAAGACGGCCGCCCCGACGGCGATAGCCAGAGTGGCGGTGCGCGCCCAGAGGAGTTCGCGTTGGAGGGAACGTCCGATGATCGCTTTGGGGATGTCGTGAATGATGGCGGCGGCCCCGATGTTCAGGAAACCGTCCGCGGTAGACATGATGGCGGCGAACAAGCCGGCGAAAACGACGCCGGCCAGGATGGGATTGGCGTAGGACTGCAAGAAGGCGTGCGCGGCGTCGTCTGGCTGAGCGAGTTCAGGATGGCTACCACTCACAACGAGGGCCCGCATGGCCAGGCCAATGCTAATCCACAAGAGCGCCGCCATCGTTCCCGCGGCAAAACTCACAACCATGATTTGCTTAAAGTCCTTGATTCTCTTGGTCATCATCAGCTTCGTGATCACATGGGGCTGGCCACAGGCGCCCATCACGAACAGGAAGTACCAGGACAAGACCCCCATGATGCCCAATGTGCCCCAAGGGCCGATCGCTTCGGGGTCGTCCGCCATGATGATATTAACCGCTCCGGGGACGCCGCCGTCCACCGCTTGGATGGCGGCGAACAGGACAAGTACGCCCGCGGCCATCATGACCGTGCCCTGAACGACGTCGGTGTATACGCCCGCTATAATCCCGCCGGTGACGCAATAGAAGACGAGGACCGCGCAGGAAATGGCCAGTGAGACTTCAATCTTGATGTCGCCGCCGAGAAACTCGATATTGTTGAGTATGCCCTGGAGTACGACGGCCATCGCCATCATCTGAGCGGCCAAGTAGCCTATCACTCCGATGATGATGGCGACCGCTGTCAACAGCCGGCTGAGTTCGCTGTTGTAGCGCGCGGCCACCGCGTCGGGCAGCGAGACGGTGTCGAAGACCTCCGAGAACATGCGGAGCCGCTTGGCGACCAGAAAGAAAGAGAAGCACGTCGCCACGGTTCCACAGACGATCATCCACAGCGAGCTGATCCCCCGGTCGTACACCATGCCCGGTCCGCCGACGAAACCGAATCCACTCAGAGTGCTGGAGAACAGGGCCATGGCCGTGACCAGGATTCCCAGATCCCGTCCAGCCATGAAGAAGTCTTTCGTCGACTTCGTGCGGCGCATGGCCCATAGGCCTACTCCGATGCACATGGCGAAATAGAACCCGAGGCAGATTAGGATTATCGTGTTGCGATGGGCATCCATTATCGATCCTCGGAGGTTGCTTGTTGGTGGCTGGCTACGATCTCGTCAAGGCGCTGTTGATCTTTTTCGGTGAAATGCCAGCGGTCAAACAGGGCGTAGTACAGAACCATGAAGTAGATCGGGAAGGGCCACACGCCAAAAAGCATCCACGCGGTAGGCCTAGGGAACGAGAGGAACAGGCTGTGGGTGTCTTCGGTCATGTAAGCGCGGTACGAGAAAATCAACGCTGTGAAAATGGCCATGAAGATGGCGGTACCCACGATGAACGGCGTCTTGGCGGGTCCCAGTTCTCCGTGACGAGCCGCGCCGAGCAGCAGGCATCCGACGAAGAACAAGATACAGACAGTCGCAAATGCCCACCCGACCCAAAGGGTGACGGCATGCCGTTCGGCGCCGGGTCCACCATGCTCCATAGTCGGGTATTGGGGGTGCTCGTACCCGTGGCTCTTCACGACCCGTTCCGTCGTTCCGTCCTCGTTCACAACATCCTCGAAGGGAACTTGAGGCGTCATGAACGCGATCCCCACGACAGCGCACATCGCCAGGAGCGCGATGAAGATAAACCATGGGACATTCATTGATTTGTTACCCCTTGATGATTGACGTGTGCCCACGGAGTTAAGCGCGATTGCCTGTTGGCAGACGCTTTTCCTGAATTCTCAACCGAGATGCGCATTCTACGATTACCGCATGTGCGATTGCTAGCCCCGCCAAAAGGTACTCTCAGCCATTCCGAAACGGGGCATCGTCGCCGTCGATCGGGGTCTTCCTTGATCCGACGCTCCATTTCTGATTAACTCAGTCTTTGCCTTTCGCGAGGCCGGCGTGGGGGCGCCGCGGATCCGACCGGGCCGACTTCTCACCTCCCTTGAGCGTTCAAGTACGCGTGGACTACCCAATTGGCGTTGGCGTGAAGAGGGCAGCCGTCGCGCGACTGTCCGAGCATTCGGACCGGCCGAGGGGGAAGGGCGAATATACAGGAAAGTAAGAGAAGAGTGAACGATCACCGGGAAAATTCGCTTGAAAGACAGGGCGATCATTTAGCAAGCGTCGAGCGGTTGAGCATTGCGAAGGTACGCTTTGACGCGCCTGTCGAGTCGAAGGGATGATAGCCCGATACTACAAGAATCTCTGGCGGCAGATGCCTCCCGTGGGGCGGACGATGTTTCCATGGGATATCCTGCGCGGTTTTTCCCATGGTGCGGTGAGCGCGGTTCCGGCTACATTCGCTCTTGTTATTGCCATCAAGTACTTCGACGCGACCGTGCTTCAAAAGTCTGCTATCGCCAGCGCAAACTTCATCGGGCTGCTGTTCTCTCTTCCCTACACGGCATGGTCGCCGGTGGTCAAAAGACGGACCCTGCGCTGTTTCATTCCCTTGGTGAGCGCCGCAGCGTGCCTGTTGGGCGCGGCGTGGTCTCGATCGGGTGTGCAGTACACCTCGTGTGTGGTCGTATTCGGAATTTGTTTCAACCTCTCCGTGCCGGTGCTGACCGCGATTTACCGCGACAACTATGCAGGAGCCATCAGGGGCCGCATCTTCGGGATCACCACGATTGTAGCCGTGATCGCTGGGCTAGCCGTGCAGGGCGTCGGCGGGATAGTCTTGAACGCATCGATCGAGTGGTATCGTTACGTGTTCTCTGCCTTATCCATTTCGGTACTCGTGGGGGCCGCCGCCATATTGCGCATGCCCTCTGAGCAAGTATCGGAAGACGTCCCCGAGAACCCCTTTTTGTACTTCAGCCTGCTTCACGAGCACCGAACGTTTCTCTACGTCTTGATCGCGTGGTTCATGTTCGGCGCGGCCAACTTGGCGCTCATGCCCCAACGCTTCGAGTATCTCATCCAGCCCGAATACGGATTCGAATTCAACGCATGGCAAGTCTTTCTTGTTACCGGAGTGACCGTCGAATGTGCGCGGCTACTTGCCATTCAGGTTTGGGCCTATCTCTTCGACCACTTCAGTTTCATCAAGCTGCGCATTGTGATGACGGGCTTAATGCTGGCATTCTTGCTCGTGTTCTTTCACGCCAAGTCGCTTCCCATGTTCATGGTGGGCTCGGCCTTGCAGGGCTGCGCGTTTGGCGGCGGAATAATCGCCTGGACGCTGTGGGTGACCAAGTTCGCGCCCAAAGAGCTGACGACACAGTTCATGGCGGTCCACACCTTTTCAACAGGAATTCGTGGGGCTATTGTTCCTCTGCTGGGATACTGGTTGGTCGGATGGGTGGGGATTCATACGGCGGTGTGGTTCTCGACGGCTCTGACGTTCGCTTCCATGGTGATATTATGGCGAATCGCGGGAGACGAGCCATCTCCTGACGACAACGGGTAGTCGCATGGGTTCGAGCGCAGACGTGTCGCCCCCGCCCATTCTTGCGCCCGTCTGGATGATGACTTCCTTAGCAGCGCCGCACGTCCGTACCGGGGCAAGTTGTGAAATGTCGACCCTCACCCGCGCCTCAAATAAAGTCAACCGGAAACGGCACGCGAGTGCTTCTTAACAGCACCTCACCCCGTTCCGGAGGCGAATTGTGAAAGAAACACGGCTAAGGTTAAGGGGATCATCTGAATGTTGGACCGCCGCCTCGGCGGTCGTTGGGCAGAGAGAAGACTTCCGCCATAAGCCGGCCGCCGGGGCGGCGGTTCCACGTTCACGCTTTTGAACAACAAGAAGTTATGAGATCACGAGTGTTTCTTAGCAGCTCGGCTCTCCCCCGGCCCGGATGTATCACCGGGCTAGCTCATCATTAAGCCACCGGCTCTGCCGTTCCGGCGCCGTACCTTTGCCGGTTCCAGAGGGACTGCCCGCTTATGACTTGCCTGGATGACGCTTTTCAAACGATCATGTAGTTTGACAGCCTTAACGGCTTGAATTGGGCAGTCTTTCGCAGCTCTTTGGGAGAATCGCAATGAAACGAATGGCGGGCATTCTGACGTTGGCCTTGCTTCCGTGCTTTCTGATAACAGATACCGCCGCCACGCAAACGGAGTCAGCGGAAGGAGCTTTGTGCCGGGGACCATACGTTCAGGTGGCCAACCTCGGCTCCAAAGTTCCAGCGTCAATATGGTGACTCGCGTCTCGGCGGATGTCGACGCGGCGAAACACGTATCAATACAAAGCACGGATCACCGGCCTCGCGCCGGCGACTCGATACTACTGTGCGATCCACGATGGCGAACGCCGAATCGCGGGAGGCGAGGAGTACTTCTCAAGAACTTCGCCTCCGCACGGCTCACAGACGCCGACGCGGATCTGGGTCGTAGGCGATTCCGGGACAGGCGGCGTCGATCAGAGGGCGGTGCGTGACGCCATGCGTTCGCTGGTCGAGGCCGAGGCGCGGCCGCTGGACACGTATATCCACGTTGGCGACATGGCTTACGGCGACGGGACGGACAAGGAATTTCAAAGACGCTTCTTCGACGTGGCGAACATTCACTTCGTATGCCTTGATTCGCACGACCTTAACCGGAAGCCTAACGGGGCGATGGCCCAGTGGCTGCACGCCGATTTCGAGAAGACAAACTCGGACTGGCTCATCGCGTTTTGGCATCATCCGCCATACACAAAGAGGTCCCATGGCAGCGACCGGGAGGGACAACTGATAGAAATGCGGACGCACATCATGCCCATCCTAGTGGTGTGATTTAAGCTGATGGATCATTATGCAGTGCGATGCGCGCACGG
>CAYNZS010000037.1:0-20398 GCA_964401695.1 uncultured Nitrospirales bacterium
GGATCGCGTCCCGTCAGTAAAGCCGCTCGGCTTGGCGAGCAGACGGCGTTTGCGGAATAGCCATTGCTAAATACCATGCTTTGCGCAGCCAACCGGTCAATGTTCGGAGTCTCGTAATATTCATTGCCCTGGTAGCCAACATCCGACCATCCCTGGTCGTCCGTGAAAAATATCACGACATTCGGTTTGGCTTCCTTGGCATACGCCGTCCCCGCGATGCCCAGCGTTATCATCGGCACTGCGATCAAGATTCTTTTCATTTCCTTCCTCCTGGCCTCTTCCTGTCGTGCCAACCCTCTCCCCAGAGAGGAGGGAGGTTCAACACAAGTTCTTACAGCGCCAGACACCGAAGGGCATAGAATGGCCGAGATGACGAGATTCACTGCGACCAATATCTTTCTCGACCGTTCTCCCCGTCCCATACTGCAACGCCCTCTCGGAAGCTGTCCAATTCGTGACTATGCCGCAGGCGCGACGCTGAAAGCAATTCGTTACGCGTCGTTCTTCTTCAGTGGGGTGGCATGGGCTTTCAGCCCATGAATCACGGGCAGGATGCCCGTGCCACTCGAGCAGTTCAGGTTCCGCGGACGATGAGTTTTGGGTGCACGACGTATTGGCGGTTGCTTGCGGCGGCCCCTTTTGTCGCGGGATGGACAAGTTCGGCTAGGACCGAGGCCATCTCGGCGTTGTGGGGGTCTACCGTGGTGATGGCGGGGGTGAAGAAGCGGCCGAGGTCGGTGTTGCCGTAACTGACCACGTTGAAGTGTTCGGGCACGTTGGCGCCTCGCTCGTTCAGCCGCCCAATGACTTGAATTGCGCTTACGTCGTCGCAGCAGAAGATGCCGGTTACTCCGTGTGCCCGAAGCTCGTCTGCGCGGATAGATGTGGCGCGGGGCAGGATAATGGGATCGAAACCGGGGCGGTGGCTCCGCATGAAATCGCGGTAGGTCTCGCGCATCAGTTCAAGCACCATGTTGCGGCCGGACCAAATCTCGTTCTCGATGAACGCGATTCCGCCGTCCTTCTGTGCTAACAGGTAATCGATGGCCCTTACGACGCCGAGGTCGTAGCTTTGGACGACGAAGTCGAAGTCGTTGCTCGTCATGGTGTGGTCCAGCAACACAACCGACGAGTCCGTCGATGAGAGACGGGAGTAAAAGCTCCAAGTTTTGGATTCGTCCAGAGTGGGGATGACGACCACGGCCTCATAGCGCTCTTTCAACATGACGCCGACCAAGCGGATTTCTTCTTCGTAGCTGTTGTAATCGCAGAAATGCCGAAGTTCGCGATCCGAGGCAGATGCCTTCTCGGAGATCTCGTGTATCAAGTCGTCGTACTGAATGGAATAGAAGGGGAAGACGAGACCCCAGATTGCCTGTTTGGGGCCGAGGTCGACGACAAAGGATCCTCTGCCGGGCTGTTGCACGATGTACCCTTCTTCCGCAAGGATACCTAAAACGCGCTTGGCCGTTTCCCTGGCGACGCCGTGGCGGCGTTGGATTTCGGCGATGGAATCCACTTGGTCGCCGGGTCTGAGCCTGAAACTGAGTATGTCGTCCTTGTACTTATCGACGAGCCGCCGGTAGATGGGTGTTGCTGCTTGGTTTGGGGTCGGCACATGGGTCACATCACGACTCTTTAACGTCACATCACACGTAAATTATAGTTACGGAAGGAGATAAAGTCAATAGGCCGGATTTTCCGCGGCCGAAAAGGTGTTGACATCCACTCGATAAATATGTCAAACTTCGTGATGTGATGTAATGTGATGTTTTAGTGGACGCGATGGGACTCAAGATTGGTATAGGCGGTAAAGGCGGAGTAGGGAAATCGACTATCGCCGCTATGTTCGCGCATCTTGCCGTGGCCGACGGGTCGCGGGTGCTCGCGGTGGACGCCGACCCTGACGCGAACCTGGCTTCGGCACTGGGCATGCCCAAAGCGGAACGGGAGTCCTTAATTCCTCTATCGGCGCGCACTGCGCTTATCGAAGAGCGTACAGGCGCGAAAGTAAAAGGGTACGGACAAGTTTTCAAATTGAATCCCGATGTTTCGGATGTTGCGGAGAAAGAATCGGCCTCCTTTCGCTCCGTTCACCTGCTTACCTTGGGCGCTGTTGAGACGGGCGGTTCGGGTTGCGCTTGCCCTGAGAGCGTTCTTCTGCGCGCGCTGCTGGCCGATGTGGTCCTATATAAAGACGACTGCGTCATCGTGGATTTCGAGGCCGGGTTGGAACACTTAGGACGCGCGACGGCCCAGGGCTTTGACGTGATGGCGCTCGTGGTCGAGCCGGGAAGCCGCGCAGTGGAGACGGCGGAGACTATCCGGTGCATGGCGCTCGAGATTGGCGTGAAGCGGGTCGTGTCCGTTGGAAACAAAGCGGCGTCTCCGGAGGACGCCTCGTTCTTGGCGGAGGCTCTCGGCGCAGACGCGTATCTGGGCAGTATTCCTTTTAGTGAAACCATTCGGCGGGGGGATCGGGAGAGCCTTCCGCTGGTGGATATCGCGGAGCCCGATCTCAAAGGTCGGTTCGCTGAGTTGTGGGAAGGTGTGAAGCAATGCGCCGCCGGATAGGCCGCGGCGCTTCGGCAAGGGGGAGAGAACATGGAACTTAAACCAGGATGTGCCGCAACGGCTATAGGCTCGATGCCGTACTCCGAGGCGAGCCGGCCGATGGATGTCGTTTTCGGTGCAATACCGAACGCGCCGATCTGGGCTCAGTTGTCAAAACGGGGCCTGCATGAACAGATGGAGATCCAGTACTCCGAGGGCCTTCCGCGCATCGTCATCGACGAGGAGAAGGGGCGGATGTACTTCGACACGTCGGGGGATTATTCGGAGGAACTCGCTGAGTTCTACGAGGGTTATCTGGCAGCTGAGGAAGAAGGGGACTGCTCGCCGGTGGCGATTAGCCCGGAGTACTCTGCGGGGATCCCGGCGCTTGAGGAACGCCTCAAAGGCCTGGGAAAGACGCTGCCGATCGTGAAGTGCCAGACGACCGGCCCGATTTCGTTCGCCTTGACCGTCGTGGACGAGAACAAGAAGGCAATCTACTACAACGAGGAGTTCCTGGACCCGGTGGTGAAGGGCCTTGCGATGAAATGCCGGTGGCAGATCCAGAAGTTCAAGCCGTACGCCGAACATGTGATCTGCTTCGTGGACGAGCCTATCTTGTCGGCCTTCGGGAGCTCGACCTACGTGTCGGTCCAGCGGGACGACGTGGTGGCCAGGCTGAACGAGGTGGTCGAGGCGATTCACACCGAGGGCGGCATCGCGGGGATTCACTGTTGCGGGAACACGGAGTGGTCGATCCTCGTGGACGCGGGCGCGGGCATCGTGAATTTCGACGCCTTCGATTACGGGGAATCAGTGGCCTTGTATCCCGAACACATGCAGACCCATCTCGTCGAGCGCTCGAACGCGTTGGCGTGGGGCGTGGTGCCGACGAACGCCGCCATTCGAGACGAGTCGGTCGAGAGCTTGGTGGAACGTTTTGAGAAAGTGACGGATCACCTCGCGGACAAGGCGGGCATCGACAAGCAGGTGGTGGTGGAACAGGCGTTCGTCACGCCGTCGTGCGGAACGGGTTCGATGGCGGTGGAAGATGCGGAGCGTGTGTTCAAGTTGTTGGGTGAAACGAGCCTGGCATTGCGGGAGAAATACGGGTTTCAATAGGCCCTGAACTGGCCAAACAGAAAGCGAGACCAATATGACATTTGATCCGAATACGACGTTGACCCGAGAGAACTTCGGCGAGCTTCCGCCGCTGTGCACGGACGGCGCTTGGGGCACTGAGATGGAGAAGCTGGGCGCGAAGCCTGGACAGATGTGCGACACATGGAATGTGGATGAGCCGGACAAAGTCCTGTCGGTGGCGCAGGCCTACGTCGATGCGGGCGCCCACATAGTCCTGACGAACACCTTCAATAGCAACCGCGTCGTTTTGGCGAAGCACGAGCTGGCGGACCGGGCGGCCGAACTAACCAAGGCCGGAGCCGAAATCTCGAAACAGGCCGCCGCGGGCAAGGCGTATGTGTTCGGGTCCATCGGCCCCGTCGGAAAGATCGTGATGATGGGTGAAGTAACGCCGGAGGAGGTCGAAGCGGCCGGGGCGGAACAGGCCGCTGCGCTTGAGGCCGGCGGCGCGGACGCTATCGTTGTGGAAACGCAAAGCGACTTACTCGAAGCGAAGGCCTTGCTGGCAGGCGTGCTCGGGGCCTGCTCGATTCCCGTAGGCGTGTCTTTTACCTACGATTTCGGCGCGAACAATGACCGGACGATGATGGGCGTCAGTATTCCTCAGTCTTACGAGTTGGCACAGGAGATGGAAGTCAGTTTCGTAGGGGCGAATTGCGGATCCGGCATCGAAACTTTCGTCAATATCGCCGCCCAGCACGCTGTGTGCGGTTTGGACATTCCGTGCTGGGTGAAGGGAAACGCGGGAAAGGCCGAGGTTGACGCAGGTGGCCGGACGGTGTACGGGGCCGGACCCGACGTCTACGTGAATGCCGTGGCTCCGTTGCTCGAAGCGGGGGCTCGGTTTATCGGGGGCTGTTGCGGCTCGTCTCCCGAACACATTAAGGCGGTGGCAGCCGCGATGGCCGCGGCTTAACGGACGAGGCGGTGCGATGAGTTGGACGCTTGCGATAACGGGCAAAGGCGGAGTCGGAAAGACGTCGCTTGCCGCGCTGGCCGTGCGTTGGCTGGGCGAGCACGGGCGCGGTCCCGTGTTGGCCGTGGACGCCGACCCGAACACATGCCTTGATGCCTTGCTGGGCGTCGAGGCGGCGCACTCGGTCGGCAGCGTTCGTGAAGAGGCGCGCGAAATCGCTCAGGGAGGCATGTCGAGCGGCGTCAGCAAACAGGAGATGCTGGACCTCAAGATTCAGGAGTCGTTGGTCGAGGCGGATAGCTTCGACCTGATCGCCATGGGACGTTCCGAAGGGCCGGGATGCTATTGCTACGCCAACAACGTGCTTCGGGGTGTTCTGGCGCGTCTGGCCGGACAGTACCCTTCGGTCGTGGTGGACAACGAGGCGGGGCTGGAGAACCTGAGCCGCAGAACGGTACAGAAAGTGGACTGGCTTGTGTTCGTGACCGATCCCTCCGCGCGGGGGGTAACGACTGCCCGACGGCTGTACGAGCTGGCCCTCGAGATGGAAGTCTCCGCGGGCGCGATGGGCGTGGTGTTGAACCGGGCGCGCGACGTGTCCTGCCTGGATCGGGCGCGGACGGCGTTTGCTGATACGCCGGTGGTTATCTTGGGCGCGCTTCCCGAGGATGAGACCTTGGCGCGCCGGGACGAGCAAGGCGAGCCGGTGTTCGGTTTGCCCTTGGAGAATGCGGCCTCGGTCGCGGCCGACGCCATCTTTTGTCGGCTGGACGAAGCGGTCGCTTCAAGTGCGTGAGTGCGCCGCGAAAACGGGATATTGATCTCTCGTTCCCACGGTTCTCCGTGGGAACGAGAGTTAGAGAATCATTCTACCAACCGAGGATGAGTAGTCGTTATGGCCGAAGATAGAGAGAGAATGCCGGAGGAAATCGCCGTGGACGCGGCGAGTGTGGCGATGCTGGAGAAGGCGGACGTGGACGGCGTTGAGTCGGATGCCTTTTCGCGCGTGGATGAACAGGGGAAGCCCTGCGCACAGGGGGTGGACGGCACATGCTGCAAGATCTGCCACATGGGGCCGTGCAAGATCGCCGAGTACGTGCCCGGGGTGTGCGGCGCGCCGCTGGATACCGTTGTCGCGCGCAACCTGTTGCGGGAAGTGGCGGCGGGGGCGGCGGCGCATTCGGACCACGCGCGGCACTTGGTGGAGTTGCTGAAGGACATCTCGGAGGGCAAGGGGGGCGATTACGAGATTCGCGATGAGGCCCGGCTGCGGTCCGCCGCGCGGGACTGGGGAATCGATGAGGCCGAGTTCGAGGTCCTGGAACTGGCTGGCCGGTTGGCCGACCTCTTTTTTGAGGATTTCTCGCGCCATGATGGGCCGCTGAAGACGCTCGAACTCGCGCCGAAGCCACTGCAAGGAACGTGGCAGCGGGCGGATATCGCGCCACGGGGCGTTGACAATGTCATTGTTCAGGCTCTGCACCGTTCGACCATGGGCGTGGACCACGACTATAAGAATTTGCTCAAGGGGGCTTTGAAGGTAGCGCTGGCCGACGGCTGGGGCGGTTCGATGATCGCCACGACTGTGGGCGATATCATCTTTGGAACGCCTAAGCCAGTGCGGGCGCGGGCGAACCTGGGCGTACTCGAGGCGAATCAGGTTAACGTGTTGGTTCACGGGCACGAGCCTGCGTTGGCCGAGATGCTAGTGGTGGCTTCGCGGTCGCCGGAGATTCTGGCGGAGGCGCGCGCGGCGGGGGCTGAGGGCGTAAACCTGGCGGGCATCTGTTGCACGGCGAATGAGGTGCTGATGCGGCACGGTGTGGCGGTGGCGGGTAATTTCCTCCAGCAAGAGTTGGCCATCGTAACCGGCGCGGTCGAGGTGATGGTGACGGATGTCCAGTGTTGCATGGCCTCGCTGCCCGAGGTGGCGCGCTGCTACCACACGAAGATCGTTTCAACGAACCCCATCGCGATAAACGAGGACGCCGAGGCTATGGATTTCGATGCCGAGTCGGGCCTGGAGTGCGCCAAGGATCTCTTGCGCACGGCCATTGCGAATTTCCCGAATCGCGACCCGAAGAAGGTTGCCATTCCCAGCGAGCAGAGTCCGCTGGTGGCCGGGTTCAGCAACGAGACTATTTTCAACATTCTGGGCGGCACGTTTCGGCGGAGTTTCCGTCCGCTTAACGACGCCATTATCACGGGGCGCATTCGGGGGGTCTGCGGGATTGTGGGCTGCACCAACGCGCGTAGCAAGATGGACGATTACATTCTTTCGCTGACGCGCGAACTCATCAAACGGAACATCCTGGTGCTTCAGACGGGTTGCGCCGCGGTGGCCTGCGGCAAGGCAGGCCTGCTTACGCCTGAAACAGCCTTGGAACTGGCAGGGCTGAGCCTGCGGGAGGTTTGCGAAGCGGTGGGGATTCCACCCGTGTTGCATTTGGGATCCTGCGTGGACAACTCGCGGCTGCTCATGGCGGCTACCTACCTTGTCGAGGAGGGAGGCCTGGGCAATGACATCTGCGAATTGCCGCTGATCGGCGCCGCGCCAGAATGGATGAGCGAGAAGGCCGTGACCATTGCGCATTATTTCGTGGCGTCGGGTATTGACGTCGTGTTGGGGCATCCCTTTTACACCATGGGTTCGGAAACGGTGACAGATCACCTTCTCGATGGTTTGCAGGATTCGGTGGGGGCGAAGTTCCACTATATTTCGGGAGCGGAGAAGGCCGTCGAGACAATTTGCGAGCACATCGAGGCGAAACGCGACGCGCTCGGAATCAACAAGAAGACGGAGCGCAAGATGTTCGACATGAAGGATCGGAGAAAGGCCCATGTCTAAGGCGATCTGTTCGGACGCCATGCTAGGGGCGAAGGATGTTGTCTCGTCGGCGAGCGCCATGCTTGCCAAGACCATCGAGGCGAAGGGGGCGGACCATCCCGTCGGGTTCCCAGACACAGCCTATTACCTCCCCGTGATCCACTCCTTTACGGGGCGAAAGGTCGAGAAGCTGAGCGATCTCGTGGCGGTCCTCCAGGATTGCAACGAACTCCTGCCGTCCCCCCCATCGGATGACGTTTGGCTGCCGTATTTGGGCGACGCCCTGGACGCGGGAGCCGCTACGCTTTTCGCTTTCGAAACGGTCGAAGCCTGCAAGACGCTCGTCGGCCCCGATCCGGCGCAGGGCATCTGGTTGGGTGCGGCGAATGACGTGATTATGCGCGAGCGCGGCGTGGAATTTGTGGATGGAACGGCGCCGGGATTTGCGGCGGTGATCGGGGCCGCTCCCGATTCGAAGACGGCGGTGGAGATTGCCCGCGAATTACAGGAGAAGAACCTCTACGTGTTCATGTCGGGGTCGGTGAACGGGTCAAACTTTGCCGAACAGTTGGAGTCGGAAGGGGTCCAACTCGGATGGGAGACCCGTCTGGTTCCATTCGGGAAAGACGTGTCCTCCGTTATCTATTCTCTGGGTTTCGCCAATCGCGCGGCGCTCTCGTTCGGTGGCGTGGCGGCCGGCGACTTCGACCGCAATCTGAAATACAACCAGGAGCGGATCTTTGCCTTTGTGCTCGCGCTAGGAGAGGTGGATCAGGAGAAGTACGCCGCGGCGTTCGGGGCCATCAACTATGGCTTCCCAACGATTGCGGATACGGACATTCCGGAGATCCTGCCGACGGGCGTGTGCACCTACGAACATGTCGTGAGCAATGTTCCCCACGACAGGATGGTCGAGAAGGCCCTCGAGGTGCGCGGGTGCAAAGTGAGAGTAACGAAGGTGCCGATTCCCGCCGCTTACGGAGCAGCCTTCGAAGGCGAACGGATTCGCAAGAAGGATGTGCAGGTCGAGTTTGGGGGGAATATCACGCGGGCTTTCGAGTTCGTAACGGGCGTAGAACTCGAAGATATCGAGGACGGCGAAATCGAGGTCGTCGGGAAGGACTTGGACGAAGTCGAGCAGGGGGGCGCGCTTCCGTTGGCGATCTGGGTCGAGGTCGCGGGGCGGAAGATGCAGCCGGATTTCGAGCCCATTCTTGAGCGGCAGATTCACCATCTGATCAACGGGGCCGAAGGGATCTGGCACATGGGACAGCGAGATATCGTGTGGATCCGGGTCAGCAAGGCCGCTTACGCGAAAGGCGTTCGCCTGAGGGACTACGGCGAAATTATTCACGCCAAGTTTCTCAATGAGTATCCGGCCATCGTGGACAAAGTGAAGGTGACGCTGATTACGGAGGAGGTGGAGGTCGAGCGGCGGCTGGATCACGCCAGGAAGATCTATGTCGAGCGCAACCACCGTCTGGCGTCGATGACCGATGACTCGGTCGACACGTTCTACAGTTGCTTGCTCTGTCAGTCTTTCGCGCCCGACCACGTGTGTGTTATCACGCCGGAACGGCTCGGCCTTTGCGGCGCTTACAATTGGCTCGACGGGAAAGCGGCCTACGAAATAGACGAAACGGGGCCGAATCAACCGGTCGAGAAGGGGGTGTGCCTGGACCCCGTCAGGGGAGTCTGGGAAGGGGTGAACGAGTATGTGTACAAGAATTCGCACAAGACCATTTCGAGTATCACCGCGTACAGTTTGATGACGAATCCCATGACTTCGTGCGGGTGTTTCGAGGTCATCGTGGCGTACGTGCCGGAATGCAACGGCGTGATGGCGGTGAATCGCGAGTTCCTGGAAGACACGCCGGTGGGTATGACTTTCAGCGCGCTTGCGGGCATGGCGGGCGGCGGCGTCCAGACCCCAGGCTTTATGGGCGTGGGGAAGGCCTTTCTAACGAGCCGGAAGTTCTTGTTTGCCGAGGGCGGCTTGCAGCGTATCGTTTGGATGCCAACAGAACTGAAGCAGATGCTGGGAGAGGATCTCCAGGCGCGGTTTGCAGAGGATGGGCTCTCCGACTTGTTCGACCGTATAGCGGATGAGAGTGTCGCCACAGACCCCGTTGCGATTTGTGAATACATGGAGAAGGTCGGTCACCCGGCGTTGCAGTTGGAGGACATGGCGCAAATGTCCGAGGCGAGCCCCGGAGAGGGCGCGCCGCAGGTTGTCAAAGCCCCTGCGGAGCCCGTTTCCACTCTCGAACCTCAGGCGAAGGCCAACGAGGCCGTAACGCCTCCAGCGGCGGATGACTTCTCCAAGGAACGCGCCTTCGCCGAGGCGGCGAGTCAACCCGCGCTAGGCTGCGTGGGGCCCATGACGCCCGCCGAAGCCCAAATGTCCACCGCCAAACCGGCGGCGGTCCAGCCGGTGGCCGCGCTAGCGCCTCCGAATCTGGACAACGGCGGCGAGGGGGACCCAGTCTCTACGCTGTTCCAGCAGTTTGCGGCGTCTTTGGCGGAACAGTTGAAAGGCATGGTTGCCACGGAACTGGCCAGTGATTTGAAATCGAGACTGAGAACCGAGCTGTCCGCGGAATTGAAGGCGGAGTTGAAGGCCCAGCCGTTGGCGGAAGCGCCTTCGGATGTCGTTGAAGTAAGCGCGCCCGTTGCGGCGGAGCCGGCGCCCGCTCAGATACCTGAAATGTCGGTCAAGGCTGACGATGGGCTGGTGCCCAGCGCCGCCGAGAAGTTTGCGGCCGTCCCCCTTCCACGCGAAGAGCCAGGCGAGACCATCGAGCTGGTTCGGCTCGGCGCGACGGAGGCGGACGGGGGGACAAGACGCAGCACGGTGCTTCTTGGCGGACAGAACTGCCTGCAGTTCCACCATTTCGAGGGAACCATTCCCAACAATCCCGCTTACGCGTTGGAGGTCTTCGATTCGGTGAGCGAGAGAACGTCGCCTGTGTTGCGCGAGATCTGGGGCGATGTTCTAGAGCGTCCCGCGGACATGGCGAAGCGCTGTGTGGAGGTGTACGGCGCCGACGCCATTTCGGTGCGGCTCGAAGGGACGCATCCGGAGAAGGGGGGAAAGAGCCCTGAGGAGGCCCTGGAACTGGTGACGGTGGTTTTGGCGGCGGTGGATGTCCCCGTTATCGTGACGGGTCACAGTCATTTTGAAGCGACGAACGAGGCTATGAAGAAGGTGGCGGCGGGGTGCCAAGGGGAACGCCTGCTATTGAACTGGCTCGAGGGCGATAATTACCGGACCATCGCGGGACTGGCCCTGGCGTACGACCACTGTGTCGTGGCGCAGACCCCCATCGATGTGAACCTCGCGAAACAACTGAATATCTTGCTCGCGAACATGGATCTGCCGCGGGACCGGATCGTCATGGATCCCATGATTGGCGCGTTGGGCTACGGCCTCGAATACGGGTTCTCGGTCATGGAGCGGATCCGTCTGACGGGTTTTGGCGGAGACACGGCCCTCACGTTTCCTATGATCGCGAGCGTGGGGCAAGAGGTCTGGAAGACCAAGGAGTGCAACGCGCTGGAGACGGATTTTCCGGACTGGGGCGAACTGGCCAAGCGCGCGGTCTTGTGGGAGGCGCAGACGGCCATGGCGCTGATTATGGCCGGCGCGGACCTGGTCGTCCTCAACCATCCCGAAGCCTTGGCCGCGCTACGGCGCAATGTGATGAAACTTGCCGCCCATGGCGGGCTGTCGAGCGGGGAGAACTGATTATGGCACCGCTTACCGGATTGCAGATTCAGAAGCTCCTGCCCAAGACGAATTGTAAGGAATGCGGGTCGAACACCTGTCTCGCATTCGCCATGAAGCTTGCGGCGAAGAAGACCGAGCTTGCGGAATGCCCTTATGTGTCCGACGAAGCGAAGGCGACTTTGGGTTCCGCCGCGGAGCCGCCGATACGCGCTGTCGCCATCGGCAGCGAGGGCAAGGGCTTCGTGGCCGGCGGCGAGACGGTTATGTTTCGGCATGAGAAGACTTTCGTAAACCAGACCGGGATTGGCGTGGCGCTAAGCGACCGCCTGACCCCCTCGGAGATCGAAGGCGCAGTGCGGCAGGTTGGCGCGTATTGTCTCGAACGGGTGGGCGAGGAACTTCGCGTCGATTTGCTGAGCGTCGCTTTCAAGAGCGCGTCACAGGAGGGGTTCGTGTCCACGGTCGAGCGGGTCTCGGGGCTCTGGGAACGCGCGGTTGCGATTCGTACGGATGACTTGGCGGCCCTTGCGGCGGCAGCGGCGGCGTTGAAGGGCCGCAAACCGCTGCTGGCCTCGGCCACCTCAGACACGGTGGACGAACTGCTTGTGATTGCCCAAGACACGGGATCGGTCCTGGCGATGGCCTCGGACACGCTGGACGGTCTGGCCGCGATGGTGGAGAAGGCTCGCGCGGTCGGCTTCAAGGATGTAGTGCTTGAACTGCGAGCCAGTACGTTGAGTGAGCATGTTCAAAACAGCATCGTCATCCGGCGCGGCGCGCTCAAGGCCGGCCTGAAATCGCTCGGGTATCCGACGTTGAAGTTCGTCGACGCGCCCGACCCGGTGGACGCGGCCCTTGAGGCGGGAATCGAGGTGGCCAAGTACGGGGGCATAACGGTGCTGCCCGCCTTCGACCCGGCTGCCTTCGTTTCGCTTCTTGCGTTGCGGCAGAACATCTACACCGACCCGCAGAAGCCCATCCAAGTCGACCCGAAGGTCTATCCCATCGGCGAACCGGACGAGAATAGCCCCGTGTTTGTTACGACGAATTTCTCACTGACCTACTTCATCGTGTCGGGCGAGATCGAGAACGCGGGGCTTTCCGCATGGTTGCTCATTCCCGAGTGCGAGGGGATGAGCGTGTTGACCGCGTGGGCGGCCGGCAAGTTCGGCGGCGACCAGATCGGCGCGTTTGCCAAGGAGGTCCAACTGGCGGAACAGACCCAGAACCGAAAGATCGTCATCCCGGGTTACGTGGCACAGATTTCGGGCGAACTCGAGGAGGCCTTGCCGGGTTGGGAAGTTCTTGTGGGCCCACAAGAAGCGGGAGATCTTGAAAGTTTCATCGGGCAGGTATTGGTGGCTTGACTATGTATTTGGAAAACGGCGACAACACGGCGGTCGAGGAAGTTTCGAAGCCGATAGAGGTTACTTTTCTTCCGGGGTCGAACTCCGTCCAAGTGGCCGCGGGGACCGAACTGATCGATGCCGCCCGCGCGGCGAAGGTCGACCTCGAATCTCCGTGCGGTGGGAAAGGGTCTTGCGGCAATTGCGTCGTGCGCGTCACGAAGGGCGAGGTCGATTCGGAGGATCGCGGCGCGCTCACCAACGCGGCCCTCGCAGAAGGCTACGTGCTCGCCTGCAAGTCGCTGGTAATGGACGGCCCTGTTACGGTAGAGATGCCCGCGGCCTCGGCGCGAGAGGGCGCGAATTTCTCGGACGGCGACGAAACGCACCTGATTCGCGAGGAACTCCTTCCAAAGGAGTGGGAATTCGACCCCATTGCGGTGAAGTGGTTGGTCCAAGTGGACGCGCCTCGCGCTGAAGACGGGCTTTCGGACTTGGATCGGTTAACGCGGGCTATCCAGCGCGATTGGGGCAAGCATGAGGTCTTGTGTTCGCTTCGGATCATGCGTGGCTTGGCAAACGCGCTCCGCGAGAAAGAGGGCTTGTTAACGGTCACGCTCGTGCGGGACGGCAAGCGGCTTTCGGTCATTCGAATCGAACCGGGGAACCGGACGACACGGCACTACGCCGTGGCGGTGGACGTGGGAACGACCACCGTGGCGGTTCAGTTGGTCAACTTGACGATAGGACGCATTCTGGGCACACGGAGCGCCTACAATGACCAAGTGACTTGCGGCCTCGATATCATCAGTCGAATCAACTACGCGCGTCGCCCCGGGCGACTGCAGGAACTGCGCGGCCGCGTACTGAAGACGGTAAATGAACTTATCGAACGCGTTGCATCGAGCCACGATGTGGCGCTCCACGAGATTTCCAACGCCGTCATCTCGGCCAACACGACAATGGTTCACTTGTTGCTGGGCATGGAGCCCGAACACATCCGCCTGGATCCCTACACGCCAACCGTATTGCAGACGCCCTATCTGACGGCGTCGGAGGTGGGGATCGACATCAATCCGGACTCTTGGATCTACTTCTCTCCATGCGTGGGCAGTTACGTGGGCGGAGATATCACAGCGGGGCTTCTGTGCACGGACTTGGCGACAAATAGCGACGAGGTCAATCTCTTCATCGACATCGGAACGAACGGGGAGGTCGTGCTTGGCAACCGCGAGTTCCTCATCGCGTGCGCGTGTTCCGCCGGGCCTGCGTTTGAAGGCGGCGGCATCGAATGCGGCATGAGGGCGGCGGGCGGGGCTATAGAGAAGGTAGATGTAGATCCCGTAACGGCGCAGGCGCAGTACACGACCATCGGCAATTTGCGTCCACGGGGGATCTGCGGCTCGGGCATGATCGAGTTGCTGTCCAATCTGTTCACCACGGGATGGATTGACCCCGCCGGCAAGCTCGACCGGACGCGGCCTTCGCCCTGCATCCGCGTTGAAAGCAAGCGAGCGGCGTACGTCATTGCGTCGGCGGAGGAAAGCGACTCGGGCAAGGCCATAGTGCTCAGCGAGTTGGATATTGCGAGCATCATCCGCGCGAAAGCCGCGATCTACTCCGCCTGCGCCCTCATGCTCGGACAGGTGGGCATGGGCTTTGAAGATCTCGGCCGGATCTATATCGCGGGCGGTTTCGGACGCTTTCTGGACCTGGACAAGGCGGCGGTTTTGGGACTGCTTCCGGACCTGCCCCGCGAACGCTTTCACTTCATTGGCAATAGCTCGCTTATGGGCTCGTACATGATCTCTGTGTCGCAGGAGTATCGCCAACGCCAATTGGAACTCGCCCGCCGCATGACCTATACTGATCTTAGCAATGACCCTGGATACATGGACGAGTATAGGGCGGCGCAGTTCTTGCCCCACACGGATGCCACGCGGTTTCCGACACTGGCGTCCGCGGACGTGTAGAACCTACGGAGGGTAATGCCATGGACGAACGGCGTTGTCCGGGACAGGACTTACGCAATTGGAAACCGGAGGACATCTTCGATGTGCGCTGTTCTCGTTGCGGCACCGAGACAGAGTTCTGGAAAGACGAACCGGTCCGCCCCTGCGACAAATGCGGCCAAGATGTCGCCAATCCGCGCATCGATCTGGGTTGTGCCAAGTGGTGCAAGTTTTCAGAGGACTGCGTGGGAACTGAAGTCTAACTCCGCAAGGTCAAAATACTTAGCCTAACTCTGAAAGCCCAGCTGGCAGGTGTCTTCCTCGTTTTGT
This sequence comes from uncultured Nitrospirales bacterium, assembly GCA_964401695.1. Taxonomy (GTDB): domain Bacteria; phylum Hydrogenedentota; class Hydrogenedentia; order Hydrogenedentales; genus JAPYPO01. The sequence goes on from CAYNZS010000037.1 coordinate 14,798, forward strand.
GATGAGCGTTCAGGCCATTTTTGCCCAGAAGAAAGCAAGAAACTGAGTAATAAAGGACTTTTGGGCTTTTTCAAAAGTAGACGCAAGCGTAGCGAGGCACGGGCGGAGACGTGTCTGTCCCCTCTCTTGAGGGCAACTTGCATCGCATTAATCTTTTAGGCCTTGACACCGCTGTTCTAAATAGAACCTTTAACCGTCTTTGCGAGGGAGCGACAGCGACTGCGGCAATCTTCTCCGGTCGTCAGAGCCGCTCGCCATCTGTCAGGCGTGACGAGCTGTTGGCAGTAAATTGCTTCGTCGTTCCTCCTCGCAAAGACGGTGGGGCTGAGGTCGCAATCAAAACAAAAACGCTTTTGTCCAATGCTGCTAACCCTAACCGCAAGTTCCTTAGAGCGGTTTAGGACAACAGTGAGGCCTTGAGTAAGTTTCTTTGTATTCGACCGAGTGCGCGTTTCCTTGATTCGACGCCCCGTTTCTGATTAACTCAGGGAAGATCGTCACTGGATGCCCGCGGAACCATTTTCCACCCCTCAAGGTGGCGCCCTGAGAGCGAGAAACATGGATGGGCGGCCGCTTATCGCTATAAGATAGTGTAAACTGTATAAGGAGTTTTACAGGTGAAATTATTCGAACCAGGCAACATCGGCGAGTTATCTCTCAAAAACCGGATTGCGTTGGCCGCGATGAATCCCGCGGGTGGGGGACTCATAGAACCGGACGGTAGGTTGTCGCAACAGGGTATTGACTACTACCTTACGCGCGCCAAGGGAGGAGCGGGACTGCTGGTAATCGGCACGGCCAATGTGAGCCGTGCGACAGAACCACCCCTGCGCGCAACTTTCCCTTGCGCCCTCATGGCTGACGACAGAATGTATATCGCTCGCTTGAGCCAGTTAGCCGAAGCTTCGCATGATTACGGGGCCAAGGTTGCTATCTCGCTGGGAGCTGGAGCGGGTGCTGGAGCGCCGGACACCTTGAGCACGGAACAGATCGAGGGATTGGTGAAGGCGTACGGCATTGCCGCCGAGATAGCGAAAGGTTCTGGACTGGACGCCATCGAGGTGAACGGTCATCTCGGGGGCGTTCCCGACCAATTCATGACTTCGCTCTGGAATAAGCGCACGGATGAATACGGCGGCGACCTCGAAGGCCGGCTCAGATTTGCTACCGAGGTGATAGAGGCTATCAAAGGGGCCGCCGGCGCCGACTTCCCCGTGATCTACAAATACGGACTCCAGCATCTCGTGGATGGCGCAAGGGAGACGGACGAAGGTGTCGAGATTGCTCTCCGTCTCGAAGCGGCGGGCGCAGACGCCCTCGATGTGGATGCCGGGTGCTGGGACACTTTCCACGTGGTCCACGCGCCGACGACCCAACCGCCGGGTATCAACGTCGCCATGGCCGCAATGGCCAAGGAGGCCGTCAATATCCCCGTCATAGCGGTAGGGAAGCTTGGAGACCCGGTGCTCGCGGAGAGCGTATTGCAGGAGGGAAAGGCCGACATCATTATGCTCGGAAGGCCTCTACTTGCCGACCCCGAGTGGCCCCAAAAGGTAAAGGCGGGGACGCATGAAGACATCCGTCCGTGCATCGGGTGCTTCGAGGGTTGCATGGCCAGAGGGGTGAAGTACCTGAGTTGCGCAGTCAATCCATCGACGGGACTGGAGAGAGAACTTGTCATAGAACCGGCAGAAAAGAAAAAGTCGGTGCTGGTGGTTGGTGGCGGGCCGGGCGGCATGGAAGCGGCCAGGGTCGCCGCTCTGAGGGGTCACGAAGTTGCCCTGTGGGAAAAGGGCGAAGCCTTGGGCGGTAGTCTGATACCAGCGGCGGCACCTAATTTTAAGCTGGAATATGGAGCGCTTACAAAGTATCTCGCGACTCAAATAGACAAGCTTGGGGTCGATATAACCCTCGGGAAGGAAGCGACGGCTGAGCAGGTAAAGCAGGTGAAGCCCGATGTCCTCTTCATTGCTACCGGCACCACACCGATCGTCCCCGAGATTCCGGGGATTGAAAAGGACAAGGTCGGCACGGCTATCGATGTGCTTCTGGGTAAGAAGGAAGTTGGAGAATCGGTGGCGGTTCTGGGGGGTGGCATTGTTGGTTGTGAGACGGCGCTATACCTCGCGCGGCAAGGCAAGCAGGTGACCATTGTGGAGCTTTTGGGTAAGGTGGCGCGAGATATGTTCTTTGCCAACCGCATGCACATGATGGAACTGCTTGCCGAGAACAACACTGAGATCCTGACCGAGACCAGTCTCGCGGAAATAACGGACGATGGCGTGGTTCTTGTCGATAACGAGTGCAAGAGAAGCACACTGGCGATCGATACCGTCGTGGTCGCTCTGGGCTTAGAGCCCAATCAGGAACTTGAGGCGGCCTTGAAGGACTCAGTGCCGGAGACACACGCGATAGGCGATTGCGTAGGACCACGCAAGGTCATAGATGCCATGTGGGAGGGGTTCCGGCTCGCACGCCTCGTCTAGAGTGTTGAGCCGGAGAACGGAGTGGGATTCCCGGCAGGAATGGGGTTGCGCATTATGCGGTATCGCGCGGAGCTCATCGGCGCTACCTTGGGTGTCAATCCGCGGGAATCCGGTGGCACGGCCGTTCGCTGCTCGATAGGGGTTCTGAAATCGCCCGCTGAATGAGCATTCCGTCGAGACGCGGCGCTACGGTTACCACGCCGAGCGCACGTACTCGCCCTCCTCATCCCACTCGACCATCTTGCGCTCGAACCAAGATAGGTTGCCCATCCGAACGGCCGCTACGCCATAGAGCCCCAGCTCTGGCGGACAATTCAGAGCGGCGCCGTCGCGAATCGCCGCGTGGTGGTTCTTGTGATGAGGCGTGACATCCTCGCCGCCCGTCTTCGTGTGGGTCTTGACGACTTTCCCCGACCGCTCATCCACGATCTCCCAGCCCTTTCTCGTGAAGACGAGCGTGGCCTTGTGCCCGCGAATTAGGTGGCGGTTCCCATTCTTGTTCGCCATGCTTCCCAACAAGTGCATCGTCATGCCAGGCGTGACGCCTTCTACCTCAGGATATTCCAGTAACATCTCGAAGTTGTCCGGAAGATCCCGGCCGTCGTCCCACATCGTAATCCCGCCCATGCCCACCGCCCGCGTCGGGTAAGTCAGCCCGCACGCGCGAATGAGGCGCGTGATCCGGTGAATGAATAGGTCCGTCGCCACACCGCCCGAGAATTCCCGGTAACAGCGCCACTCGAAATAGCGGTGCGGATCCCAGGGACGGGTCCCGCGCGGACTGAGCCACGTCTCCCAATCCAGATCGACTGGCTTCGGCATATCGCCGCGCGTTCCCGCCGAACGCCACGGCCCGCGCTCCGCTCCATGATTGCGCACGTAGTCTATCTGCGCCTGAACCACGGACCCCAACAACCCTTCGCGAATGGCGTCGTGCGCGCTCGAATAGCTATCGTCCGCCATGGCCTGAACGCCGACCTGAAGTTTCAAGCCGGTCGCCTTCGCCCGCGCGACCGCGTCCTTCGCCTCCTTAATATTGTGGCAGAGGGGCTTTTCGCAATAGACATGCTTGCCCGCCGCGAGGGCATCCCTCAGCAACCGATGGTGCGAATGCTCCGGCGTCGCGATGACTACATAATCGATGTCATCCATCGCGAGCAGTTCGCGATGATCTGTAAACACTTTCGCCGACCCGCCCTGCGCCGCCACGCGTTCCTGAAACTCAATGGCGCGCGTACGGTACACGTCGCAGACCGCCGTCACCGCGACATTCTCCTCCTCCCTCATGGAAAGGAGCGATCCGATATGGCTCCCCGCCATGCCGCCACAGCCGATGAAGCCCGCATTAAGCCGCCCGTTCGCGCCGGGCGTATTCGCGTAACTTTTCGCGGCGATCGCAGCGGCGCCCGTGGCCACCGCGCCTGTTCTCAACAAATCCCGCCGTGAAAACGAGGTCCGGTCAGTCATAGGGTGTACTCCGTGGTTATGGAAAAGGCGGAAGCGCCGGCGGCCCGGTCGGGACCGCACTGCCGGGTACGATACCCCGGTCGTCGAAAAGGTTACAAGTAATTCGGGATGGAGATAACGCCCATGTCCGCACCGAAAGATGTGAACAGGCGCAACCAACGGGTCCGCCCTCAACCCTGAGCTTCCTACGAAGCGAAGGACTCCTCCCAATTCTGCTTCGTTGTCTTCGAATAGGGAGTTGACTACCTGTATGCTTGTTGTGGATATAGCGCCACCGCTTCTGGCGCTATTGGATCTGAAAATGCTGCGTTCTATATCAGCTCCAGATCCACTGAAAGCGCCGCCATATCGCCCCGTAGAATTGCCCCAAAAAGTGCAATCGATGACTGAGGGAGAGCCGCTCGCGCTTATTGCTCCACCCACCGATGCGGGAGCATGATTATCCGAAAACGTGCAATTCCGAATCGTTAGCGCAGCTTGGATTGAGCGCAACCCAGCTCCCAGTCTTGCTGGAGAATTGGCATGATTCTCAGCAATACCCCAGTAATCGTGAAGCCATCAATCACGATATCCTCGGTATTGAATATCACGAAGTACGCGGCTTCCCCACCGCGCGACCTGGAACCATCAATGACTGAAAGGCGGGGATTGGGGTCCCGCTCCTCAAGGAGGCTCTCCGTACCCAAGAATCCCCCATACAGATTCACGCCGGGCTTTGTCACCAATGAACCCGATTCGACGAGGATTTCTTCAACCGGATCGGGCTCAACATCTACCGTACCTTCGCGCAGTTCCGAATAGACCCCATTGGCGACCCACACCTCCCCGCCGCCGCTCTCGAATGCCGCGTCTACTCCCGGCTGAATGGCGACAAGCGCGGTTTCCCACGAGGTGCCGTCCTCTGTGCCCGTGTCGTTTGCCAGGTTTACGAACCAAATCTCGGCGACTGCGCTCTCGACCCACAGAACTATGGCCGCGAGCGACAGATAAAGACCTATTCGCCTGAACGTTATGAGCTTTCTCATCGTCATATCGACTTATCCCAAAAGCGTTCCCACCAATACGCCGTTTCCTCCACAAATGGATACTCGTTGGCCCCTCTATCGCTATTGGTCTCCTCATTCGGATCTTCTACGAACGAATCGATCGGGCCAACCTTATCGTCGAAATCATGGAAGAAATACCCGGTTTGCGATGGCGTAAATCCAGTGTCAACCGCTGGCGAAGCGAACTGCAGTTTCAAGAAACTCCGCAGATTCGCTGGCGAGTGATATCGGATATTGTCTAGGTGCATGTCGCTGTTCGCGGAGAAGCCGAAGCGGATGGCGACGGGATCCAGGTCTTCCGCGTGGGGCGCGTCGTTGATGACGAGGATGAGTTCCTTCATTTCGCCCTGAAGGCCGCGCCACACTTCCACCCGCTCCTCTGTCGTGATGATCGACATTGTTGTCTTCAGCCCTTCTCGGCGGTTACGAGAAAGTGTGCGCCCTCTTCAATCATCAAGACGTGACAGCCACCCGGAATGGGGAATTTCCCTGTTGTCCTGTGTCAGACGGATATGAGGAAGTTCCATTACACCATAATTCTGAGATTATCCTAGCCTAGAGTTTTGCGGTTTCTCTACCGTATTTTGTTGCAAATGGTGGGC
>CAYNZS010000038.1:0-20161 GCA_964401695.1 uncultured Nitrospirales bacterium
TTCTGTCATCCTGAACGAAGTGAAGGATCTCGATACGCCAGAAGCCCAATGAATTCGAGAGATACTTCGCTTCGCTCAGCATGACGGAGAAGATGGAAACAGCATGAATCAATACATTGGCACTTTCGCGCGCGTACTTGAGCCGAATCAAGCGACCAATCCCCCCCTGGTTTAGGGAGGGTCAGGGGAGGGTCGAACGTGCTAGAATATAGGTGGTCGATGACAACAAAGTGAAGACTGTGCAGGAGGGGCTATGGCGACCCGTCGCGTGTATCTAACTTACGGTGAGAACAACGTCACCGAACCGCTCATCTACCTGATGGGTCAAAAATTCAACGTGGTCACGAACGTGCGAATCGCATCGATCAAGGGGGACGTGGGCCTGGCGGCCCTACAAGTCGATGGCGAAGAGGCTGAAGTGGAAGCCGCCCTCGCGTGGATCGAATCCGAAGGAGTTACCGTCGAACCCATCGCGAAAGGAGACGCGGTCTAGCCCTGATATCTCTCCCGATCTTACCGATCGGGAGATTGGCGTTCCCGGGCTTGTCAGTCTCCTGATTGGCATTTCTTCGCAAGCCACGTTCTAGCCCGTATCGTCTGACAGGTCTCGTAGCGAGACGGTGAAGAAGGTCGCTATGGCGAGACTTTTCGCATTGTCTTTCCGCGTTGCTTGAATCGGAGCACTTCGTCCCCCATAATGTTTGCCTTGTGCCATTCTGCGGTCGAACTGCTCGGAGCAAGCCGCGACCGCCGTGGCCTTGTGCAGGGTCACGAATTGTCTTCGCGAGGTCAAACAGGCCTTCTCAGCGCGTTCGGAGTGGGTATGTGGAAACCGTACCTTTGGCGAGGGGGAATATAAACAGGAGGAAGAGAGTATGGATCTGAATTTCACCCAGGAGGAAGAAGACTTCCGGGCCACAGTGCGAAGCTGGCTCAAGGAGAACACGCCTGACAGGACCGGTATGACCGACGTCGAGGCCTCGCGCAAGTGGCTGAAGGTTTTGGCGGCCAAGGGGTGGTTGTGCGCTTCGTGGCCCGAAGAGCATGGCGGACCGGGTTGGACTCTGGCGCAACAGTATATTTTCAAGGAAGAGAAGAAGGCTTTGGGTGTGCCGGATGGCGGGCATGGCGTCACCATGATCGGCCCCCTCATCATCGACTACGGCACGGAAGAGCAGAAGAAACGTTTTTTGCCTCCGATTGCCGCTGCGGAGATAGTATGGTGCCAGGGCTATTCGGAGCCCAACGCCGGTTCGGATCTGGCCAATCTCGCGCTCCGGGCCGAGCTGGATGGCGACACGTATGTCCTCAACGGGCAGAAGACGTGGACAAGCGGCGCTATGGGCAGCGACTGGATTTTCGTGCTGGTTCGAACCGACACAACTGCGAAGAAAAAGCAGCGGGGCATCTCGTTCGTCGTGATGCCGATTGACACGCCGGGCATCGAACGCCGTCCCATCCGCCAGATCACGGACGAGGCCCACTTCTGCGAAACCTTTTTCACCGATGTGCGCGTGCCCATCGAGAACCGAATCGGCAACGAGAACGAGGGATGGCTTCTCGGCAAGCACCTGCTCTCCTATGAGCGAATCGCCGTTGCTGCCGATGCCTATGTGGGCATGATCAACACGTTGACGCGCTTGGCCGAGAACACGGACATGGGCGATGGCGCCGCGATAGACAATCAGGTCATTCGGCAGAAGCTGGCCAAGCTGCATATGGAACTGGATGCCCTGGCCGCGCTCGGATACCGGGGAATGACGGCACGGCTCCGCGGCAAGACGCTCGGTTCGGAATCAAGTATTATCAAACTTTTTGGAAGCGAGCTGCACCAGCGGGCTTCGGACTTGGGCATGGAGATCAGTGGCCCCGCGGGCCAGGTGTGGGAATCGGATTCTCCCGAGCCGTTAGGGCGCTGGTCCAAGACAGTGGCGGGAAGCCGTTCCCAGTCCATCTTCAGCGGCACCTCCGAGATACAACGAAAGATCATCGCCGAGCGTGTCCTCGGAATGCCACGCGGCTAACGCGGGCCGGCTATCAAAAGGAACATACCATGAATTTTGGATTTACAGAAGACCAGGACATGATCCGCAAGAGTGCTCGGGACCTGGTGAGCGGCGAGTCGTCGTTGGTGCGAATTCGCGAAATGCAGGAATCGGAAGAGGGATTCTCGCGCGAGATTTGGAAACAGATGGCCGAGGGCGGGTGGCTGGGCTGCGTGTATCCCGAGGAATACGGCGGCATTGGGTTGGGGTATGTGGACCTGATTTGTATTGAGGAGGAGTTTGGCCGGGGCCTGATGCCCGAGCCGCTGATCCCGACAGTGCTTCTTGGCGGAAATGCGGTGCTGTTCGCGGGAAGCGAAGAGCAGAAGAGCGAGATTCTTCCGCAAGTGGCCGCAGGCGAACTCATGATGACTCTGGCGACTTATGAAAAGGCCGCGCGCTTCAATCTGGCGCATATTGAGACCACCGCGAAGGAGAACGGTTCGGGGTATGCCCTCAACGGGGAAAAGACCTTTGTGCCGAATGCCGGGACGGCGGACAAGATTGTGGTTTCGGCGCGCACCTCGGGCGGTACGGCGGATGCGGGCGGCATCACGTTGTTCTTGTTGGATCGGGACACGGCAGGGCTGACGATTGAACCGGTCGTAACTATGGATCACCGGCCCCGGGCGACGGTGAAGTTCAAAGATGTGGCCGTAGATGCGTCGGCCGTTCTGGGGATTCCGGGCGATGGACTGGATGCGCTGGAAAAGACGACTGACCGGGCGGCCGTCGCGCTTAGCGCGGAGTTGGTGGGCCTGCAGGAACAGGCGCTGAAGATGGCGACGGACTATGCCGCGGAGCGCGTGCAGTTTGACCGGCCCATCGGCTCGTTCCAGGCGATTCAGTTCAAGTGCTCCGATATGTACGTCAATCTCGAAACCTCGCGCTCGTGCATGTACTACGCGGCTATGGCAATTGACGAAGCGATGGATGACTTCCGCGCGTTGGTATCCGCTGCGAAGGCGCTGTGTTCGGAAGCGGCCATGGAAGTGACGAAGGACGCGATTCAGGTTCACGGAGGCATCGGGTTTACCCACGAGCACGACATCCACCTCTTCTACATGCGGGCTATGGTTGCCGCAGTCACTCTCGGGGACGCCCCATACCATCGGGAGCGCTATATCCAGGAGAAAGGCTTCAAGTCGGCTCTGTCGGCATAATGCGAAGCGCTGAAACAGAAACGCTGAGTATTGAGTATATAGTGCCCGGACCGATATCTATCGACATCGGTCCGGGCGTTCGCTTCTCTGTCGATTTGAGACGGGCGAGGATAGCCTGGACGCGGATTGCCTGCGGATTAGTCTATCGGAAAAAAGGGCTGATCCAGGAAGACATCGAATGACAACAACTCTAGGCGGAGTATCGGTTCTGGATCTTTCGCTGGGTCCGGCGGGTGGACTGGCCACCATGATCCTCAGCGACTTCGGCGCAGAGGTCATAAAGATTGAGCCGCTTGGCGGAGACCCCTTCAGAAGAATCCCAAGCTCTCCCATGTGGCTTCGAGGCAAGAAGAGCGTTGAGCTTGATTTGAATGCGGCCGCCGCCATCGAGAAACTTCAAGGCCTTGTTGCCGGCGCGGATGTGATCGTGGTCGGACAGCGGACCGTGGACGCCGAGAAGCAGGGCTGTGATTACCAGACCCTGAGCCGGATCAATCCCCGGCTGATCTACTGTCAGATCACCGGATTCGGCGATGAGGGCCCCTACGCGCATTTCCCCCCTTACGAAGCCGTCGTCACGGCGAAAGGGGGGCGGATGAAGGAGCTTTCGGGCATTCCGGGGAAGCCTGGGCCGGTCTTCACCGGGGTGCAGGTGGCGACCCATGCCGCCTCGCAAAGCGCGCTGGCCGGTATTCTGGCCGCCCTTGTCGAGCGCCGGAAGAGCGGCGCTGGGCAGATGATCCGAACCAGTCTTTTGCAGGGCTTGATGCCCTTCGAACAGCACGGAGCGCTCCGGCACCAGGTTGCCGCAAGGACCCCGAAACCCCAAGTCGCGCCAAAGCCGGATCCCTATGAATGGATCGCGAATCTCGATTTCCATCCCTTTCAGGCCGGGGATGGGAGATGGCTGCAAACGGGCAACCTGATGCCTCATCTATTCCAGAATTTCCTGAAAATAACCGGCCTAGATAAGGTTATCGAGAACCCGCCCTATGATGAACCGAGGTATTCATGGTCGCCGGATACCAGAGAAGCATTCCGCGATATCATGATGCTTCGTATGCAAGAGAAGACCTCTGATGAATGGATGAAACTGTTCCTGGAAAATGGCAATGTCGTTGCCCACACCTTTATGACCGCGGAGGAAGCCCTGGACGATCCGGATATAGTCGAAAATGGCCATGTGATAGAAATGGCGAATATCCGGCAGTTGGGGCCGTTAGCCAAGTTGACCGAGACGCCGGCGCAGATCGAGACGCCGGCACCCGAGCCCGGTCAACACAACCATCTGCTCGACGCGGTCGAAGCTCCCAACGCCGCTGAGTCGTCTGGACCCGCGGCGAATACGGAAGCGCCCCTTGCGGGGGTCACCGTTCTCGAATTCGCCACCATTATCGCCGCGCCATTCGGGGCTTCTTTGCTCGCGGATATGGGCGCGCGCGTCATCAAGGTAGAGCCCATCGGCGGCGATCCCTTCCGGGGCCAGACAAAGGAAGAGATGGCGACGCGTGTTAATTGCAGCAAGGAAAGCATTGTTATCGATCTGAAGACGGACCGGGGCAAGGATATCGTTCGCCGTTTGATTCAAGACGCCGATATCCTAATTCACAATTACAGGCATGGGGTCCCCGAAAAACTGGGCATAGGATACGACCAAGCGAAAACCTTCAATCCCGGAATCGTCTACCTTCAATCGAACGGTTACGGGACTCAGGGCCCAAGCGTTCTGCGTCCCTCCGCCGCTCCGGTTCCAGGCGCGGCGTTGGGTGGCGTCGTGTATCAAGTGGGCGGCCTGGACGACCGGGAACTGCTGGATCTCAAAGGATTGCGTGAGACCGCGCGGAGACTGGCACGCGCCAATGACGTCGTCCCGGACCCGAGTACGGGCATGGTGGTATGCAGCGCGGCTTTGCTGGGATACTCCGCGAAGCAACGCAGCGGGAAAGGCCAGCGGATCTTCATCGATATGTTTGGCGCTAACACCTACGCAAATTTCGACGCCTTCATCCAGTACGAGGGCAAACCCGAAAGGCGGCCCCTGGGAGCCGAATTGCGCGGACCCCATCCTCTCTATCGATTGTATCCATGTAAAGAAGGATGGATTCTTCTTGGCCTGCTCTTCGATGAGGAGTGGGAGAAGTTCTGCGCGGTCGCGGAGCGTACCGACCTGCTTGAGAATCCTGACTTTGCCGACGACGGCCTGCGCACGGCCAACGACGAGTCGCTTTCGTCCGCACTGTCCGATCTTTTCAAAACGAAAACCGCCGCCGAATGGGAATCGCTCGTCGGCTCGCGGGGACTGGGCTGCGTGGTTGCCGACGGCTTGACCGCGGCTGAGTTCTTCCTGAGAGATGTCCATGTCCGGCATAATCATTGGATGATTCCTGCCTACCATGGAGTTTGGAAGGATTATCTCAGGCACGGTCCGATGGTGGAGTTTGGCCGCAGCAACTGTGTGCTTTCCGGGTCAGTCCTGGCTGGATCGCATACCGCCTCGATATTGAGAGAGCTGGGTTACAGCGAATCGGAGACCTCGTCGCTGATAGAGAATGGCGTGGTGACAGAGGAGTTCCCAGCGACGGCGTGACCTTAGCCAGTAACGTTAGTGGAGTTGCTGGCTTGAGGAAGGACTTCTGGATTCTGACCAAAGTATAAGCGAACGGAACCGCTACGCGGGAAATTGGGAGGAGGGCGCCTCAATGTGCGACCGCCCCGCGGATCAGGCTATCGACAAGAACACTGATTCAGGAAAACATAAAATGACGACAACGCTAGGCAAACTTTCGGTTCTGGATCTTTCGCTGGGTCCGGTGGGTGGTTTAACCACCATGATCCTCAGCGACTTCGGCGCAGACGTAACGAAGATCGAGCCGCTTGGCGGAGACCCCTTCAGGAAGATACCCAGTTCTCCGATGTGGCTTCGAGGCAAGAAGAGTATTGAGCTTGACCTGAATACCGTTGCCGCCGTCGAGAAACTTCACGCCCTTGCCGCCGGCGCCGATGTGGTCGTGAGTGGACAGCGCACCGTCGACGCTGAAAAACATGGCTGCGATTACCGAACTCTGAGCCGGAACAATCCGAAGCTGATCTACTGTCAAATTACCGGATTCGGCGATGAGGGCCCCTATGCGCATTTTCCTGCTTACGACGCGGTTGTGGCGGCGAAGGGGGGGCGGATGAAGGATCTCTCGGGCGTCCCCCGGGCGCCGGGTCCGGTGTATGCGGCGGTGCAGGTGGCGACGCATGCCACCTGCCAGAGCGCCGTTTCCGGGATTCTGGCCGCGTTGGTCGAGCGCCGGAAAAGCGGCGCGGGACAAATGATCCGAACGAGTCTCCTGCAGGGCTTGATGCCTTTTGAACAGCATGGATCGCTCCAGCGCCAGGTGGCGGCAAGGACTCCTGAACCGGCAGCGCCGCCGAAGCCGGATCCGTATGAGTGGATCGCGAATTTCGATTACCATCCTCTGCAGGCCGGGGATGGAAAATGGATGCAGATGGGCAATCTGATGCCGCGTTCGGTCCAGAGTTTCATGAGGATAACCGGCTTAGATGAGGATCTTGCCAAACCGCCGTATGATGAGCCTCAAGATAAATGGTCGCCGGACACGAGAGAGGCGTTCCGCGATATCTTGATGCTTCGCATGCAGGAGAAGACCTCCGATGAATGGATGAAACTGTTCTTGGATGAAGGCAACGTCGCTTCTCACCCATACATGACTTCAGAAGAAGCCCTGGATGACCCGGATATCGTGAAGAATGAGCACATGATAGAGATGGCGAATATCCGGCAGTTGGGTCCGCTGGCGAGATTGACTGAAACACCGGCGGAGATCCACACGCCGGCGCCCGAACCCGGACAGCATAACCATCTGCTCGACGCTGTCGATTCTCCCAAGGCCGCTGAGCCGTCCGGGTTTGTGGCGCATACGGAAGCGCCTCTTGCGGGGGTTACCGTTGTTGAATTTGCGACCATCATCGCAACGCCATTCGGCGCCTCGTTGCTGGCCGATATGGGTGCGCGGGTTATCAAGGTCGAGCCGGTCGGCGGCGATCCCTTCCGAAGCCAGAACAAGGAGGTGCTGGCGACGCGTGTCAATTGCAGTAAGGAAAGTATTGTTATCGATCTGAAGACGGATGAGGGGAAGGCTATCGCTCAGAGGTTGATCAAAGAGGCCGATATCCTTATTCACAATTACAGGCCGGGCGTTCCCGAGAGATTGGGGATAGGCTATGAGGAGGTAAGCAGCTTGAATCCCGACATCGTCTACCTTCAAGCCAATGGGTACGGGCCTGAGGGGCCGGGAGTTATGCGTCCGTCTGCCGCTCCGATTCCAGGCGCGGCCCTGGGCGGTGTCGTGTATCAAGTTGGTGGCTTTGACAGTCGAGAACTGCTGGATATCGATGGACTGCGTGAAATGGCGCGGAAACTGTCACGGGCTAATGACGTGGTCCCGGATCCGAGCACGGGGATGGTGGTATGCAGCGCGGCCTTGCTGGGACTCTCCGCAAAACAGAACACCGGCAAAGGTCAGCAGATCTTTATCGATATGTTTGGCGCCAACGCCTATGCCAACTACGACGGTTTCATCCAGTACGAGGGAAAACCGGAAAGGCCGCCGCTGGGGAGCGAATTGCGCGGGCCCCATCCGCTGTATCGATTGTATCCATGCAAAGAGGGATGGATCTTCCTAGGCCTGCCTCTCGACGAGGAGTGGGACAAGTTCTGTAGAACGACAGAACGTATGGACTTGCTTGAGGATCCCGCCTTTGCCAGCGACGATCTGCGTAAGTCTAACGAGGAGTCGCTCTCGTCCGCACTAGAAGATCTCTTCAAGACGAAGTCCGCCGCGGAATGGGAATCGCTTGTCGGATCGCAGGGACTGGGCTGTGTGGTTGCCGACGGCCCGCCTACGCCTGATTTCTTCCTCAGGGATGTCCATGTCCGGCACAATCATTGGATGGTGCCTGCTTACCACGAGATATGGAAGGATTACATACGGCACGGACCGATGGTCGAGTTCAGCCGTAGCAGTTGTGTGCTGGCTGGGGGAGTCCTTGCCGGCGCGCATACCGGCGCGCTACTGCAAGAATTCGGCTACAGCGAATCCGAGACAGCGTCCCTTATCGAGGACGGGGTGGTGACAAAGGAATTCCGGGCGACGGCGTAGGCGTGGCCGCCAAGGGAAATCACTCCGATTTCGGTTCAATGGATTTTGTCGGTGGGCGCCTGCAGTAGGGCGGGCAAGATGCCCGCCTACCGCGGCCAGACCCGTGGGTGTTTGGTATCATTCTTTGTCTGCAAGACAGGCTACGGTCCCATCTATAGTTGAGATGAAGACGCCCGCGCCGGTCAGCGCCACGCCATCCAGGACGGGTGGCGCGGGAAGCGCGCATGCGGCCTTTTCTGAACCGTCTTCGCGTGAAGCGACCCAGAAGGTGCCCGGGCCGTGACTTTCGGCGCTCTCGGTCAGCGATCTGCCGCCGGCGACCAGCAGGGCGTCGCGCGTGAGCACGACCGATTTGGCCACGAAGGGCAGTTGCGCGGTCCACTCGACCTCGCGCTTCTTGTCTAGCCATTCCGTCGTCTCCTGCTCGGGTTCCAGGACCTCGGCGAATAGCTTGTAGTTCTTCGTGGCGTCTGGGTCGACGTGACCCGCGCCGGGGCGGTAGGCCATGCGCCCGTATCCGTAGATGAGTCCCTCGTCGCCAAGGGCCAGTAGCCGTCCCGCGGGCGCCCGATTGCCGGTCAGAACCCAACCCGTCCACGCGGTCTTCATGGCCGTCTCATAAATCCAGTAGGTCCGGTGCCACCATGTGTCGTCCAGGAACCCGCGTGGCGCAAACACATGAGGCAGATCCTCGACTCGCGCGAGGTTCTTATCCACGCCCAGGCCAGCCATCCAGATCGCGCCTTTCTCGACGGAGAGGATGGCCGGCAACGCGCCTTCTCTGATCGTGCCAGCGCCGTCGGCACCAGGGGCCATGTTGACGTCTGCCTTGTGGAGGAGTTTGCCCGTCTTAAGTTCGAGCGCATGGAGGCGAATCCCGCCGTCGATGTGGGAAGACCTGCCGGCTGCGAAGTATGCCGCGGCTGCACCGTCGGTGAGTGTATCGTCGACCAGCACCGAACCGTGCACCGGCCACACCGACTCAAGTTGTTCGTAGGCAAAGAGGAGCCGTTCCCTGGGGGCCGCGCGGAATCGCCAGACCAGCGCGCCGTCGGAGGCCCGTAGACAGTAGACGAATCCGTTCCGGGTCCCGAAAAGGCAGAGGCCGCCGAACAGAGTTGGCGGCGAGTCGATCCGGCCGCTGGCGATGAAGGTCCAGGCTGGTTCGCCGTCTTCATCCCTCAGAGCGTGCAAGGTGTGGCGCTCCGTTTCGGCGACGAAGACCATGCCCTCCGCCGCGACCGGTGCGGTGATGGGCGGCAAGAGCTTTGTTGTCCACGCCAAATTCGGTCTGTCGGGCGCGAGCAAGTTCTGGTACCCGCTCCGGCGCGCATCGCGGCGGTACGTCGGCCATCCGGCCTCCGAGGAGGCGGATGCGAGATTCGCGATTTCGCCGTAGGCCGGTCCCTTCTCAAGTGGCGGCGAACCTTCTCCCGCGTTCGAGCGAGGCGAAAGGGCATTGAATCCGACCAGCAACTCTTCGGGTGCGCACGCGCAGGAATGCTGCGGCGCGTAAATAAGGCCGTTGGCGGGCATAATGCCGTACTGGCACGCGCCGCGCGCCCACGAGAGCCCTTGGCTGGCCCCGTTCTTTGTATTCACCAACTGCATGGGCCCGCGGCCCAGCAGGAACCAATCCAAGGTCGCCTTGTTCCGGTAACAGCGGTGGTGACTCGATGGGTGATTCCCGCCGCTTTGAGGGGGCAGCGTGACGGTGACCTTCCCGGTCTTCAGATCGCGCCCCTCGGTAAACCCGGGGTCGACGCCGCGCCGCAGGTCGCCCACCCAGACCACGTCGTCAAGCACAAAGATGTCCTGCGGGACGTCATAATTCTCGAAATAAGGCGCGCGCCAGAGTTCCTTTCCATCGGCGAGCGAGAATGCGATCAGCTCTGCATCTTGCTTCTTTTTGATGTAGTGGCCGCCGTCCATGATCCACTTGATTCCCTTATCCGGCGGGGATTCATCCACATTATCCTGCGCCGCGCGGTCGATGCTCAGCACAACGCCGTCGCGAACGACCAAGGTGGCCGTGGACCAGGAGAATCGGCTCCTCGCGACCGGGCGCTGGCTGCGCCACAGCTCCTCGCCCGCGACAGCATCGAGACAGACCACATGCGAGACAGTCTGGATGCATAGCCTGCCATCGTCGACCGCCATTGTCGTCGGCATGACCTCGCCCGAATCCTTGAATTCCTGCTTCCAGAGCAACGCGCCGGTTTCGGTCTCTATCGCAACTACCCGCTGAGTGCCGCGTATGGGGATCTCTTCAGGTGGAAAGCTCTGCTGCGTCAGCGTCGGCGCGGTCCGGTTGAACCATTCCTTCCTTTCGTTGTTATTCTCCGCGGTCATGTCCCCGGCGAGCACATAGAGCGCCCCGTCGGTCAGGAGCAGTTCTTGCGCGCCGTCGGTGCCGGCAAAGGTCGTGAGCTGCTTTCCGGTCGCTGCATCGAGGGCCGTGACCGGCTCTCCATAGCCGAGAGAGACGTAGACTCGCTCGCCCTGCGCCACCAAGCGCCGCCCGATCTCGGGTGGTCCGCTGCGAAAGCCTCGAAGCGGGGATTCCCAGTTGCCGATGGGGCGCTCCCACAGCAGCACACCGCTGAACGCGTCCCTGGCCACGAGTTTCCACTTGGGCGGCAGGAAGACCGAGCTGATGGGGCCTTGGTCGACAATGGTGAAGACCCGCCCGGCGGACGTGACCATCGCGCTAACGCTGGCGAAGTGCTCGTGGCTCCTGGCGTACTTGGGGCCGGCGGTCCAACGCAGGCCCTGGGGCGGACCGACCACCGTGTCATTCGATACGGAGCGGTTGGAGGCATCGTAGAGGTAGTGGGTCCATTCGTCCAGTTCGGAGGGCCACTCCTTGCGCGTGATCTCGACCTTCGACTCGCGAATGTCCGCGATGACGCCCCCAGGGGCGAGGGCCCTTGTCATCTCGCGCCGCGAAACTGGCGTGTCGGCCGTCACGACGATCAGGTTGACGAGGCTGTCCACATAGGGGAGCTGCGCATCGCGCAGCCTCGATACGGTGACGGACCCGTAGAGATTCTCAGCCCGGAGGAGCCTGCGCGCCGCCGTGACTTTCCCCGGGGCGCTGTCGAGGCCGTGGACCAGGTAGGAATCACCTGCCTGCAACGCCGCCAACAGCGCCGGGTTGTCGCAGCCGATCACAACAACCAGCCCTCCGCGTAGGCCTGAAGCATCCAGGATCTGCCTGGCATCCTGGGCCGTTGCCGTTGAGGAGAATATCGCGAAAAATCCAAGAGCTACAAACGCGTTTTTCTTCATGTTCATCATGCGTATCTCCGATCCATTGTGTACTTCACAATGCCTCTTTCAGTCGTCGTCACTCTGTTCTTCGAATTCGTGGCGAACGATTGAGCGTCGCGCGCAACGCATACTTGCCGTGCCGGCCCTACTTTTTCGGCGCGAAAAGCTGAAACTCCCAGATGGTTGGGCCATCGGTGGCCTTGAGGACATTCAGCCGAACATGCCGGGCAGTCACCGGATCAAATTGATCCGAATAATCGGGTCCAATTTCGTTGCCCCGCGCGAATGCCTTCCATTGGTTGCCATCCTTGTATTGTAACTCAAATTCCTGCACACGCCCATCTTCTTCGCTGATTCGTACACGGTTGAACGTGGTCGGTTCTCCCAGATCGACTTCGAGCCAGGCCTGCGTTGTGCCCGCGTCGGTAGCCCAGCGCGTGAACATGTTGTCGTCCACAGCCCTGTCCGGGTCGTGGTGAGGCGGCGGCGAGTGCAATGTCTTCGAAGCGCTCCTCGCCTTCTTGTCTGCCGTTAGGGAACTGAAGGGCAGCGACAGCGGAGCGATGTCGCTGGCGGGACCGTCAAGTTCGAGGACGACGATGGTGTCGAGTTCCCCGCGGTCAGCCTTCGCGACAGAGATTTCGATGGCCTCACCGGTCTGGTTGACGTGGGCGGCGCCGCCGGTCATGACAGCGCTTGCGACGATCTTGTGTGGGATAGGCGGAAGCGTCGTGATGGCGCCCTCCGGCCAATTTACAACATGGACGTAGATGGTGTTGTCCTTGTGGGTGCTTGCGCCCCAACTGCCCGGTTTGAATGGCCCGCCGCGGGTTGCGTAGATGCTCTCGCCGTAGCTATCCAGCCAATCTCCCATCTCTTCGAGCCGCGCGAGTTGCCGCGGCTCGAATACGCCCTCGGCCGTCGGCGCAACATTGAGCAAGAAATTGCCGTCCCCGCCGACCGTCCTCACGAGCGTCTGGATGCATTGCTTGAGCGGCTTCATTTTGTCGTTCGGTATCCAGGCCCACCGCGTGCAGAGCGTCATGTTGCTCTCCCAGGGGCGGTCGAACCGGCCGGTGCCGACTCGCTGCTCGACGGTGCTGTGGTCGCCGGCCAGCCCGCCCCTGCTGTTGATAATGACGTGGGGCTGGAGCCGGCGAATCATCTTGAACAGGTCTACCATGCCCCAGTCTTCCGCAGTGCCGCCGAGGCCATCCCACCAAACGATGTCTACCCTGCCGTAGTTGGTGCAGATTTCCCGAAGCTGGCCGTGCAGGTATTCGATATAGCGGTCGTGGTTTTCCGTTCGATAATCCGGATGGTGCCAGTCGGGTAGGGAATAGTAGACGCCGAGTTTTACTCCGGCCTTGTGGCAGGCGTCGGCGAATTCTTTGAGTACGTCGCGTTTGAATGGCGCGTTGGTGATCTTGTGATCGGTCAGTTTGCTGTCGAACATCGCGAAGCCGTCATGATGCTTGACGTCGAAAACGAGGTACTTCATGCCGGCGTCCTTGGCAATCCGTATCATATCGTCCGCATCGAACTTGACCGGGTCGAAGCGTTTGTAGAGGTTGTCATAGATCTCGACAGGGACGGGCCCGCTGCCGTGCCATCCCCGCCTCTCGCCGCCCCGGGACCAGCCGATAGATTCTCCTATCAGGGTGGTCGGCCCCCAGTTGATGAAGAGACCGAATTTCATCTCGCGCCATTGTTGTATGTCCTGCTCGTTGGCCTTTAGGAGATCCGCGGATCCTCTAAGGTTCCTTGAGCTCTCGACGTTGATCCGCTCTGTGGAGCTGTCACGGATGCCCTGGGGGGCTTGTCCATCCTCCAAACCCTCGTCATCGACTTGAGCGATGGAAGGGAGCGCCAGCAAGCAAACTGCCAATCCCAGCCATACCGCCGGTATTCGTTGTGTCGAACCACTTTGTGACATTGTTTAGCCCTTTCCACTCATGGATTGTGTGACATAGTGTCAACCTGCCCTTGTTCGCTACACAGAATCTTCGCGTCCCTCTTCCTGTCAAGGAAGTAGTCCATGAGAACGCCGAAATGCTCCGATAACATCCCCCTCGATCCCCCTTCAAAAGGGGGACTTTCGTCTCTTGAACATCGTCGGCAGTTCCCTTTTGAAGGGGGATGTTGTGGTACGCTTTTTTTGGGCCTCTTTGATGTCGAGTCATTCCCAGTAGGGCGCGTCGTCCATGACGCTCGCATTGACTTCGAGCAGTTTCTTTTTCAGCTTGGCAGCGACCGCCGGAAACTGGGCCGCGATGTCTGTCTGTTGCCCTGGATCCGTGACCAGGTCAAACAACTGGAAATTCGTGTAGCCGCCTGCCTTGATCGAAGGGATCCACGATTCTTGGAACGAGGTCAACCGAACGTACCGAACGCGAAGGCGCTCGGCCTCTTTGTTCATGAAAGTCCTGCCGAACATTTGGCTATGCAAGTCGCCGTCGTGAAGCTCCTGGCTATTCGCCTTTCGCACAACTTCCGCGACTTGCTTGAGCAGCCCTTCCATTAATTCCTCATCCTTCGGGAATTCGTAGTCGCGATACGCAACCATCGAATAGTTGCCTTCCCGGATCGCCACGGTAGGTTGCGAGCTTGGATAGAGAAAAAATAACGGCTGGCGCCGAGCGAAGGCATCGGTGGAACCCGTCAGCAGCGGCGAGAGATTGGCGCCATCGAGATGAACGCCCTCGGGTTCGTCGATCCCGAGCAGGCGGCAGACGGTCGGCAACAGGTCGACCAGTCCCGCCGGTTCATGTTCGACGCGGCCTTTGCTGATCGTGCCCGGCCAATAGAAGATCCCCGGGACCCGAATACCGCCTTCGAAATTGGATCCCTTCTTGCCGCGCAAGTTGCCCACGCGGTCGGCCCGGTAACTGCCGTTGTCCGATGAGTACACGATCAACGTGTTCTCCGGCGAATCGACTTCCTCGAGCTTGACAAGTAGGCGGGCGATGGCGCGATCCGTGTTGTCGATCGTACCCGAATAGATCGCCGCCTGATCGTCCAGCTTGCCGTACTGGGAAACGATGTCATCGGGCGCCGCGACCCGGAGATGGGGCTCGTGGAACCACAGATTCAGGAAGAACGGCGCGTCGGGATCGCGCTTCTCGTCCAACCACGAAATCGCATCGTCGACGACAATCTGGCAGGCATAGCCTTCGATCTTTCCGAGCGGCTCGCCGTTGCGAATGAAGTTCTCGGGATTCCTGTGGCTTGGAGAAGCGACGCCTCCCGACGTGGCGAACCAGTAGTCGAAACCATGTTTGTCGGGCGTCGGCTTCTTGCGGTCCCCTTGCGGCAGGCCCAGGTGCCACTTGCCAAAATGCGCCGTCGCGTAGCCGTTGTCTTTGAGAATTTCCGCAAGGGTGACTTCCCCTTCGAGGAGATGGGAGTTCTGGGCATCGTTGGAAATCCAACTGTAAACGCCCGCGCGGATATGCTGGCGTCCTGTCAGTAGCGTTGCGCGCGACGGCGAGCAGATCGTGCACCCGGAATGGAAATCCGTGAAACGCACTCCTTCGGCGGCCAAGCGGTCGAGCGCCGGCGTCTTCACCGGACCGCCATAGCAGCCCAGGTCCTTCCA
The DNA here is from genome assembly GCA_964401695.1 of uncultured Nitrospirales bacterium. Lineage (GTDB taxonomy): Bacteria > Hydrogenedentota > Hydrogenedentia > Hydrogenedentales > JAPYPO01. The sequence continues at coordinate 15,248 of CAYNZS010000038.1, forward strand.
GCCCAGGTCGTCGGACAGTAATACGACTATGTTCGGACGTTGCTCGGACGATTGGGTGTTCGTCTCACGCGCCTCAGCGGCGCTGGCGGACAGCGTTAGCAGCAACACAGCGGCCAAGAGCCGCGGCCCTCTCGATAAAACCGTTACTATCTTCATCTAGTCGTTTCTCTCGTTGTTAGCGTTTCCATCCAGTTGCGTCGTAGCGCTCATGATTCTTCCTCGAACCCTCGCGGCCTGTCCCGCTTCAGCCGCTCAACATCCCCTGAGCTTACAGTTCACCCGAAGGAGATTCCAGTGCAGACGATCTGTCTCGGGCGCAATGCCGCGCAAGGTAGGGATTGACCAGGAGAGGGCGGGCGGTGTCGGGCCGGCTTGTGCTACCTTAAGAGCTCGACACCTCCGTGCCAGAGGCAAATTGTGAAAGAAACACGGATCAGGTTAAGGGGATCATCTGAATGTGGGACCGCCGCCTCGGCGGTCGTTGGGCGGAGAGAAGACTTTCGGCATAGGTCGACCGCCGGGGGCGGCGGTCCCACATTCATGCTTTTGAACGACAAGAAGCTATGAGATCACAAGTGTTTCTTAGGAGGCTCATCGAAAAGTCCTGAAAGCGGACGTGAGGAGGCCATCGTGGATACCCAAAACAAACGAGTTGTCGTATTTGGCGGAACTTCGGGAATCGGCCTCGCTGCCGTACAACGTCTAGCGGCGTCGGACGCGGAGGTCACGGCCGTTAGCCGGAACCCGGATCGGGCTCGATCATCGCTGCCCGGCGGAGTCAGCTTAAAAGCCTGCGATGTGCGCGACAGGGACGCCCTCGCGAAGTTGTTTGAGGAATTGGCGCCGCTGGATGTCTTGGTGAACGCCGCGACGGGTGGGAAACGTCCGTCCGGGCCGTTCTTGGAAGTGGATCTGGATGCCTATCAGGGCGCGTTCGACAAGCTCTGGGGCTATACGAATACAGTCAGATTGGGCGCGGCTCACATGGCCGAGGACGGAGCCATCGTTCTGGTTAGCGGCGCGCCTGCCCGCCGTTCCCGGGCCAATCAGACAGCGCTCGCTTCCGTGGGCGGGGCGGTGGAGGCGTTTTGCCGGGCGGTGGCCGTGGAAATCGCGCCACGGCGGATCAACGTCGTGAGTCCGGGGATTATCGACACACCCATGTTCGGGTCGGACGAGAGACAACGTGAAGGCGTGTTGAGCAAAGCCACATCGCGCCATTTGATCGACCGGCCCGGCACGGCCGACGAGGTGGCGTCGGCCATCCTGTTCGTGATCGAGAACGATTTCGTAACGGGCACGACGGTGGATGTGGATGGCGGCTGGCTGCTGACTTGATCCGGGTGAGCGACGCTGCCTACGTCAATTCCTTGGGATCACGCATGTGCGCAACGGCCTCTTCGTAGGAAATGATGCCGTCGTCGTACAGGTCCTTAATCGACCGATCCATGGTTGTCATATCGCCTTGTTTCGCCGTTTCCATCACACTGTATACCTGATGCGTTTTACCTTCGCGGATGAGATTGGCGATCGCCGTGTTATTCTTCAGCAGTTCGATGGCGAGAACCCGTCCATCTTCGTCTTCACGCGGGAGCAGGCGCTGGCTCAAAACGGCCAGCAACACCATGGACAACTGGAATCGAATCTGAGCCTGGTTGCCGGCCGGGAAGACATCGATGATACGGTCCACCGACTGAATCGCATCGTTTGTGTGGAGCGTTGCGAGCACCAAGTGTCCCGTCTCTGCGGCGCGCAAAGCGGACTGAATCGTATCCAGATCGCGCATTTCGCCGATCAGAATCACGTCGGGATCCTGCCGAAGCACGTACTTCAGCGCATGGACGAACCCGAGGGTGTCCTCCCCAACCTCCCGCTGATCGACGATGCTCTGCTTATGCGTGTGGACGAATTCGATGGGGTCCTCGACGGTGATGACATGGCAGGGGCGGTTCTCGTTGACGATGTCGATGATCGCCGCTTGCGTGGAAGTCTTACCGTGGCCCGTCGGTCCCGTGACGAGCACGAGCCCCTGCTTCGCCATCGCTATTTCTTGCACATATTCCGGCAGCCCCAGTTCCTGCCAACGCGGAATCTTGTCCGGGATAGGGCGCAACGCGGCCGTGACCGCCTGTTTCTGCATGTACACATTCACACGGAACCGGTGCTTGCGCCCAGCGGCCAGCGAGAAATCCAGTTCCTTCTCTTCTTCAAACTTCTCCTTCTGCTCAGGAGTTAGCAACGAATAGACGAGTTTCTTCGACTCCTCCGCGGTCAGAGATTCGCCTTGGGTCCGCAGCAACTCGCCGTTGATACGCAACATCGGCGGAGCCCCCGCCCCGATAAGCAAATCCGAAGCCTTTTCCCTAACCACCATGTCGAACAATTGTTTACTCGTCATGCTTTGTTCCTTTTGTTGCCCCGATAGACCCGATGCTCACGACATGCTACCACAACTCACGAACCGCCATCAGCGCTGACGGCCTGGAGAGGTCCGGAACACTTCTCCGTTGTTGAAGACTCCCACGCGCTACGCTATGATTCCCGCTAATTCGACAGGGGAGGGGAGCCGTAATGGCCAAGATTATCGATGGGAAGAAGATTGCCGCGTCGATCCGCGTGGAGATTGCAGCGGAAGTGGCAGCCCTCGCGAAGCGCAAGGTCGTGCCCGGACTGGCCGTCGTGCTGGTGGGAGACGACTCGGCGAGCGAGGTGTATACGCGCATGAAGAAGAAGACCTGCGCCGATCTGGGCATGGCTTCCTTCGATTTCAATCTACCGAAGTCGTGCACCGAGAAGCGGCTGCTGAAGCTCATCGCCACACTGAACAGCGATCCGAAGGTTCACGGAATCCTGGTGCAGCTTCCCCTGCCGAAGCAGATCGATGAGTCGAAAGTGATCAACGCCATCGATCCGGACAAGGACGTGGACGGATTTCATCCCACCAACATCGGGAAAATGATCATCGGCGACGACGCCTTCCTGCCCTGCACCCCCCACGGCTGCCAGCAGCTTCTCATGCGGTCCGGATACGATCCCGCGGGCAAGCACGTCGTCATCGTCGGCCGGTCCAATATCGTAGGAAAGCCTCTCGCGGCCATGCTCATGCGCAAGGCCCCTGGCGCGAACGCGACGGTCACCGTGTGTCATTCGCGCACGAAGAAACTAGCCTCAATCTGTAAGGAGGCGGACATTCTGATCGCGGCCATCGGCGTGCCGGGGTTTATAACGTCGCGCATGGTCAAAGATGGCGTCGTGGTAATCGACGTGGGGACGAACCGGGTCCCCGACAAGACGAAGAAGTCCGGCTTTCGCCTCGCCGGCGACGTGGATTTCAAAAACGTGTCGAAGAAAGCGTGCGCCATCACACCGGTACCAGGCGGCGTGGGTCCCATGACCATCACCATGCTCATGCGGAACACGGTGGACTCCGCCAAACGCGCCGTGGCAAGAAGACCGCGCCGGTAAGCGCCTGTATGTCCGAAATAGCAATCCCAGCCCGAAGCTTTGCGGCGACCGGAGTGGAAGGCCGGTACGACGGCCGGGCTGGGGCTCACTGCGCGCGGCCCGAATCCCGCTCGAGAGCGGCGATGAACTTCGGGTCGAGTTTCCCGCCGGCTGACCGGCAGAGCTGCACGGCGGCCCAGGCCCCGTCGTAGTCTTTTCCGGTATACAGGATCAGGGCGATGCTCTGGTGCGCAGTGGCGTTGCCCGGTTCGATAGCGGCCGCCTCTCGGTATTCCGCGAGGGCCTCCTTGGCCCGATTCACCGCCCACAGGGCCTTACCCAGCAAGAGGTGCGCCTCGATTTTCGAGGGGCTCTGCTCGATGAGGCCGCGCAACACCGGGATCGCTTCCCTCTGACGGCTGCTATCGATCAACAGCGTACCCAGGCTAAGCCGGGCCTCGGAATGGGTAGGGCTGAGTTCGATGGCCGTCCGGTATTCCTCGATCGCTGCCATTGGGTCCCCGTGCGCCGCGAGCGTCCCGCCAAATTGGAAATGAAGGTCCGGCCGAAACGGACTGATGGCAATTGCCTCGCCGTGTTCTTCGATCGCTCCGGGCATATCGCCCTGGCGTTTCAAAGCGAGCGCCAGGTTTAGGTGCGCACTGTCGGAATTGGGGTACACCTTGAGCATCTCTCGCCAGATTGCCTCGGCCCCGCCGTAGTCCTCCTGTGTTGTCAACACTCTGCTCAACAAGACCCGGGGCATCATTTCTTGGGGCAGCCGGCGGATGACGTGCCGCAGTTCTTCTTCCGCGGCGGCTGGATCCTTGTGTTTGAGCAAGAGCGCACCCAGCCTGAGGCGCATCATTGAATCATTCGGCGCGGCGCGGAGCGCTTCGCGATAAGCGGGGATCGCCTTCGTTCGCCCCGCTTCGCCAAGTTGCGGGCGCAAGGCCTCGCGGCGCTCCTTGAGCTCGGCCAGGCTCGCGTCGTGATCGCACCGGTTGGTGAAGGGCGCCAACATCACCCGCTTGTACAAGCTGTGCGCTTGCTGCGCCAGGTCCCATTCGGTCAGCGCCAAGCGCTTTGCGCATTCTTCTTCGGTCAGAGGATCGCGTTTGCCCGAGCCGGTGGCTCCCAGAGAATCTGGCAATGCCTGCTCGACTTTCTCGAGCAAGGCGCGTGCGATAAGGTAGTTGCCCGCGAAGGTAAAATGCACATGGTCGCAAAACAACTCCGAGCCCGGGATGCCGTTCGGGCTCGCCTCCGACAACAGTCGGTCTACATCGGTCAACAGCACGCCTTCGGCCGCCATGTCTGCCGCCACCGTCCGGGTAGACTCGTTCAGGCGAGAATCGGTGCGGAAGCGCAGCGTGTCCAGATCGCGGGCCAGCGCAAAGAGCCTTTTCGCTTCATCATAACGGCCCAGCGCGCGGGCGCAACGTCCCAGGCGAAACTGCAATTCCGCAT
>CAYNZS010000039.1:0-20097 GCA_964401695.1 uncultured Nitrospirales bacterium
GCCGTGCGCGCATCGCACTGCATAATGATCCATCAGCTTAAATCACACCACTAGCATCCTTGTAAAGTAGGGGTGGAGATGGTCACCTCCCCAGCGTATCGGCTTCCATCTCTTCGAGCCGAAATTCTTCGCCCGTGGCGATTCTGTCGAGGCGACCGTCGCGCATCCAACAGACGCGATCTGACTTGGACAGCATCTTGGCGTCGTGTGTGCTGCAGATGACGGTTACGCCCTCCTCGCTGTTCAGGCTTTTGAGCAGCTCAACAATTTCCCGGCCGGTCTTGGTATCGAGGTTGCCCGTGGGTTCGTCTGCCAGAATCACCGTCGGCGTGTTGGCGAGGGCGCGGGCGCAAGCGACGCGCTGCTGCTGGCCACCGGACAACTCGAAAGGCCTATGGGTCAAGCGGTGGCCCAAACCGACGCGCTCAAGAATTCGAGTCGCCCGCTCGGAGGCTTCCTCCTTCTCGGCGCCCTGGAACACCATGGGCAATGCCACGTTCTGGAGCGCGCTCATAACGGGTACGAGGTTGAACGTCTGGAAGATGTATCCGATCTTGTTGCAGCGAAACCAGGCTTGCTGGCTCTCGTCAAGGTCGAATATGGATTGATCCTCGAAGATTACATGCCCTTCGGTCGGAACATCGAGCGCACCAATTTGGTTGAACAGCGTTGATTTGCCCGAGCCGGACGGGCCCATGATCGATAGGAACTCGCCGCGGTGGATGTCGAGATCGATCCCTTGGAGGGCCCAGATCTCCTCGTCGCCCATCAAGTAGCGTTTCTTGATGCCTCTGACTTCGATGATGGTGTCCATGGGTCTAATCGAACTCTGAAGCGCTGAAGTCGACCTCTTCCGGGCGCGCCGATTTGACGATCCGGCCATCTTCTATCCAAAGAATTCGGTCTGACATTTGCAGCATCTTGAGGTCATGGGTCGCGGAAATGATCGTGACGCCGAGCCGTTCTTTGAGGCGCGCCAGGAGCTCTATCATTTCCTGGCCCGTCATTTGGTCCAAGTTCGCCGTGGGCTCGTCGGCCAGGATGATCTCGGGGCTGTTGGCCAGGGCGCGGGCGATGGCGACGCGCTGCTGCTGGCCACCGGACATCTCGGCTGGCTTGTGGAGTGCGCGGTGGCCCAAGCCCACGAGCTTGAGTATCTGGATACCCTTTTCGCGGGCCGCTTCGCCGTCGAGGCCGGCATAGGCCATGGGCAGCGTGACATTCTCGAGGCACGTCATCACTTGGATGAGGTTAAAAGTCTGGAACACGTAGCCGATCTTGCGGCATCGCAGCCAGGCCAGCTCGTTGGTGTCAAGCTGTGCGATATCTACTTGGTCAATATAGACCTTGCCCGAGGTGGGTTTCTGCAGGGCGCCGATCATGTTGAACAGAGTTGTCTTGCCCGACCCCGACGGCCCCATTATCGAGAGGTACTCCCCTTTTTGAATGTCGAGCGTGGCCCCGCGCAGGGCGTGGGTCTCGTTCTTGCCCTTGTTGTACACTTTTTTTACGTCCACCGCGCGGATCACGCAAGGGACTTCCTGCCCGGCCTCGATCGCGAAGAGGGCGTCGTACTTTTGTTGTTCAAGCCCCAACCCCTGGTTACCTCTATATGTTTGACCTCAGGGCGTCGGCCGGTACCATGCCGGAAGCGACGCACGCTGGGTAAATAGCTGCGATTATTGACAATACGACACCGGCGACGATGGCCAGCAAGACGTATCCCAACAACAGACTCCAGTTGAGAGAGACAAAGACCATGCCGAAACCGTAGGTGACACCGTACATCGCGATGGCGAACAGTACGCCAAGGATGGAGCCTGCGATGCCGCCGACGGTGCCCATCAGACAGGATTCGACCAGGAAGATCTGACGGATGAAGGCCGACAATGCGCCGAGGCATTTCATGGCCCCGATTTCGCGGAATCGCTCGGTTACGGACATGAGCATCGCGTTGCTGATGCCGATGACGGTTACAAGCATCGACACAATGATTATCCACCGGACCCGAAAGCTCCGTTGCCGACTTTCGGAGGCCATCTTCTCTACTTCGTCTGGTAGCAGTTTGCGCTGGAGCTTGACTGCAGCGAACGTGGCGCCCTCTTCGGGAAGCAGCTCGTTTCGCGCGGCGGCGAGGACCTGCTGCCGGGAATTCGAGAGAATCGATTGCCAGTCCGCTTCGGGCGTGCCGCCCCCGCCGACTATCAAGACCGCGCTTGCGCCTTCGCCCACGGCGTCAAAGTCGACGGGCTCAAGTTGGGCTTTCGAGGGCTGGTAGATTTCGGCTGCGCCGGCCTGGTTCCAATGGAACGATGCCAGCCCGCAGTTTTCGAGGTAGCGGAGCAACCGGCGTTCTTCCTCGTTCAAGGGGCCAACCTGCACGACGCCCATATGACGTCCTACGAATGGGCCAATCTCGGCGGTGAGAAAGCTGCACATCCGCTTGGTTTCGAGGCGAAGCCTATCTTCTTCGCGAACGCCCTCTTTGATGGTCTGGCCGGTCAGCATGCTCATGAGGAACGCGATGCCGAAGATGACGCCCATGATGGTTACCATTGAACGCCCGAAGCGGATTCGAACCCCCTGCAATACCACCTCGAGGGCAACCCGAACCGGCAATTTCACCTGGTTTTCAATCGTATCCATATGCGCATAAATTCATTGGTTTGAGCACGCAAAATCGGCAGCGGAGCCCGATCGCATTGATGGCGATCACCGATTAGCATTTGAGCATAATGTGCGGTGTCAGTTCAACTGTGGCGTCGGTCTGAAATGGAATCAGATCACAGGCCTAGACTGCCCTGGATATCCGCCAGGGGAGCGCAGCCGCGGTCAGATCGGGAGGGTATTCGGCTCTTGTCGGAGCCATCTGGGAATGGCGATATTGGCTCGATCGGGGGCGCCGCCGCTTACATGGCCTTCGCCTTCTCTCTCCAATTCTCGAAGGCCGCTTCCAAGTTGTCCCCCTTCGCCATTACGTACTCCGACTTGTACACGCCCCGTGTGTGCCACTGGCCCATTCGGCCCATACGCGGATCTTTCACCGCGTCCACGAGAACTTCCTCGCCGTTGATGGTTACCGTTCGTTCGCTCGTCGTCTTGTCGTCCACGTCATTGTGCCTTTCGTGCTTGCCTGGAGCGCCGTCCCGCCCGTAGCGCCCGCTACGAATGGGCCTTTAGTAAGAAGTAAATCGCCACACCGGTCGCGGAGACGTACAACCAGAGAGGAAATGCGAATCGCGCGACTTTCCAGTGACGTCCGAATTGTTTCGTGACCGCCAAGTAGAGTGTCGTCAAAATCAGCGGCAACGCGAACACCGTAACTCCGATGTGCGAAACGAGAACAGAGAAGTAGGCCGCGCGGATGAGCCCCTCGCCTACGAATGTCGTATCGCCCTGCGCGGAATGGTAGACAATGTAGCTGACGAGGAATGCCGCCGAGAACACGAGCGCCGTAATCATCAAGGATATGTGCAGCCGGCGTTTGTTGAATCGAATAGCGGCCAGGCCCAGGCAGATGCTGAACGCGCTGAGGCCGTTAAGCGCGGCATTCACCGCGGGCAGGTAGAGCAAGGCATTCGCCCGCATATCGCGCCCCTGGTTCACGTAGATGAGCCAGACCAGAAACGCAAAGATCAGCGCGCTTAGGGCGACGATAGCGAAAAAAGCTTTTCGATTCGTTGCGGAGACGGCGCTCATGGAAAGGTACTCGACGCGGTCAAGTCAAGAGGGACTCCAGTATAGCATCGTGCGGGCGCTCTCTTCACCCGCGGAAGAAACGCTCCGCGCGCCGGACGTTTTGTGGTCGATTTCCATATCGAAACTTTCCTGTGGCATTAGGGGTTTAAAATTCTGTATGCTTCGTTTCGTGCGGTAGAACGGAAAGTCGTTAGCCTGGATATCTCACCGCTTTTCGTAGCGCAAATGAGTCAGTCAATTGTACGCGCATCCAATTGGGAAGCCCTGTCAGGCAGTCTTCTCTGTGGTCGTCTGGCGCCTTGGACTGCCAACCAAGGATCTGGCATTGATGGGTGAAAACACCGCGGGATTTCCGGTAGATGAGGGTTTTTTGCCCGTCCGGGAATTTGGAGCCGTGTAGGATTGTTTATCTGAATGTCTTATCCAGCGGCACGATCCATCCCAGGCGGGGCCAGGGCCTGGCGAGAGGGCCTCATGGGGGCGCGAGATACGGCAAAACTCCCCGAAGGCCGCAACGTCCGTCGATCACGTTATTGGAGTAGTCGGAGGCCTGCTGAGTATAGGACAAGCGCCAAGAATATCGACCGCAATACCGGTGAAACTGGGTGGGTAGAAAGGATATCTCCGTGACACAAGTCTTTCCTCCCGGCGCAAATTGGCTGGCGCGCTGGAGTTTGATGGCGTTACCACTCGTGGGTCTGCTTCTGGCCGGCGTCTCCTCTGGCATTTATCTCTCGCCCGAAGGATCGCGCGTCGATATTGCGCGGCAGCAGCCCATTCCTTTCAGTCATCAAAGGCATGTGCAGGGCAATGGCATCGATTGCCGCTATTGCCACTTCTCGGTGGAGACCGCCTTCTTTGCCGGGATTCCCCCCACTGAAACGTGCATGACCTGCCATTCCCAGGTCTTGACGGATCAGCCCATGCTTGAGCCCGTGCTCGAGAGCTGGCGCACGGGCGAACCCATCGCTTGGGCCCGCGTCCACGACCTTCCCGATTTCGTCTATTTCAATCACAGTGTCCATGTGGCCCAGGGCGTCGGCTGTTCGACGTGCCACGGCCGCGTCGATCAGATGAGGCTCACGCACAAGGAGAACACTTTGCGGATGGGCTGGTGCTTGAGGTGTCACAAAGCGCCTGAAAAGTTCATCCGGCCCCGCGAGGAAGTGTTTAACGGGGCGTGGGAAGCCCCCAAAGACCAAATCGCCAGGGGCCAGGCGCTGGTCGAAGCGTACGACATAAAGGTGGGGCAGCTTCTGAACTGCTCTATTTGCCATCGATGACCCGAGAAGCCGCCCACAATCCCCCCGTCGAGGAGCGACCCGTGGATGTACCGACTCCGATGGATTTGAAGCCTGCCGTGGGACTGCAAGCCGTGCGCGACCGGCTGGACAAGTCCAGCGGACCCGCGTATTGGCGCAGCCTGGAGGAAGCGGCGCAAACGGAAGCGTTCCAAGCCTACTTGCAAAACGAGTTTCCCGAGCAGGCCTCGACGTCGGCGAACTCCCTGACCCGCCGGAATTTTCTACATGTCATGGGCGCGTCCCTGGCCTTAGCCGGCGTCACGGCCGGATGCGCGCGGCAGCCTGCTGAAGAGATTTTCCCCTACGTTAAGGCGCCCGAAGAAATCATCCCCGGCCGGGCCACGTACTACGCCTCGGCCTCGATGCTTGGCGGCTATGCTGCCGGCGTTCTCGTCGAAAGCCATATGGGCCGCCCTACGAAAATCGAAGGCCTGCCGGGCCATCCCTCTTCGCTCGGCGCCGCGGACGCGATCACTCAGGCTTCCGTGCTGACAATGTACGACCCCGATCGCTCCCGCGAAGTCCTCAACCGGGGCAACGTGGGCTCGTGGGATGGCGTGGTAGACGAAATCAACGCGGCCCTCGACGATCTGCGCCCCAGCGGCGGGCAGGGCGTTCGGATTCTCAGTCAAACCATCACGTCGCCCACTCTGGGCGCGCAACTCGAAGCCTTTCTCGCCCGGTATCCCGAGGCGAAGTGGCACCAATACGAGCCAGTGGGACGCCATTCGGTCCGCGAAGGCTCGCGCCTGGCTTTCGGGCAGTACGTCGACACTCAGTACCATTTCGATGTGGCCGATGTCGTTCTCGCTCTGGATGCCGACTTCCTGACCGCGGGCCTCGGCCACGTGCGCCACGCCAAGGATTTCGCGGCGCGGCGGGATGTCTTCGAGGGCAAGTCGCATGGCGGCGATCAGGGGACGCGTCCACTCAACCGCCTCTACACGGTCGAGAGCGCGCCCAGCCTCACGGGGGCCGGGGCGGATCACCGTCTGGCCGTGCAGCCATCACGCGTCGAGGCCATCGCGCGGTCCATCGCATCCCTGCTCGGCCTGCCGGGCCAAGGTTCGGCGGACGTGGGCCTCAGCGAAAGCGAGACCCGTTGGGCAAAGGCAGCCACGGCGGATCTGAAGAGCGCCACTCACAACGGTGTGGTTATTGTGGGCGAACACCAGCCCCCTGAGTTGCACGCGCTGGCCCACGCCATGAATGCCGTGATCGCCGAATCCAACGAAGAGACAACGGTTGAGCAGACCGACTCGTCAGAGATTTGCCCCGAAAACCAACTCGTGTCGCTGCAATCGCTTGTAGATGACATGGCGGCGGATAAGGTCAAGTTGCTCGTCTTCCTCGATGGCAACCCGCGTTACGACGCGCCGGCCGACTTCCGTTTTGCCGAAGCGATGGACAAGGTCCCTCTTCGGGTTCACCTCGGATTGCACGAAAACGAGACCGCGCGTTATTGCCATTGGCACATTCCGAGCGTCCACGAGCTTGAAGCCTGGGCCGATGGCCGTGCGCACGACGGTACGATTTCTCTGGTCCAACCGCTCATCGCGCCCCTCTACGGGGGCAAATCCACGACCGAGCTCATGTCCGCCATGCTCGACGATATTCCGAAGGCCGGGTACGACATTCTGCGCGAGTACTGGCAATCGGCCCGGCCCGACGTGAACTTTGAAAAATTCTGGGCGGTTTCGCTGAGCAACGGCGTGGTCAAGGGTACGGCTCACATGCCGAAGGTCCTGCGGGCGCGGCGTGAAGTCGCCTCCTCGGCGGCGGAAGAAGGCGAAGGCCTGGAAGCCGTCATTCTTCCGGACCCGTCCATCTACGATGGGCGATTCGCGAACAACGGTTGGCTTCAAGAGGCCCCCAAACCGCTGACGAAACTCACTTGGGACAACGCGGTCCACATCTCGCCCGCCACGGCCCAGGCGCGGGATTTGGCCTCGGGCGACTTGGTCCAGGTAACTTGCAACGAGTTGTCCCTCGAGAATCCGCTTCCCGTCTGGGTTCAACCGGGACACGCGGCGGACACAATCACGCTTCACCTTGGCTTTGGCCGCACACGCGTCGGCAAGGTTGGCCAGGGAATCGGCCAAAACGTCTACTCGATTCGGACGTCTTCGGCCATGAACATTGTCGGCAACGTCCGCCTTGACAAGGCGCCCGGAACCTATGATCTGGCCCGCACCGAAGAACACCACATGATCGACAACGTCATCGGCGAGACTTCCGAAGCGCGCGGCCTCGTGCGGGCGTTCACACAGGAAGAGTACGAAGCGGACGGTCACATTGTTACGGGGCACTTCCACGATCCCACGCACGGTGAAGACCCCAATAATCCCCGGACGCTCTACGACCTCGAAGAGAAGACTTGGGACGGGTACGCGTGGGGTATGACGATCGACTTGAGCAAGTGCACCGGCTGCAACGCGTGCCTCGTCGCGTGCCAGTCGGAAAATAACATCCCTGTTGTCGGCCGCGAAGAGGTGCGGTTGGGCCGCGAGATGCACTGGATCCGCGTGGATCGGTATTACTACGGTGACAATATCGACAATCCCGAAACGCACTTCCAACCCGTGCCTTGCATGCAGTGCGAGAACGCCCACTGCGAAGTGGTGTGCCCCGTCGCGGCGACCACGCACAGCAAGGAAGGTTTGAACGACATGACTTACAACCGCTGCATCGGCACGCGGTATTGCTCGAACAACTGCCCGTACAAAGTACGCCGATTCAACTTCTACAGCTATGGCCGAACCCCCACGGGACAGCAGGGCCACCGGGCGCTCGGCAGCAAGAATTTGACAAAGGTCATGGGCGAGGACAGCACTGGCGCCCTAGTGTATCCTGAATCCATCAAGTTGATGTACAACCCCGACGTCACCGTGCGCACCCGTGGCGTCATGGAGAAATGCACCTACTGCGTACAGCGGATCAACTTGGCGCGGCAGGACGCGAAACGGGACGGCCGCGAGATCCAAGAGGGCGAGATTCTCACCGCCTGCCAGCAGACCTGCCCTTCGTCCGCGATTGCTTTCGGGGACATCAACGATTCCGAAAGCGGTGTGTCGAAGCGGAAGCACAGCCACCGCAACTACGCCACGCTCGCCGACATCAACGCGAGGCCGAGAACCACGTACTTGGCGCGAATCACTAACCCCAACCCGGATCTCGAGGCTTAGCAATGGCGGCTGTGGATAAGCTGACACCGGAAGAGGTGACGGCGAAGAATTATCCCGCGCTGGCGCCTGTCGCGCCGCTCATCGGCGCGGGGCACGACTACGAGTCCATCTCGGACACTATTACTTCGGTGGTGGTCGAGAAGCCGCAGCCGCCCGGCTGGTTCATCATGGCCGCGGTCGGGATGTTTTTTCTCTCGATCTTGGGCATTTCCAGCGCCTATCTCTTCGTGCTCGGCACGGGCACCTGGGGCGTCACCATCCCTATCGCCTGGGGTTTCGCGATCATCAATTTCGTCTGGTGGATTGGCATCGGCCACGCGGGAACGCTCATTTCCGCCGTACTCCTCCTGCTGCGTCAAGACTGGCGCAACGCGATCAACCGCTTCGCCGAAGCGATGACGATCTTCGCCGTGGCCTGCGCGGGCATGTTCCCCCTCTTGCACCTGGGCCGCCCCTGGGTAGCCTTTTTTATCTTGCCCTATCCCAATTCGATGGGGCTGTGGCCGCAATTCCGGAGCCCCCTTCTCTGGGACGTGTTCGCCATCTCGACCTACGGCTCGGTCTCGATTCTCTTCTGGTACATCGGGCTCGTGCCCGATTTCGCCACCTGCCGCGACCGTGCCAAGAACCGTTGGGCCAAGATCGCCTACGGCATCGTCGCGCTCGGATGGCGCGGCTCCTCGCGCCACTGGTTCCGCTACGAAACCGCCTCGATGCTCCTGGCCGGCCTTTGTACGCCGCTCGTGGTATCCGTGCACAGCATCGTCAGCTTCGACTTCGCCGTCTCGAACCTGCCAGGCTGGCACACCACCATCTTCCCTCCCTACTTTGTAGCGGGCGCGATCTACGCCGGCTTCGCGATGGTGCTGACCATGGCGCTGCCTGTGCGCAAGTTGTATAAGATGGAGAGCATCATCACGACGCGCCACATCGACAACATGGCCAAGGTTATGCTCGCCGTCGGCCTCGTGGTGTGCTACGGCTACGCCTCCGAATTGTTTTACGCCTGGTACAGCGGCAGTTCCTACGAGCGCTTCATGATGTGGAACCGGATCTGGGTCGGCCCATACCGCTATGCTTACTGGGCGCTCATCGTCTGCAATTTCCTGGTCCCGCAGCTGCTCTGGATAAAAGCCGTCCGCGTGAACCCCATCCCGCTGTTCGGCGTCTGCATGTTCATCAACGCGGGCATGTGGCTCGAACGCTACGTCATCGTGGTGACCAGCCTCACCCGCGATTTCCTGCCCTCTTCCTGGGGCACGTACCACGGCACCATCTGGGACTGGGGTATCTTCGCGGGAACGCTCGGTTTCTTCACCGTCTGCATGTGCCTGTTCATCCGGTTCATGCCCATGGTCGCTATCCACGAAATCCGCGTAACCCACCACAAGCTTTCTAGCACCTCTCATGGACACTAAGCACAGGGCGATCGAATACGATGCTTGACGACACTGCAAACCGAGAACCCCAAGTCTACGGGCTGGTGGCGGAGTACGACAACCCCGACCAACTGCTGAACGCAGCGAGGTCCACCTATGACGCGGGCTACCGCGAAGTGGAAGCCTATTCCCCCTTCCCCATTCACGGGTTGGCCGAGTCCTTAGGCTTTACGAAGACCGCCGTCCCCTTCCTCACACTCTGCGCGGGATTGACCGGAGCCATCGCGGGATTCGGCATGCAAGTCTTCGCCACAGTCTACCACTATCCCTACGAAATCGGCGGCCGGCCGCTGTACAGTTGGCCCGCGTACATCCCCATCACCTTCGAGACGATGGTCCTCTTCGCCGCTTTCGCCGCCGGACTCTCGATGATCGCGCTCAACGGGTTGCCCCGCCCGCACCACTCGATCTTCAACGCAAAGAATTTCGACCGGGCCTCCAGCGACCGCTTCTTCCTCTGCATCGAGTCCGCCGACGAGCGTTACGACGTGGCGGCAACCAAGGAATTCATGGAAGGACTCGACCCCAAACCCCTCGAAGTTTCCGAGGTAATAGTATGAAACGAAGAAACAGCTCAAGCGCGCTTTCGCAAACGCACTCGAGGGTGTTCGGGGTCGATGGACGGCTATGTCCTGGACTCGGACAAGATGGGAAGCGTGACGCCCCGAGGCCCCGCCTCGCCGCCACTCCTCTCCTGGCAGCCCTGCTCATAGCCACACTTGGCGGCTGCCACTGGGACATGTGGGACAACGCGCGCCTGAAACCCTACGAAGAGAGCGCCTTCTTCTCCGATGGCCTATCCTCTAGGCTCCCGGTCCCCGGCACGGTGCCCTACCTGGAACCCCGCACCGACGATCACTATTACGCAGGCAAGATCGACGGCGAATTCGCCGAGACGCTTCCCGCCCAAATCGAACTGGCCCGTGAACTTCTCGATAGGGGGCAGGAGCGCTTCATGGCATTCTGTTTCCCTTGCCATGACGCGCAAGGCACCGGCAACGGCATGGTCGTGCAGCGCGGATTTCCGCCACCGCCCTCCTATCACATCGACCGCCTGCGCGAAGTGCCCATCGGCTATTTCTACGATGTCATGACCAATGGCTTCGGGCGCATGTACAGCTACGCCAGCCGTATCGAGCCGAAAGACCGGTGGGCCATCGCTTCGTACATACGCGTCTTGCAGTTAAGCCAGAACGCCACGCCCGACGTACTGCCCGACGAACTGTTGGAAACGATCGACGAACTCGCGCGGAACCCGCAACAGCCCGCGGAAGACGAGGGACCCAACGCCAATGAGCACCAATAAGGTCACATTGCCCTTCGGACTGAGCCGCTTGCGCCAGATGGCCATCATGGCGGGGCCTGTCTTCCTCCTCGTTGCCATCGGACTTTCTTTTGCATTGAACGGCGACGCCGTTACCGAACGCACCGGCGGAATCGACAGCTTCTTCCAGGCCTACCTTTTCGGCTATATCCTTTGGTTTGGAATCGCCATGGGCTCGCTCGTGCTGATTTTCATCCACCACCTCACCGGCGGCGCGTGGAGCTTCGTCACGCAACGCATACTCGAGGCCTCAACCCGTACTCTGCCCTTGCTGTTTGTGGGCTTTCTGCCCATCCTCGCCGGCCCCCTCATGTGGTTTGCCAACGGGCCCGCGGCGGGCAACCTCTACCTGCCCTGGCTCGACCTCAGCGAAGCCGAAACTATCGTCAAGAACAAAGAGGATTACTTGAACGCCGGTTTTTGGATTGCGCGCGCGCTCTTGTACTTCGCCGTATGGATCGGCCTCATGCAAATCTTCAACCGCTGGTCCAAGAAACTTGACGAGACGGGCGACGGAAACATCGCCGTCAACTTCAAGCGCTTCGCGCCAATTTCCATCATCCTCTATTGCCTGACCATGACTTTCGCCTCGACCGATTGGGCCATGTCGCTCGAACCGGCCTACTTCTCGACTATGTACGCGCCGCTCTTCTGGACCAGTCAAGTCCTCACTGCCCTGGCTTTCGCCACCATCATTCTCTCCAAGCTCGCGCAGACGAAGCCCCTCGCGGAATACGTCACCGTGGATCACTACCATCATCTCGGAAACCTGATCATGGCCTTCACGGTGCTCTGGGCCTACATGTCCTTCTCGCAATACCTGATTACGTGGTCGGCGAACTTGCCCGAGGAGATCGTCTACTACACCGCGCGGCGCAGCTCCGGCCTCGCCGCGCTCGCCATGTGCCTGATGGCCTTTCACTTTCTGGTACCGCTCCTTCTGCTGCTGTGGAAGCGCGGGAAGCGGAGCCCCAATTACCTGACCAAAGTGTGTTACTGGATACTCTTCTGGCGTTTGGCCGACGTCTTCTGGTTTGTCAGCCCCGCCTTCCACCACGAAGCGCCCGGCCTGTACTTAAAGGACATACTGGTCTTCGCCAGCGCCTGGCTCGGCATCGGCGGGATTTGGTTATGGGCCTTCCTCGGCCAGATACAAAAGCGTTCGGCCCTGGCCGTGAACGACCCGCGCCTGTACGAGGCCGTAACCCACAAGCAGCCCCCGGAGGTACTCGACCATGTATGAGAGCGGCGCTCCCGGCGAAGAGAAATTCGAAGTCCGCGATTGGCACCTCAAGCTCGTGCTGTTTGCCGGCGTCGTCATGGTCGCCGTTGTCGTGGTTGCCTTTGGCATCTGCCGCGTGGTCATGAACAGCTTCGAGCAAATGGATTCTATCAGCGATTACGAGCCGTCGCCCCTCGCTGCCGAGCACCAAGAGTGGGCCACGTCTCCGCGCATTCAAATAGAGCCGTGGGACACCTATGATGAGTACGCGGCGGAATCGAATCGCCTCTCGGCATCCTACGGCATTGTAAGCGAGTTGGAGAATGGCGAGACCGTCTACCGGATTCCCGTCGAGACAGCCATGGGCATCATCGAGGAGGGCGGGTTCCCCAAATTCCGGCCGCTAGAAAAGAAGATCGAATTGGCCCCCACTGTGAACGAGCGCTAACGAGTCTAATAATGAAGAAGTTCTTGTCATATGGAAGCTTGGCCGCGGGCGAGGTACTCTCCGCGAACCGTGCCGTTGCGTTCTGCTGGGCCGCTGGCTTGGCCATGTGCGCGGCCGCCCAGGCTCCGCCTCCGGACTTCGACGCCTTGTCGTTTCGCGGCCCCGATCCCGCCGCGCAATTCCGCGAAATTAGAATTGAACAGCGCCTCGATTCGCTCGTGCACCTCGACCTCGCCTTCGGCGACGAGGAGGGCGCCGACGTCACGTTGCGCGATCTGCTCGACGGAAAACCCGCTGTCCTCTCGTTGGTGTATTACGAATGCCCCATGTTGTGCAATCAGGTCCTCAACGGCGTAGCCGTCGCGGTCGGCGCGATAGGCCTCGAGTTGGGCGCGGACTACAACGTGCTCACGGTCAGCATCGATCCCGGCGAAGATCACACACTCGCGATGGCGAAGAAAGCAAGCTATATAGAGGAACTCGATAGAGACGGCGCGGCGGAAGGCTGGCGTTTTCTCACAGTGAGCCAAAACCACAAAGAAGACGTGTCCTTCTTGGCCAGCGCCGTGGGTTTTGGCTACGCCCGCGACGCGGCTACCGGCCAATACGCCCACGCCGCCGGAGTTATGGTCCTCACGCCAAAAGGCCGAGTCGCTCGGTATTACTACGGAATCGAGTACATTCCAAGAGACTTGGAATACGGATTGATGGAGGCCTCCGAGAATCGAATCGGGCGGCTCGTCGATCAAATCGTTCTCTTGTGCTACGCCTATGACCCGGCTACCGGATCCTACGGATTCTATATCATTGGGGCCATGCGCATAGGCGCGGCCATCATGATTCTCCTGTTCGCGGGACTTTGGACATGGGAATTCACTCGCAACCGAAGAAACCGCGCCAAAGAACTTGAGCGCATCGTGGGGCGCCGGGTCGACAGCGGCTAGGAACGAATTCGTGCCGCCCGCGGGTTCGCCATTTCGCGGTTACGCAGCGCATGCCGAATGGGGCATGCGGAAATTGATACGGACTGAACGAAGTCGAGAGCAACGAAAACTATGTTGAACTATATCTTCCCGGAGCAGGCATCCACCTACGCCACCCGCGTCGATCCGTTTTACTATTCCTTGGTCACCTTTTCGGCCTTGGTGTGCGTTGGTATAGGCGGGCTTCTCATCTACTTCTCAGTGCGGTACCGCAAGATCAAAGGCGAGAGCAGGCCCTCGAAGCCCCTCCACAACATGGCCCTCGAACTCATCTGGACGCTCATCCCCGGCATGGGCGCCATGATCATTTTCGCTTGGGGCGCGCTTCTCTATAACGACTACGCAACTGCGCCCGAAGGCGCGCTCGAAATTGACGTGGTCGGCAAGCAATGGATGTGGAAGGTGCAGCATTCCAACGGGATGCGCGAAGTAAACGATCTCCATGTGCCTGTGGGCCGTCCCATTAAGCTCACGTTGACCTCGCAGGATGTGCTGCACGATTACTGGATTCCCGCATTCCGCGTGAAGCACGATGCGCTGCCCGGCAAATTCACGAGCCTTTGGTTCGAGGCGACTAAGACAGGCGAATTCCACCTCTTCTGCGCCGAATATTGCGGAACGGAGCATTCGCTTATGGGCGGCACCGTCTACGTCATGAAGCCCGAAGACTACGCCCAGTGGCTCGAAGGCGGGCCCAAGGCTGCGCCCCAGGAAGCCGGCCTATTCCTCTTCGAACAGCGCGGCTGCGCCACCTGCCATTCCGGCGAGTCTGGCGCGCGCGGGCCGAATCTTGTAGGGGTCTACGGTTCCACCGTAACGCTCAAATCGGGCGACGAGGTCGTCGCAGACGAAGAATACCTCCGCGAATCGATTATGCGGCCGGCCCTGCGCGTGGTCGACGGGTTTGCCCCGCTCATGCCCAGTTTCTCTAATCAACTCACCGAAGAGCAAGTGATGGATCTTATTACCTACATCAAGTCCCTCTCGGCGGAAGGCGAGCCCGAATGAACGTGGAACCCGTTCTCCAATCTGCTACCGACAACGAATGACAACCTGCGAGGCACGGTAAGACAATGGCTGTTACAGCGGTGCAAGAAGGCGCTTCGGCGTCCGAGGTACGCCCAGAAGATAACTACCTCATGTGGAACCATTCCATCAAGTCGTGGCTCTTCACCCAAGATCACAAACGGATCGCGATCCTTTACCTCATTTCGATCTTCGTCTTCTTCCTGCTCGGCGGCCTTTTCGCATTGCTTTCCCGGATCGAATTGTTGACCCCCGCCGGCGATGTCTTTGAAGCCGACCGCTACAACAAGCTATTTACGCTCCACGGCGTGATCATGATCTTCTTTTTCCTCCTACCGTCCGTGCCGGCAACACTCGGAAATTTCTTTGTGCCCATCATGATCGGCGCGCGCGACCTGGCATTCCCAAAGATCAACCTGGCCAGTTGGTGGGTATTCAATCTCGCCGGCGTCTTCGCGCTTTCCGTACTTGTCACCGGCGGCGTGGATACGGGCTGGACCTTCTATTCGCCGCTGAGCACCAGTTACGCGAATACATCTGTCTTCTTAGCGGTCACGGCCGGCTTCATGGCGGGATTCTCGTCTATTCTCACCGGGATTAACTTCATCGTCACCGTCCACAAAATGCGCGCGCCAGGCCTCACCTGGTTTCGGTTGCCCCTGTTCATCTGGGCCAACTACGCTACCGGCATCATCGTCATGCTCGGCACGCCTGTTGTTGCGATTACCTTGTTCCTGATCGGCGTCGAGCGGGCATGGGGCGTCGGCATTTTCGATCCCGGCCTGGGCGGCGACTCCGTGCTCTTCCAGCACCTGTTCTGGTTCTATTCGCACCCCGCCGTGTACATCATGATTCTGCCCGGCTTTGGCGTCATCAGCGAAGTGATTCCGTGCTTCTCCCGCAACAAGATCTTCGGCTATCCCTTCATCGCCCTCTCCACCCTCTCCATCGCCATTCTCGGCTTCTTCGTGTGGGGCCACCACATGTATCTCGCCGGGCAAAGCATGTACAGCAGTGTGGTCTTCTCCTTCCTCACCGTATTCATCGCGGTGCCAACGGCCGTCAAGATCATGAATTGGACGTTTACGCTGCACGGCGGAAATGTCATCATGGCTTCACCGATGCTCTACGCCATCGGCTTCATTGGCCTGTTCACCGTAGGAGGAATGACCGGTCTTTTCCTCGCGTCCATGGGCATGGATGTTCCGTTGCACGACACCTACTTCGTCGTTGCCCACTTCCACTTCACCATGGTTGGCGGCATGACCATGGCGTTCTTAGCGGGCCTCCACTTCTGGTGGCCCAAATTATTCGGGAGAATGTATCCCGAGTTCCTCGCTAAATTTGCCGCCATCGTTATTTTCGTGGGCTTCAACTGCACCTTCTTTCCCCAGTTCATCGTGGGCTGGCTCGGCATGCCGCGCCGCTACCACACCTACCCCGAAGAGTGGCAAGTCCTCAACGTCATGTCCACAGCGGGATCGGCTATCCTGGGCGTCGGGTTCTTAATCGCTATGGGCTATCTCGCGTGGAGCGTGTTCTACGGCAGGCCCGCGGGCCCCAACCCCTGGGGGGCCAAGGGCCTCGAATGGGAAGTGTGCACCTCGCCGCCCCATCCCCACAATTTCACGAGCATCCCCGTTGTGACGGAGGAGCCCTATTCCTACACGGGTGAGGAGGTTCTGGACATTGACTAGCGTAACCATGGGGCCAGCGGAACCCATCATTCCGCACCATTTCGAAACGAAGCCACAGCATAACGAGGTCAACGTTCTGGGCATGTGGCTCTTCCTGGCCCAGGAAATCATGTTTTTTGGCGGGCTCTTTACCGCTTACGCGGTGTATCGCTACAAGTACCCCGAAGCGTGGGCGGCGGGTAGCGCCGAATTGGATTGGCGAATGGGCGCGGGAAATACCATGGTGCTGCTCATGAGCAGCCTCAGCATGGCGCTTTCCGTGTACTTCACCCAAACGGGCCAGTACAAGAAACTGCTCTACTCATTTTCGCTGACCATGGCGCTGGGCGCGGCGTTCTTGGTCGTAAAGTACTTCGAATACTCAGCGAAATTCGAGCACGGCCTCGTCCCGGGCGCCCTATGGGATCCGCACGGCTTCAAGATGGCCATCGAAGACCCCTCGAAGATTCAACTGTTCTTCGTGATGTACTTCATCATGACGGGGATGCACGCGTTTCACATGATAGTCGGACTCGGAATCGGTTTGATCCTCTTCATCATGGCCGCGGGAAAAAAATTCGGTCCAAACAAATACATGCCCATCGAAATCTTCGGGCTCTATTGGCACTTTGTCGATATCGTATGGGTTTTCCTGTTCCCCGTGATGTATCTCATCTAACGTTCGGTCGGCCCCGCCCGATGCGGGGACGCTCCACTAGGAAGAAGGCCAACAACTTATGTCGCAAGAACATCACATCGTTTCCTGGAAAGTCTACGTCACGAACTTCTGCGCCCTCACCGCGCTCATGATAGCGACGGTCTGGGCGGCGGCTTTGGACTTGGGCGCTATGAACTTGCCCATCGCCCTGGCGATCGCGCTCGCGAAAACCGTGTGCATCGTCCTGATATTCATGAACGTGAAGTGGGGCACTCACCTCGCCTGGATATTCGCGGGCGCGGGCTTCTTCTGGTTTCTGATCATGATTGCTATTACGATCATCGACTACACTGGCTTCGGCTCAATGTACACCACGGGCCTCCCCGGAGCCCAAGGGCTAATCGGCGCGCCATAGGGCGCCAAGACAGCATAGCCACAGGAGCCGCAGGAATAGACTTGTGGATGGCAGGTACCGCTGAGGCGGGGTGCGCCCAACCCGGATATCTCACCGGTTTTCTACTGCGACGGCGGAGAAGGCCGGTGAGATATCCGGGCTAAAGGAAGTCGGAGATGTCGGCCTGGCACTCGGACGGAGCGACCGAGCGGCGAATGGTTAGCGCGTACGGCCCGTCTTCTTCAAGTTCCGCGACATTGACCGGCTTGTACTCGGCGAAGGACTCATTTGCCGCCGCGAACAGCTTTACTTGCGGCCGGTAAATGTCGTCGGGATTGGGTTTGTACACGACCCCCAATTCGGCCGTGTCCATCTCGACCGCGGATCCTACTGGGAACATCCCGGTGAGTTGAGCGAAAACCTTGACGGTTGGCGGCGAAAAGTGGCTGCCGCTCCTGCCAATAATGATTTTCGTAGCATCGTCCGGAGTCCACGATGCCGCCCTGATCCTCGATTTCGTCGGGCGACAGGCAGGTGAGTTCGAGAAAGACCGAGAGATCTTCCCGCGTCACTTCGGGCAGCACATGATGGCTCTTGACACCGAGAGCGTACAGATCTCCCGCGAGCTTGCGCGTGGGAGTATTGTCGAAACCCAACTCGGCCTCGCCGTAGCGGAACTGGTCGCGCTCTACGATAAGCAAGAGCCCGTCCGGCGCAACAGGACGTTCGATAGCCTCCAACTCGCCAAGCGTGCCTTCGCCGCTATCGCCCGATCTATTCGCCGGATCTTTTCGCGTATTGCCGTAGAACAAGAGCCACAGACCTTCGGAAAGATGTTGTATCAATCCCGCCACATTCGAGTTGGGCGCTGGGTAGAACTGGATATACTTTCGCGCCACGGAAAGGGCCGAAACCACACGGCCAATTTTCGTTATTTCTTCCTGGTCCAACGGACCGTTCTCCAGATTGCCGTAGCGGGGCTAGATACCAAGAGCGATGGCAGACCGCTCAGCCTAATTCTAGGCTCTCGTCAATACCTTTGCGAGTGAGCCCATGGCGCGGCTTGCGATCCAGGCCATCATGCGCCAGAATATATATTGTGCGCATGAGATTGCTGAAGAGCCGGAATGAGCCCAGATGATCGGCGGACTCCCCGCCGCCAAGGAGGCACAAAATGAAACTAGCGCGAAGGAAATTCTTGGGGTCGTCGGCAGCGGCCGTAGTGGCGGCTGGAACGCTTGTTCGCGGCGACGTGTTCGGGGCCAACGACAGGATCCGTCTCTGCGTTGTGGGACTAAACGGGCGCGGCAACTCGCACATTCGCGAATTCTCAAAGCGGAGAGGCTGCGAAGTGGTGGCACTTTGCGATGTGGACTCGGATGTGCTCGACCTCCACGCGCGCGCCGTCGGGAAGGGCGACCGGAAGAAGCCCAAGCTATACCGTGACATTCGCGACGTGCTCGCCGACGATTCCATTGACGCGATATCCATCGCCACGCCAAACCATTGGCACAGCCTCATGGCCATCTGGGGCTGCCAAGCGCGGAAAGACGTGTTTGTCGAGAAACCCTTGTCCCACAGCGTCTGGGAGGGTCGCCAGTTGGTTGCGGCGGCCGAGCGGACGGGGCAGGTCGTGGTCCACGGCACACAAAGCCGCTCCAACCCAACGTGGATACGCGACATCCGCCTGTTGCAGGAGGGCCTCATTGGGCCCATGCACATGGCGAAAGGCTTCACGTATAAAACGGGGAACCGGCACGCAATCGGATACGGCAAGCCGGCCAAGCCACCGAAGAATCTCGATTGGAAACTCTGGCAAGGTCCCGCCCAGGAGCGCGATTATCTGGCGAAAAGCAATGGGTCGGGCCTGTACGTCCACTACAACTGGCACTGGAATTGGGATTACGGCAATGGCGAATCGGCGAACCAGGGCGTCCATCAGATGGATCTCGCCGTGTGGGGCTTGAACCGCGGACTGCCCGTGAAGGTATCGAGTGTGGGCGGGCGCTACGTGTGGGACGACGACGGCGAAACGCCGAACACGCAAATATCGACGTATACCTATGCCGACGGCTCGATATTGGAATTCGAGGTCCGCAACCTGGGCTCCTACGAGGAGGCAGGCAAAGTAACGGGAAATCACTTTTTCTGCGCCGACGGGTATTACGTCGAGGGCAGAGGGTTTTTCGACTACAAGAACAAACCCATCAAAGTGAACGAGCCCAAACCGGAATCCGACGGCGTATGGGAAAATTTCCTCGAAGCTGTGCGCAGCCGTAAGGCTTCCGACATCCATGGGAGCGCTCTCGATGGGCATCTGTCCTGCGTCACCTGCCACATCGGCAACATCGCGTACCGCCTGGGGCGCGCGCTGGAATTCAATCCAAAGAAGGAACGCTTCGTAAACGACGACGATGCGAACGCTATGTTGCGGCGCAACTACCGCGAAGGCTTTGAAGTGCCTGATTTGGCGTAGCGGCGGCGCAGGTTCGCCTGCAACGAGCTACGCCAAAAAGAAGATAGAGCACAGGCTGGAACGCTCTCGCGCTCTACATGGAACAAGCAAATAGTGGCTCCTCACAATCGCGGGTGGTAAGAGATGACCGGGAGCGCAGAGAAGTTGGGTACGCCCGCTTTGGCTCGGGCCAGGAGATTACCTAATCCGACGTGGCGTTTTACCTAATCCCTCCAACGCGGATATACTGGTTCCCAAGATGCGTCTCGCCGCTAACCTAAGAA
>CAYNZS010000040.1:0-9670 GCA_964401695.1 uncultured Nitrospirales bacterium
GGGGCGCTTGGAACAATTTTGGGAACATTTTTCGACCGGTGCGAGCCCAAGCCCCTTGGTCTAACGCACTTACAGCCGCCCTGCCCACTATTGAGGAGTTAGGTATCGAGCGATGTGCGCTACTGGAGGTCGTACCTGATCGGCGACGTGTAGGCGCGTTCTTGAATCGTCTTGGCCACATCCGTTGGGAACGGAATCCCCGCCTCCTTCGCGTCGAACGAGCTCCAGCGGGGTGTCGGAATTTCCAGGACACGCACGTAGTAGAACGCGTTCTGATTCGCCTCGAAATCGGGATCCGTCCAAACGCCTTGCAGTTCGACCGCGCCAATCGAGTTGGTATATTTGAGCGTATCGAGGTTTACCGTGTTGCCAACCGCCGGGAGCTTGCCGGTTTGAGGATCCTTCACCCGGTTCCCCGACCATAGAGCGTCATAGACCCGCTCGTGGCTGACGCCGTCCTCGGACCAGCCTTTCACAATCTGAATCCGATCCAGATTCGCACTCTCCGGATCCTTGATCGCCCAGAGCGCAAACGTGGGCGCGCCGGTGCTGTCGCCAGCCTTCAGTTCGCCTCCCATGGGAACGCCCTTCTCATAGGCCGCTTCGATCCAACCCGCCTCGCCGGGCTTTACGCCCGCCATATCGAAGCCGCCAAAGAAGCGAACTTGAATGCGGGTTCCCGTGGTGCCCCAAGTCTCTTTGCGCCGGAGCGTATCGAAAACGCTCTCCCGAGTATTCTCTTTGGACCAAACGCCAGCGAGTCCCGACGCGCTGAAATGACGGACTCTTGCAGAGCCCAGCCTGCCTCTTGCTAGCCGATCTCGTGGCGCGGCCCTCCCCGACGCACTTGAGAAATCGTTCTCCTCAATCGCGACAATGCCCGAATGGCTGTCGGTGGCGGCGATCAGGCCGAAGCGATAGGGGTTTAAGCCTTTCTTGTCTTGAAACTCGAGTCCCGTGCGGTACGCGTCGCGCACATAGCTTCCCTTAAACTGTGTAATCGGAGTATTGGTGGCGACGTACAGCTCGAGCAACTCGAAATCCGCGAACTCGTCATTCGGACTCAGCGCGGGATGCGTCTCCGAATTCCCCTTGATCTGACTCACTTCCACCAAGGGCTCATTCCGGTTACGCGCCGCGGCGTATTCGGGCGTGAATGGGTCTCCAAAGCTGTCTTGACGTTCGAAGCCGGCCCCGTCGGACAGATTCATATTGTGCGGGATCGCGAGCACCTGATAGCCGTCCTCGCGTATCCCGTCCATCCACTTCCACAGATCCTCGGGCTTGGGTGTCCCCGTGAATACCGGGGGAGCCGTTTCGCCCTTGAAGATTATGTTGCGATGCAAGTTCTTACCGTCACGCATGCCCCCCCATTCGTATGCGACGAACGCCGTGAAGGTGCCTGGGTCATTGTGCCGGTTCGCAGAGGCCTTGACCTGGTCCCACACCTCTTTCCTGGACTCAGGAGTGTCCACGCCTTCCATGGGCTTGCCCGAACTCCGGGCGGCGAGGATATCGCGAAAGGCTTCACTTCCGAGAGCCGTATCGTTGGCACGAACCTTCTCTGCAACAGGCAGTTTCGAGAGCGGATGAGTCATATCGGCCATCCTTGCGAAAACGCCCATAAAGATCCCGTGGTCCGTTACGGCCATGAAATCCAGGGGCCGGGACAACTGATAGGTCTGGCCGTTAGGATGCGTCTTCGGCTTTCCTTTGGCGAATTCATAGGCGTCATCCGGTGTCGCCCTCGTACCGAGATAATACGCGTCGAACGACCACTGGGTGTGCATGTGCAACTCGCCAAACAGGGCCTTGCGATCCGCGCCTGCCCCCGGCTCCGCCATCGCCGAACCGCTCAGCGCCACGACCGCCACTGCTGTCCAAATGGTTCCAAGAATTCTCACACCAAACCTCCCAAGAGATCTAGTTTACTTAACATTAGAGCGCAATTCGCGCTTCGATACGCCCCCAAGACGGTATGAGCCGCCTCGAGGCGCGATTGCAGGAGAAAGATACCTCTGGAGTCTACAGCCCTCCCACCGCCCCTGTCAATCGAGAAATGGCTCGCCACTATTCGTGGTTCCACTTGACACGCCAGGGGTCCTGTGTCCGCTTCTGGGCCGCGCGCATCTTCTGTTGCATCCTCGCCAGCCGTTCCTGGTGTTCCTCGCGCGACGCCAGATTCTCGATTTCGTCAGGGTCGTCTTCCAGGTCGTACAGCTCGAACGCCGCCCGATTCAGATATGCGTCGAGGGTACGCTTCCCATAGAGGTGGTCGCCACGCGCCAAAACGCCCTTCCAAGTCGGCGACGCAAATAAATCCGCCGCGGTGGGAAAACTCAGGCCGTGGGCGATGTTCCAGATGAGCTTGTAGCGGCGCTCGCGCACGACGCGCATGGGATAGTACATCGTAATCTCGTGGAAGGTGTGCGACAAGAACACCTCGTCCCGCCCCACGGGATTCGGGGATTGGATGTCGGACAGGAACGACCGGCCATGGAAGTCGCCGGCATCATACTCGGCCCGCGCGAAATCCAGTATGGTCGGCGTGAGATCCGCGTAGGTAACCATCGCATCCGATACGCCGAGCGACTTCTCGGCAAACGGATTACGAACAACACACGGCAGCCGAACGCCGGGCTCATACACATTCGTCTTCGCGCCAGGGAACGCGACCCCATTATCCGAAATATAAATGACAAGCGTATCCTCTGAATGGCCCGACGCCTCGAGAATGTTCAGGAGCGCGAGCAATCCCCGATCCGCGCGCTCAACGGACATGTAGTATTCCGCCAGTTCCGTCCGGGATTCGGGGGTGTCCGGCAGATAATCGGGAACGATCACCTCCGCCGGATCAATGGGCGCCGACCCTTCACGCAGAAACCAGCGGTGCGGTTCGACGGTGCAAAAGTAGAGGAAGAACGGGCGGTCACTGTCGGCTTCGATGAGCGCGCGGCACTGCTCCGCCATCAGCGCCGGCTCCATCGTCTGGATGCTTTCCTGGAAGTGATAGACGGGTTCGGGCGCTACATGGAACTTCCCAGCGCACAGCGTGCGGTAGCCCGCTTCATTCAGCCTCACCGGAAGAGATCGGAAGTTCTCGAAGCTCCGAAAGTGGTTGAAACTGTGCGAGTGGCCATATTGGCCAGTCGCATGATTATGCAACCCCGTCATTATGACCGAGCGGCTCGCGCTGCACGACGGCGTTGTGCAGAACGCGTGGGTCAGGCGTGTGCCCGACGCCGCCAACCGGTCCAGGCCCGGCGTTCGAATGACTTCGTTGCCGTAGCAACCGGCGTCTTCCATGCCCTGGTCGTCGACGACGTAGAGAATGACGTTTCGCTTCTCCAATTCCGCCGCCGCGCTTTGCTGCATCGCCAGCGCCACTAAGCCAACACAAAGCAACATACGAAAACCTTCAAGAGAAGTCATTCCTGCTCTCCTAATGGATGACGAACAGCCCACACGAAACAACTCGGACAGTCTAGCGGATGCCAGGACTCGATTCGAACTGGACGCCGCCATGATTTTCCCCTAGGCATGTTGTTACTCTTGTGTCCACATGCCAAAGAAAATAGCCATCATCATAGGCGCCGGCCCTGCCGGACTGACGGCCGCCTACGAGTTGCTCAAGCGCACCGACGTTCATCCCATCGTGTTCGAGGCCTCGGAGCACCTCGGCGGAATCGCGAGGACGGTCAACTACAAGGGCAACCGCATCGATATCGGCGGACACCGTTTCTTCTCCAAGTCGGATCGCGTCATGGATTGGTGGCAGGAGATCCTGCCGCTGCAAAAGCGCGAGGGTGGCTCGCAAACGATCACCTACCGGCACCAGTCGCGGGATATGGGGGCCCAGAACGAAGGCTCCGATCCGGACAAGGTCGACGAGGTCATGCTCGTTCGCGAACGAACCTCGAGGATCTACTTTCTTAGAAAGTTCTTCCCCTATCCCATCTCGCTGGGGCCGGCGACGCTGTTGAACCTCGGCCCCGTCCGCACCGTGCGCATCGGCCTCAGCTATCTCAAGGCCCTCGCGTTTCCCGTGCGCGACGAAAAGAACCTGGAAGAGTTCATCGTCAACCGCTTCGGCCGCGAGTTGTACTCGACCTTCTTCAAGGACTACACGGAGAAAGTTTGGGGCATCCCCTGCAAAGAGATTAGCGCGGAGTGGGGCGCGCAACGCATCAAGGGCCTCTCGGTGGTCAAAGCGGCGCAACACTTCTTCAAGAGCCTGCTGCCGCGCCGCCGCGATATCGCCCAGAAAAACACCGAGACCTCGCTCATCGAGACCTTCCTCTATCCCAAGCACGGTCCGGGCCAGATGTGGGAGGAAGTCGCGCGCCGCATCCGGGAAGGCGGCGGCGAAGTTATCCTCCGCCGCGAGGTGGTCGGGATCGAATTGGACGGCGAGCGTGTTGCGTCGGTCACAACCGCCACAGCGGACGGTTCTCAAACCGAAACCCACGAAGTGTCCTATGTCATTTCCACCATGCCCGTCCAGGACTTGATCCGCGCCATGGACGGCGCGCCGCCCGCCGAAGTGCGCCGCGTGGCAGGCGGCCTCGTCTACCGCGATTTCATCACCGTGGGCCTTCTCGTTCGGGACCTCGAAGTTCGGCGAGACGGAGGTGAATCGGGCCTTATCCAAGACAACTGGATTTACATCCAGGAACCCGACGTGAAGCTAGGCCGGCTGCAGACCTTCAACAACTGGAGTCCCTACCTCGTCAACGATCCGGATACCGTCTGGCTAGGACTCGAGTACTTCTGCAACGAAGGCGACAGCCTGTGGGCCATGGACGACGACGCCTTTGCCCAATTCGCCATCAACGAACTCAGCCACATCGGAATCGTCCGCGCGGACCACGTTCTGGACAGCACCGTCATCCGCATGCCGAAAACCTACCCCGCCTACTTCGGCGCCTATGGTGAATTCGACGTCATCCGCTCCTACTTAGACCCCATCCAGAATCTCTTCCTGGTCGGCCGAAACGGCATGCACAAGTACAACAACCAGGATCACTCGATGCTGACCGCCATGGCTGCCGTGGATGCCATCGCCTCGGGCAGCGCCGGCAAAGAGTCGATCTGGGCCGTAAACACTGAAACGGATTACCACGAAGAAAAGTAGCGCCCCCGCTGGGGTAGGCCACCCATTTCTCATCCGGGCCAGCCAAGGGCCGCGCCGCGTTACGACCCCAACGTGTCGCTTGCGCGTGGCGCAGCGTGCAGGGTGGGCCGTTCGCATTCAATTTCTCTTGAAGCTTCCTTCGGTGGGCAGGCGGCCAGGCATTTCGAAAGCTCTGGCGTTTCCGCCAGCGCAGGGCTGTCCGCTGCTTCGTCTAGGGCGGACGTGTTGTATATTGCGACAACGGCAGTAATCACGTGACCCCCGATACCGAAGGGGTCCCAGCCCTTTTCGATCACTTGCTGGCCGGCAGAGGAAAGGCCCAGAACCCCCACGATGGCCAATATAATGGCAATACGGGCTCGTGTCGCGTTCTGGGTCTTCATGATGTCCTCCACTAAAGTGGATGCTATGCCGAAC
Source organism: uncultured Nitrospirales bacterium (assembly GCA_964401695.1). Taxonomy (GTDB): domain Bacteria; phylum Hydrogenedentota; class Hydrogenedentia; order Hydrogenedentales; genus JAPYPO01. The sequence goes on from CAYNZS010000040.1 coordinate 5,552, forward strand.
CATGCAGCTGCCAGCAGCAAAGCAAGGGCAGTGCCAAGAACGCCAAATGTCGTAACTGCCTTAAACAAACAGCTTGCGATCTTTGGCGTACGAACCGCGGAGACTCATTTGGGATATTTCGCCACGAATTGGCACGATTTTAAATCTCGAGCCTACTCGTATGTTCTACTATGCGCACTGCCGGGAACGGAAATTTCGCGCGAACAACGCTCAAAAAGAGCGCTGAGAAGGGGAGGGCGGGCAAGAAGCAATACTGAAATCATAGCAGGTTATGTTGAGGTCTTACGGCGCAGCCAGCCGATACCGCAACAGGCAGTTTCGTATTCATAATTAGTTAAACTGCTCTAATGCGTCATCGCATACACGACAATATTGATGCCGAGGGGGTAGGACATTTTGACGGAGAAACGGTTGAAGAACTCAATGTTTTCGTCTTCGCGTTCCCAACCGTCCGCGATATCGGTATTGTGGGTCATCAGGACCATGAGCCGCCCGTCCATGTCCCAGATGCCCTTCATGCTTGGCTTCGCGCTCCCGCGGCCCCGCTCCGAAGTGCCGCCAGCCGACTCGTTCCAATGTTGAATCGAAGGGACCTGTGGCACTTCTTTTACCTTGAACACGATATTGAAGATGGGGTGGCTCAGCGGTATGTCTTCGATTCGGTAGACGGAGGGATCCAGCACTTTGCCGATCTCATGCACCCAGTATTGCATCGCCAGGTCGCCCCAGAAGTCGTCTACGTAAAGAAATCCGCCGTTGAGGAGGTAGCGGCGCAGATTTCCGACTTCCTCGTCACTGAATTCCAACGTTCCCACGTCGGACATGAAAATGAAGGGATAGTTGAACAGCGACGGTTCGTTCAGATCCACGATGACCTGGCGGGGCTCGCCGTAGTCATTGAGCTCGATGTCGATGGTGGTGAGTTCGGCGAGGCGCAACATGAAGAAGTGGCCTGCTTTGGGGTAGTCGGTAATCCATCCGATTCCCTTGTCCTCATAGCGCACCTGATTGTAGGCCACGGTGGCAAAGGTGAACTTGTCCGTTTTATAGTCGTTGATTCTTGGGGCGTGGGGCTTAGGCTGGTAGCCGCCGCCACCTCCCCAGTCCCGATACCTGCCGGATCGCTGGGCGTCGGCTGGATTGGCGACGGTGGCGATAGCCGCGGCCCCCAGCAGAAGACCGATCAGCGGGAAGTGGCGCACGCGTCCCCGCGGGCTTCCTCCTATCCGAAAACTCGACTCGCGCAACGACTTGCCTCCTCGTCACTCGCCGCCAGCAACAGTTGGCTCGCGCCGCCAGCGCCCGTGTGCCCACAAGCCGACTGTCATCAAGAGAAATACTAGCACATCGCCCCAGGCGACGGTGAAACTGACGAAGCCCCCCGCGCCCGAGCAGCCTTTGGCTTGGCCCGCTTGCCAGACCGCGATGTCGACGGGGCTATTTGTTGCCGTGGGGTCGGTCACGCGCACGACGCCATCGCGCGGTTCGCTTCCGGTGTTTTCGGCCACCGTGATGGTAATGGATGTTTCGGACGCCGCAACGCTGAGCCATTCGGACCCGTCGGAGACCGCCACGGACCAGTCCAGCGTCCCTTCGCCCGAATTCGAGACATCGACGGTAAGCGTATCCCCTTCGTTCGGAATGTTCGTGAAGCTGCTTTGACTCAACGAAATGCGCGGAAACTCCGTGATGGTGTTCTTCATCTGGAAGTTTAGCTTCGAGACCGCGGAGCTGCTCAACTCGTAGGATTTCGTCTCGTCTTGGAAGCCATCGGCCGTAACCGACACATCGTAAGTGCCTGGCTCAAAATCTCGAACGAAGGTGTACAAGCCGTCTCCATCCGAAAAGGCCTCAAGGCTTTCTGAAGCAAGCTTGATTGAGGCGCCTTCGATTGCTGTTTCGTCCACCTCGGATACCACGATACCTTGGATAGTGCGCGGGATGATCGACGACGTGTTGAAAATCGTGAAGTGACTTGTCTCGAATCGCACGAAGTGACGCTGGAAACCGTCGATATGCGTTACATTGAAGATCCCGTCGTTTCGCCATGACTCGTTTTCTTCGTCGTACCAGAACACTTCGATCACATCATTGTGCAGCAGTTCGGCGGGGTGTGGAATCGCGACGGTCACCGGTCGGCTGAACACGTGTCCGGCCGGGCCCAGTTGCGTGAGGTTGCCGAAGTTCTCGTTGAACTGGGGCAGGATTTCATCGACAGGCGAAATCGTGATCACGATGGGCTCGTCGGTTGCGCCCGTTGGAATGGTTACTTCCGTTTCGTCAAGGGCGCTGCTCGCGTCGTTGATCATGACGGTTATTTCCGCGTCTGGGTCGACAACGCCGGAGATATCCTCCTGCCCCTCGGTAATCGTAACGAAAGTCATCCGTTGGGTCTGGGTGCCTTCGTCATCCGTCAGCGTCATGATTACACGTTTGCTGCCGGGGGGGGTGCCCTCGGGGAACGTGAGAACCGGATTCTGATTTGTGCTGAAGGCGTGGTTCCCGTCATCCAATTCCCAGGAGAAGGTGACGTTCCCGCCATCGGGGTCGGTTCCATGGCCCGAGAAGGTGACGGTCAGCGGCGCGGCGCCGGCGTTTGGCGTGACGGACGCGCCTCCGGTGGGCGGCATGTTTCTGTCTTCGGATACGGCGATCTCGACGCGCGCGCGCCCCTCGAGGCCACTGTGGTCTGTTACGAGCAGCGTGACGATGAACTGGCCCGCCGTGTCAAATGTCCGCGACACGGCCTCGCCGGTCGCATCGACGCCCAAGCCGTCCAGCCGGTCGAAGTCCCAGACAATTTCGTCTATGCCGTATTCGTCGAACGAAGCGAAGGCGTCAAATTCGACGAGAGCCGGCGCGTCCACTGTGGTTTCGCCAACGACCGTGAGAATCGCGAAGGGCACCTCGAAGTCCCTCACGCCCAGGGGGCCACCGTCCGCGCCCAGATCGTTGACCGAGCCGTCCACGTCGTTGAAGGCTGCACTGGGATCGCCACCGTCTCTAGCCGGCGATGCGGATTGCAGGTGGAAATTGAGTTCGGATGGATTGACGAATTGCGGGTCCGCGAACAAGTCGGTCGTGGCGGGAGCGGACCCAACGAAATCCGTCCCGTTCTCGAAGAATAGATTGAACATAAGCGTCCGGTGAACCCGGTATGCTTGGCTCTGGCTCGCCTGTTTCCTGATGGGTATCTGGCTTGGCTGGGGATTGAACGAGCCGTGTAGCTCTGTTCGCGCGCCGCGCGTCGAACCCGCGCGCGTAGCTAGTTTATGGCCAGGTTCGTCGCCACCTAGAATAGCTCCGGCGTCCATCGAGATCGCCGTATCGTTGCCTTTGAATATGCTGTTCTTCAGCCGGGCGAAGACCGCGCTCGGCTCGCCGAACACACCGACACCGGTGGAATACACCGTGTTATTTGTAAATCTCGTGACCGAATTTGGCTCTGCGGCGAGGCCTGTCGAGACCGTGTGCAACGCATTATTCGAGACGGTGGCTTCCGCCAGTTCGAGTACGCGAACGGCCGCCCCTTGCCCCTTGCCGACGGTAAAACCGACCAGTTTCGCCCCGTCGCTCAACGTGACGATATCGCCCGGCGTTCCGCCTCCGTCGATGATCGTGTGAAACGCGCCTTCCTCGCTTCGGATGGTCACGCCCTCGCCTACGAACAACGTCTCGGGGTAGAGCCCGCGCCGGACTACGATGATCGCGTCGGTGACCGTGGTTGACAGGCTGAGCGCTTGGCCGATCGTGTTGAATGGGCTCTTGCTCCGTCCGTCGCCATCCGCGGGCGCGTTTAGATCCACAAATAGGAGCTGTTGCGGGGGCTCGATCACGTTGACCACGCGTTCCGCCGACGCGCTCTCGCCCGCCGCGTTGATAACCGTGAAGCCAACGAAATAAGTGCCAATGGTATTCGAATCGACCTGGTCGTCAACCACGATAGACGCCGTAAGATCGCCATCCACGACGTCCGTCGCGGTGGCGCCCGCGTCGGTGTAGACACCGCCCAACGCAATGGTTGTCGGGTTCTCGCCCAGGATGGCGATCGTCGGCGGCGTTGTATCGACTATGTTGACAGTGCGCACGGCTGCGACGGCGGGGTTGCCCGCGGCATCG
>CAYNZS010000040.1:9770-19804 GCA_964401695.1 uncultured Nitrospirales bacterium
CGGAGGGCCGCCCGATGCGGGTGTGATCGTGTCGGCAGCCGGGGGCGTCAGATCGCTGAACGTTTTCCGGATGCGGTGGTTCACGGAATCGGCGATGAAGATATCGCCATCCGGGTCAACCGTTAGATTGGTGGGGTCTTGCAGTTGCGCGCTGGTAGCCGGGCCGCCATCGCCGCTAAAACCGGACGTGCCAATCCCCGCAACCGTCGAGATGAATCCGCTGAGGTCCACCATTCGAACGCGCGCGTTGAGGCGGTCGGCGATAAAGAGGTTGCCGGCCCTGTCAAACGCTATGCCAGTTGGGTTTTGCAGTTGCGCGCTAGTGGCTAGGCCGCCGTCGCCGCTGAACCCCGGCGTGCCAGTCCCCGCAACGGTGGTGATGACGCCCCTGGTGTTCACCATTCGAACGCGCGCGTTGAGGCGATCGGCGATAAAGAGGTTGCCGGCCCTGTCAAACGCTATACCAGTTGGGTTTTGCAGTTGCGCGCTAGTGGCTAGGCCGCCGTCGCCGCTGAACCCCGGCGTGCCAGTCCCCGCAACGGTGGTGATGACGCCCCTGGTGTTCACCATTCGAACGCGCGCGTTGAGGCGGTCGGCGATAAAAAGGTTGCCGGCGCTGTCAAACGCTATACCAGTTGGGTTTTGCAGTTGCGCGCTGGTGGCTTGGCCGTCGTCACCGCCGAAGCTAGGCTCGCCAGTCCCCGCAAAGGTGGTGATGATGCCATCTGTGTCCACCTTGCGTACGCGATGGTTCTGAGTGTCCGCGATAAAGAGATTACCGGCGTTATCAACCGCCACGAATTCGGGGTTTTGCAGTTGCGCGCTGGTGGCTTGGCCGTCGTCGCCGCTAAAGCCGCCTACGCCATTTCCCGCGACGGTGGTGATGACTCCGCTGGGACCAATCTTCCGGATGCGATGGTCCGATATGCTGGCGATGAAGAGATTGCCCGTTTCATCGATCGTTACACTTCCGGGGCTGTTCAGTTGCGCGCTGATGGCTTGGCCGCCGTCGCCGCTGAAGCCTGCCGCTCCCGTGCCGGCGAAGGTGGTGATCAATCGCGGGTTGGCCACGAGGGGATCCCTGCCCACGCCCAGTTCCGCGCCGTCCGAAGTCCCATCGGCGTCGGTGTCGAAGAGGGTCGGCTCGGTCAGGAGTACGTTGATTTCAGCGTCGTCGCTCAGGCCGTCGCCATCGGTGTCGCCGAGCAACGGATCGGTGCCATGAGTCTGAATTTCGTCGAAGTCCGTTAGGCCATCGCCGTCCGTATCCTGTTCGCCGAGGTTGGTGCCGATCGCCGCCTCGAAGCGGTCCGACAGCGTATCGCTGTCCGTATCGACAAACTCGTCGACCCCAATGTCGTACGTGCCAGACACCTCATTGCCCACGCCGGGGATATCCGCGGGGCGCGACTCGGAATCAAGGTCGAGAGATACTGGATTCGAGTCGGTGCCCTGATCGATGGCCGCCGATCCAAACTTGATACGGGGATTCGACAGTATAAATGACGCGCCCGCGAACGTGCTTGATGTGACGTCGCCGAACGCTTGGTACTCAAACTCCGAGAGGCGCTCGGCGAAGAGTTGATGCGGCTTCGCGGTATCTGGCCGCATGAACACGGTCGAGCCAAATCGCGCGATATCGAGAGGCGTGTCCGAAGTCAGGAGAGTCACATTATTGGCCGAGTCGTAGACGACATCGATCCAAGTCCCACCGAATCCCGAAACGGGATCGCTCACGAAGTTGGGGTCGCCTTCCACGTTTAGCGACGCGGAAATCGCGGTGTCGCCATTTATCGCGGATGCCGTCATGTGGTCCAGGCTTTCGACCGTGTGGTAAAAGATCTTGCCGCCGCCGAAGAACAGGTTGTTGCTGAGCGTGGGCGAGGCGCCAGTGCCGTTGTCCGGGCTAGGAGTGTTTGTCACATCAATCCAAGTAGCTGCCGGGGCATCGGTGACGCAGAACTCCTCTGAATGGTCGTCAATAACCAGGGAATCATCTTTGACGACGATGCTCCAGTCACATGCAGTCGCAAGGTCTGTCGGTACGGTCCAGTCTGCGTGCCAGTTCCCTCCACCGTCATCTACAGGCGTTGGTGAGAGCAAGCGGTCGAATACACCCGCCTTGTCCAAGAAGAATTTCCAGACTGGGCTGGTGACGCCAGTGGCAGTCCACTCGATCCGGAAGATAGTTGCTCTCGTCAAGACGTCAGTACCCACTGGACGGAGGACATCGATTTCACGGGTGTTTGACTGTCTCACTGTTATGTAGTCTGTTCTACTTTCACTGTCGGATCCTACCGACGTAGCCACTCTGAGCGAAACCGTATAGGTGCCCTCACTCTCGTACGTGTGGCTCGGATTCTGTTGTGCGCTGGTTCCGCCATCCCCGAAATCCCATGACCACGTAGAGATAGATGAACTGCCTTCTGTGGACTGGTCAGTGAAGCTCACGGTCAGCGAAACCGTGCCGGACGTGGGAGAACCCGTAAAAGCCGCTTCTGGGCCGTCTTCGCCTTCGTGGAAAGAATTCCATAGGGCCGTGGTGGGGTGGTGGGCGAAGATGTTGTTCTGGATGGTGGTCGAATTGCTGCCGGCCATGAAGACGGCGTCGCCGGCGCCGGTCGCTTGGTTCGTCGTAAAAGTGGAACTGGCGATCGTGCCATTGATCCCGAACTCGATATAGATTGCGCCGCCGTCGAACAACGCCTCGTTCCCTCCGAAGACGGTGTTCTCGACGGTGGCCGCGCGTCCCATGTACAGCCCGCCAGCGTCTCCGTCGCTTGCATTCCCGACAATCCACGACGAGTCGATACTCACCGTTTCCGATCCGGTCGAAACATATATCCCGCCCCCGGTTTGCGCTTGGTTCGACAAGATGTGCGAACCTTCGATGGTCACGACCGATCCAGTGTACACGGCCACTCCGCCACCCTTGCCGGCCGTGTTGGAATCAATGAAACTGCTCTCGATAACGACTTGAGACTGGTCGATGTACACGCCGGCGCCGTCCATGATTGCCGAGTTGCCCGTAATCGTGCAGTTGGCGATGACGACAGGGTCGTTGGCAGAGCCGCTCTGCTGCACGTAGATGCCCGCGCCACAATCGGAGGGCGTCGGCCACCCGTTGGCGATGCCGCCGGTTATGATGAACCCGTCCCCGCTCAATCCGGATTTGAGGTTTCCTCCGCCGTTGGCGATGCCGCCGGTTATGGTGAACCCGTCCACGCGTTGGGCTGCGATGTTAACCGTGTCGTTATCGGAAAGCCCCAGACTCACGGCGTGATCCGCTGGCGTGGGGTTTTGCGAGGACACGCTCGCGTCGATAATCGTCTCGTTGCCGAGCGGGTCGGCGTCGGAGAGGAGATCATGCGACTGCGCCGCGTCGAACCCGCCGCGCAACTCCACACCCCACTGCATACTGAGGGTCTCTTCGTACGTCCCCTTCGACACCCAAATCTCCGCCTTCGGCGATCCGCCCGCAAGCGCGTTGATCGCCTCCTGGATAGTGTTATACGCGGTGACCCATGACGTACCGCGTACAACACCATCGCCGTCTTCGGTGCTGACTTGGTTTACATCGACGAAGACGCGATCCGCGAAAAACACCTTCACCCAGATCGCGTCGATGCCGAACGATCCCGCGTCGCCCGTACCGGTGTCTATACTGACGTCAACGGAAAAGATGGTGGCATCGTTGATAACCGTCGAATTGAGCTCCGTTTTATTCTGTCCCCACACATCGCCCGGCCCGCCGAGCGCGAGAACCGTGTCGCCTGGTCCGTCAACGAGATTGAATGTCTTGATTGTGCCCGCGCCGTTGAGCTGCACCGATATCACCGGAGTACCGGAAACACTCGTGGCGTTGTACTCGATATTGATCTCGACGCCCCGAATTTGCGCTCCGGTGGGAATCGAGAATCTATATCCAGCCCCACTCAGTGTTCCAGAGGTTGCGCTCGCGGCTAGCGTTGAAGTTGCGTCGGCATCGTCGCTGCGGGTGATATTGGTTGCGTTCGTCCAAGCGCCAGCTTGCGAGACGATGGTAGCGAGTTTTGGACCTTGGGAGGTTTCCGCGAAGGCGGCCCCCGTCGCGAACACGCTCAGCGCGAATACCCCAGCCAGCGCCGTCAACCCTCGATAAGACCAGGAGGTATTCTGGCCCTCTACTCGTTTTGCTCCCGCCAACATACCTGCCATCAATAATCTCCCGAAGATTGGGCGATTTAGTATCAGCTACTGTCGAGACCGCCTTCCCATTACACTCCGCCCATGCCGGCCACGCGCTAACCCACGGACCGACAGAGGCACCCCTTCTATATCGGCATGGCCTATTCGCTTCCACACCAAGGGGTTGCGGCAGAACTCGCTACGCGGCTCCGATGGAGGTAATTCCCCCCCCCTCGCAGTCTCTCCAAGTTAGTATACCAGTATTTCGCCGTTCCGGCGTCACCTCTCCTGACGGGATGTCAGGATAAGACAGGATGGAGGTTGCGGGTTAGGGCCGTCGTCGCTAGAAATTGGGTTAATCCGGTGATCTCGCCGATTTTCGTAGCGGGACGGTGGAGCCGGCGCAGCTTCCCGCAACACTAAGGCGGAGACAATAGTCGACTGACGTCTTTCCCCTCTTCCACAACTTCGACCGGTACGCGGGTGATGCGTTCTTAAGAAACGCCTGTCTATTGTTTTCGATTGATGTTGTTCGAGTCGCGGGCGAGGCCGCAAAGTTCCTTGCGCCTTCGACCCTCCACAACGCCCCACAATCTTACGGCTGAGACAACAGTCGATTCGAACCTCTCGTTTCTCACACAATTTGCCCCCGGCACAGGGCGCGGCGCTGTCAAGAAACGCGACTCGCTCCCACTTCACTGACATGGATTCTCCCCGCTGCCGAATAACCCTATTGACACGCATAGCTCGACGTTGTTGCGTTTCGCCGGCGGAGTCGAACGAAGTAGGGATCGTGGCCTGTCGCCATTGGTCTTGGATGCCGGGCATGTGCGTGCCGGGACATATCGAACATCACCGAGGAGAAACGAAATGCGTAGATACTTCACGAGTACATTGGTTCTGAGGCTGGCCTTTTCGCTTGTCGCGTTTGCAGCTGAAGCCCTATCGAAAAGTAAGAGTGAAGGTAAGATGGCCGCCACCTCATTGATCGTAGTCGCTCGTCGCGATCGAGGAGACCTTCCGGTCCGTTAGATTGAGTCTCAGGATCTTCCCTGCATAGCCGTTCATCTGGCGGATATCCCCATTACCCTCAGCGCCACGAGCCGCCCGAAATGGATTAGTCCGTTGGGAAGCCGAGCCTTCCCCAGGCCTCTCCCCGGAGATTCACGTTGTATCCGGCGTCGCCTTCCTGAACAGGGACTTCCGAGGTGAACTGAATGGCTCCGACAGGACAGACTTCCACGCACGCCTGCATCCCGTCCGGCCCGCCGCCCGCGTCGTCCCAATGGTAGGGCGCGCTGGCGCACAAGTCGCACTTCCTGCTCGTCCGCGCCCCCTCGAAGGCGTCATCCGCGGCCAACAGCGGCCTGCTGGGCGTGAAAGGGCAAGCATCGGCGCACATGGCGCAGCCAATACACTTCTCCGTGTTCACCTGTCTCACGTTGCCATGTTCGGGATTGGCCTCGATGGCGTCCACCGGGCAGGCCTCCAAGCACTTAGGCTCGACACACTGCCGACACTGCTCGATCATCACGTCGTCGGGCCACTTCTCGAAGGAGTTCTGAATGATCTGGATTCTGGCCAGGGAAAGGTTCTCGACGCCTTCGTTCACCAGCGAACACGAAAGCATACAAGAGACGCAGCCCTGGCATTTTTTCCTGTCAACAAGAAGGTAGCCCTCAGAAACCGGGATCGCCGCCACGGCGTCGCCCAACCAGAACACACCGGACAAAGCGCTGCCCACGACCGACCCGACCGCCACATTCCCCGTGGCCTTCAGGAAACGCCTGCGGGAGAGTCCGGCTCCATCATCTTGACCTGCCTGATTGTCGCTGTCTGTCATGGCTGATTCCCTCTCCCGTAACCGTTCCCGGAATAAATCGGTTAGTTTGCCGCCCGGCTAAGCGGGCGAATGTCCGTTTTGCTGATTCCTGAAAATCTGCTTGCGAGAATGCTTTCAAGGGTATGCGCGGGCGAGTTCGAAAGAACCGCCCTAAACCGCGGCACGACACACGATTTCGCGGTGCCTGCTTTGCGGCGCGTTGTTGTGAAGACGCCGCCAGGGTTATTCCGCCGTCTCTTACCAGTGTGAGTCTAGCAGCGCCGTTGGTCGATATCAAACTTCGTTGCTGTCGAACAAAGGCGGCATCGCTACATTCATTGTCAGGACGGTTGGGAGGTGCTGTATGACAGTGCGGTTGACCTTAATGCCTGAGAGAACCTGGCGGACGGCCCGAAACATGTTGAAGCCAAAGAGGCCCTGAAAGAGTCGCTAAATTGGGTCAACGCAAGACACTTCGGCCCGCGTTGGCATCGAGCCATCGCGGTGAGCGGCGTTGGCGTGGAGCGTCAGTGGCTGCCACCGGTCAATTCGGCCAATCCTTTGGCTACGTGCTCGGCTTTCTCCTCATCCAACCACCAGGTATCGAGCCACGCCTCCCTGCGCAGCCGCGGTGCGTTTTCGGGCTGGCCGAATTTGTCCCAGTAGACCACGCGGAATCCCGGCTGCGCCCACGTCGGGATCACGTAGAAATTCCACAGCAGTACGCGGTCGAGCGCGCGCGTCGCGGCGTAGAAGTCCCGGGGATTGTTCGCCACGACCACCTTCTCGATGAGCTGATCCACTACGGAACTGCGCAAGTTTATGAAATTCTGTGAGAATTCTTTATCTGCGGAGGCGCTGCTGAACCAGTTGCGCAGCGTCAGCCCAGGTATGAAAGTGGGGAGGTACTGCTGGCTGCCTCCGTCGAACTTGCCGCTGCGCATCCGGTAGAGCCAGTTCGACAGTTCGGGCGCGCGCGCGGTGGTCTGGATGCCAATGCGGTTCAGGGCGTCGACGAATGGCATCACCCCGCGCAACAGCGCCGGCGCGATGAAAATGAAGTCGATTTCGAAGGGCTTGCCGGTTTCGACGTTGGTCATCGCGCCGTCGCGAATCTCCCAGCCGGCCTCCTCGAACAATTCGAGCGCCCTGGCGAGATTGTCGCGGCTCTGGCCGTAGCCGGTGGTGCCTTGGCTGCACCACGGCTCGGTGAAAACGCGCTCGGGCACTTGGCCGCGGAACGGCTTGAGCACCTCGAGTTCCTCGGGCGTCGGCAGGCCGCTCGCCGACATTTCCGAGTTGAAGAAAAAACTGTCGGAGTGGAGGTAGAAGCCGAACATCAGTACGCGGTTGATCCACTCGAAGTCGTGAAGCAGCCAGAGCGCCTCGCGCACGCGGATATCCTGGAAACGCTCAATTTCGAGGTTCCAAACCAGCGGGCAGTCCATGCCCCACGGCCGGTCGAGATCGAGGAGAATCTTCTTGAACAGGCCGGCCTCGAACGCCGGGAAGTCGTAGTCGTTAAACCACTGTTTGGAGACGTACTCGTGCTGGAGATCGAGTACGCCGCCCTTTATTGCCTCGACCATGACGGCGTTGTCGCGGAAGTAGTCGTACTTGACGCGAGCCCAGTTGTAGCGGCCCCTCATCACTGGGAGGTCTTTGCCCCAGTAGTCCTCGACACGATCGTAGTAGATGTGGCGGCCGAGCACTAATTCGCCTATCTTGTACGGGCCACTGCCGAGCGGCGGCTCGATGGTTGTCTTCGTGAAGTCGCGGCCGGCCCAGTAATGCTTGGGCATGATCGGGTAGATGCCGACTGTGATCGGCAGCATCGGGTTCGCCTCCACGTCTTCTTTGATCGTGAAGTACACTTCGCGCGGGCTGATCAGCTCGATGGTGTCGAGCTCAAGCAGCGCCGTGCGGATGCCGGCCGAGCCGTCCTTCCTGTAGGTCTCGAATGTGAATAGGACATCCTCGGCGGTGAGCGGCTTGCCATCGTGCCAGGAGGCGCCTTCGCGGATGCGGAACGCGAACTCCCTGCAGTCTTCGGAGACCCAGACGCCGTCGGCAAGGCGGCCGTAGTAGCTCGCGTGTTCATCGATGGCTTCCTCAAGCAGGCGGTCGTAGAGGAGGTTGTGGTATTCCGGAGTAATGGTGACGCCCCAAGGCGTACGGCCCTTGTCGATCATGCTGTTGAAGCTGTCGAAGGTGCCGAGCTCGGGGAAGCGCATCTCGCCGCCCTTAGGGGCATCTGGGTTGACGTAGTCGAAATGCTGGAAGTCGGGCAAATATTTCAGCGGTTCGATGAATGACAGCCCGTGGCTGTAGTCGATCCCTCCGGCGACAGCGATTGCGGACCCCAGCAGCACGAATGCACTGAGCAGGCAGCGCGATAGGTTACAGCGCATTGTTCGAGTTTCTCCCACGGGCACGGGCTCGACATATTTGCCCCCGGCCACAAAATACCAGACAAGCTTCCAGCGTATCCGGAATTCGAGGCCGCAGTCAAGTTGTCGCGATCGCTGTCGACGTTCACGCATCGCCCGAAGATCTCGTCAAAGACACCTTGTCCGCCTCCGTAGCAGTGGCAAATGGGTGAAATTTTCGCGCTAGTGGATTAATGTACAAGTAACTACGCGTAAATAGTTAACCTACCCCCCCCTCCCTGGTTTAGGGGCCTTCCCAAAAGTCCAACCGGGTGCGGCGAGGCAGTTTTTCAATTGAACTTTTTGTCACCTGAAGCAGAGACCGTTCAATGTGATCCATTCTCGGGCGTCGAATTTTCCCTGCGCCGCCGGTTTTTGGCTTTCTGTACTTTTTGGATGGTCTCTTTAGGGAGGGGCTGGGGGAGGGTCGATATTCTACAATTGACTCCGGCACGGGGTGGGAGAACAGCCGACTCAGACCTCTCGTTTCTTACACAATTTGCCCTCGGCGCGGGTGAGACCGCGAAGGTACTCGCAAGTTCGACCCTCTCCTCCCCCCCCTAGACCAGGGATGGAGATTAATCGCTCGATTCAGCTCTCGTACCGGGCTAGTATTGGCCGCACGCCGGGCGGCATCCCGTTGGTGTTTGTTGATTTTCTCCACCTACCGGTGGCAGTCTTTCTCGCTAGACAGTTGTGTTCGATTCTTAACGAATGAGGTCAACAAATTCAATGAAATGTCAAATCCTCCCGAAACCTGCATTCGTGATAGCCGCAGCGTTGGCGCTGTCGATTCTCGTGGCGCCAAGGGCTGAAGGACAGTCCGAAGCCCAGGAAGAAACCGTCAACAATGCCTCGCGCATCCCGAAATACACCTTCGCCGATACGCTTGAGGAGCAGGAAGAACAACTGAAGACGAATCCTGTCATGTTGCAGTTTGCCGAGTCGCGGAAAAGGCTGGCCGTTTCGGACAGGTACCGGCCGGTCTATCATTTCACAAGCCCCGAAAGCTTCAACGGCGATCCGAACGGACTCTGTTTCTGGCAAGGCCGTTGGCACATGTTCTATCAGGCGTGGCCCGTCGGAGATCACCGCCAGCACTGGGGGCACGCCGTCAGCGACGACCTCATCCACTGGCGCGACCTTCCCTACGCCATCTACCCCGATCCGGAACAAGCATGCTTCTCCGGTTCGGCTCTCGTCGAGGACGGACGCGTGATTGCTTGCTATCACGGGTGGTTCGAGGTCGGCAACATGGTCGCCGTAGCCAGCGATCCGCTGTTGCTGAACTGGGAGAAAGTAACCGGTAAGCCCGTGCTCCCCTCGAAGAATCCAGACGGCTCGCGGCCGCCCTACGGGATCTTCGATCCCTGCATCTGGAAGAAGGACGGCACCTACTACCAGTTGTCGTCCGGTTCCGTGTTCCGCTCGGAAAACCTAGCGAACTGGGAGCACCTGCACCGATTCGTGGAGAACGACCACTACTCGCTCCCAGGCGACGACTACTCCTGTCCCTATTTCTGGCCCATCGGGGACAAGTACATCCTGCTTTATTTCAGCCACTCCAGTGGCCCCAAGTACGTGCTCGGAGATTACGACGAGCAACGAGACAAGCT